>CAJUTQ010000001.1 GCA_910589265.1 uncultured Lachnospiraceae bacterium
GTGCTTTTTTAATTAAGAGGCGCGAAGCGCCGCATTTTTTGACTGGTTTGTCAAGTGTTTTTGGCAAAAAAGTGGGGGAATTTTTATAAAACTGGGTTTGAAAGCCGCAGAAAATAAGGGTTGGAGAATCCGAGAGGCTATATAGAGAGATAGGAGGAATGTTTAATGCGATGTCGTATAGCATTCCTCCTCTTTTTTTACTTCTTTTTATTAAAGAGTATTATTTTTGTAGACTGACATGAATGTAAACCAGTAAACATGTAGATTTGCAAACATTCAGACTAATAGAATTGTAATCACATTTACTTGTAATTTTGCAGATTGGTAAACCTGTATACATGTCTTCATGCAGTTATTTTAGTAATTGTAAAACGACAGTGTTCTGCTGCCCTTCTAGGTTTTCTGCTGTTATTCCATTAATTCATTGTAAAATAAATCAAATAAAACTTCGTCAATCTCAAATAATCTTGCACTCTGATACATTATAGATGTTTTATCTTCGTCACATTTTTCTGGATATAATTCAATCAGTTTTGTCAAACAACCCTTTAAATCCTCTTCCAATTTATTTTTTGTCATAGGTTTAAATTTATATTGATATGGTTTCTCAAATTCCTTATTTTCTTTGACATAATTTTCATAGACAGGATAAAATTCTAAAATGTATAATTTATAAAAATAAAGCCAGGTATCAAATTGTATGTCCCAGCTGTTGCCATGGAATATGTCTGGAATCAGTTTTAACATACCAATAGCAAGATACTGTATTTTTGCTGCATTAGGCATGGAATCTATTACTGGAATATCATCACTATATCTTTCCCCGAACCTTTCCCTAAACCACTCTTCCTCTTCCTTTTTTACATTTTTCCAGTATTCTTCTATTGATGCCCTTGCTGTTTCTATTCTGCCCTTTCTTTGATATAACTCGTCCTCAATTTCTTTCTTCTTTTTTGCTTTTTTAAATGAGATGACCTCTCCCATATATATCTTTCTCCCTTGTTTAGAACATCTTTGCTGCTTATTTTCGGTTTTTCTTTTTGAATTATAGCAGAAATTTTGTAAGGTATGATTTCTGGAAAATATACATGGAATTTACTGCTGTGGTAGCAGAAATGAAAAATAGGATATAAATATGAAAGAGGGAGGAGGAATGTTTACACTGCAATTTTCTATTGGTAGCAAAAGATGCCAAATACGATATCATTATTAAGTCCAGTTCATATCAATAAGATTTTTCAGTTCTTTCGGAAAGTCACAATACAATTCATAAAACAACCCTTTTTTTATCTCTGTATATAAATTATCATATTTTTTTGTTTTATCTGTTTTTGGAAGAACAAACAGGATTCTGTAACTTTTATTGGTGAAAGTGTTAATGTTTTTTGGGATTAATGTAATGGTAAAACCTAGGCATTTCCCATCTTTCTGGAACCCTAGTGTTATATCTATTCCATAAATATAGGAAAAATCTACATGCTGTGATATTTTATCATTCATTCCAATTTTTAGATATTTTGCATTGTGTATCTGTAATATTTCTGAACATACACTGACCTTTTCATTAATAGTTGTCTTGCTATGGTTTCTTTAATAGTACAGTCTTTTATTGCTATTTTGGTTCCATAATCAGTATTATAAGCCTATCATAAATATTAAAAAAACTTCTTCTGCATTTTACCGCCTCAAAAAAGAGCCTGTTTGCACAAGACCTCAAAATTTGCATGTGAATTAGCTGGTTTTATATTGACAATCTACGGATATACGATTATGATAAAATAAGGGCTTAATAAGAAAATAATTGAAAAATATAATGTAAGGCTACATGGTTTATAATATGATAATCAGTTGCATATTAGGCATATTTGCATTGCCAAAGATAATGATACTTTTTTAAGATAAAAGAAGGATACATGATTGGAGGGTTTATTACAGTAAAAGAAGCTACAGAGAAAGGAATCTTAATGAGGGGACAGTACAGACAATGTGTGGTGATGGAAGAATACAAAATGCTGTAAAATTTGGAAAGTCATGGGCTATTCCGAAGGATACTCCAAGACCTATGGATAAGAGAGTCACTTTGAAAAAGCATAAGGATTGGAGAAAAAAGATAAAAAGTGCAACTGAAAGATAAAATTATGTCATAGATGTTTGTTAATGTTTACTGTATTTGTAACATGTAGATAGATTAAATATAAAAGGGAGTAGTTATGGCTAACAATAATGAGATAAATAAGGAAGAATACGCTCGTGATGCATTAGAACAATATGTAAAGAATTGTAAAATTTTTATAGATACATGTAGCCTTCTAAATTCTGCTGCAGATAAATTTTGGCTAAATGTTATTCCTTTACTTCAAATATATAATATGAAAATTATTGTACTTTTAAGAAGTCTGGATGAATTAGAGAAACACTCTAAGAATAAGAATAAACCTGAATTGATGAAAGATGCTAATAATTGTATAAAAGTAATGAATCAGTTAATGAGTGCTGGATATATAGAGGTTCGTGGGGAAAGTACAGATAATTTTGCTGACAATGTGTTTCAGGTGGTTTTTACTAAATTTAGAATGACACATAATTTGTTGTTGATTACACAAGATAATGATCTGGCAAAAGATATTTTAGCTTTAAATGATAACAGATCAGTGAAGGCTAATCCTGTTCAGGTTAAACGAATTAACAAATATGGATTTTTAAGTGATTTTAATTGGAATGGAAAGATAAATAATACTGAATCTAAAAGGAAGAATAATGGTAAGAAGACAATAGAGTTAGATTTGAATCCCGATGAGGTATTTAAAATTTGCACAGTAATTACAAAATTACCAGATACAAGAATTAATATATATAAGATGCCTTCTGAAAATGAAATTGTATATACACCACAGGGATCTGTGAGATTAACAAAACAATTAGGTGTCGGTGGAGAGGCTGCTGTATATGAGACAAATACTCCATATGTTGCAAAAATATATAAAAAAGAAAATATTACAACAAGAAAATATGAAAAGATAAAATTGATGCTGACAAAGGAAATTGATTGTACTGGTATCTGTTACCCAGTAGCTATTCTACATAATTCAAATAAAGAATTTGTTGGATATTTAATGCCTAAGGCTAAGGGAATAGAACTTCAGAAAAGTGTATTTGGACCAAAACCATTATTTCTCAAAAAATTTCCAGGATGGAAAAAGAGAGATACAGTTGAACTATGTGTAACTATTCTGGAGAAGATAAAATACCTGCATGATCGGAATGTAATTATTGGAGATATCAATCCTGCAAATATATTGGTTGTTTCACCTAAAGAGGTTTATTTTGTAGATACTGACAGCTTTCAGGTAGAAGATTTTCCATGCCCTGTTGGAACAATTAATTTTACTGCCCCAGAAATTCAAAGAAAGCATTTTTCAGATTTCCTCAGAACAATGGGAAATGAAAATTTTGCAGTGGCGACACTATTATTTATGATAATGCTTCCTGGAAAACCACCATATTCACAACAAGGTGGTGAAGATCCAGTATCAAATATAATGAAGATGGATTTTTCATATCCTTTTGGAGAGAGTTCAAATAAGAAAACGCCAGAAGGTCCTTGGAGATATATTTGGAGTCATTTGACCTATGATTTGAAAGAAGCATTTTATAATACTTTTAGAAAAGGAGGGGAATATTCATTAGAAAATAAAAGATTATCAGTTAATGAATGGCTTCTTAAATTTAGCTATTTTCTTGAATTGCTGGATAGTGGAAAGTATGGGCAACAGGACAAGATGTCTGAGGAATTGTTTCCGACAAGATTGAAAAAGAATCCGAAGGCAACTTATATTAATTGCAAATTATGTCAGCATGAGGTTGAAGAATCTCAGTGTAAAAATGGTATTTGCCGAAATTGTTTGAATCAGGGTGAAGTATATAAATGCAAAAAGTGTGGCAAAGAGTTACTTTTTACAAATTATCAGAAATATGTAAAAAACGCAAAAAGATATGATGTTTGCCAAGAGTGTTTTGATCGTGGTAATGCTGTCAGGGTAACACGAAATTGTATTAATTGTGGCAAAACATTTGAATTAACAAATAATCAATATGATTTTTATCGCCAGAAAGGTTATGATATTCCTAAGCGTTGTAAAGCCTGTAGGGATTCAAAAAAAATTAGTGGTTACGAAAATACATATAGTAATAACAGTTCAAGAAGTAATTTGGATAGTCACATCTATAGTAATGGTAGTTCTAATTCTAGTTCAGGCTCTTTATGTTTTATAACAACCGCAGTGTGTGAATATTATGGCAAAGATGACAATTGTGAAGAGTTAATAATTTTACGAAATTACCGTGATACTTGGCTTAAGCAGCAGAGTGATGGAATAGCATTGATTACAGAGTATTATAATAGTGCGCCTTTGATTGTCAGTATTTTAAAAAAATCATTAAAATATGCAGAATATTGTGAAATTTTAATGAAAGATTTTATTAGGCCATGCATTGATTTGATAAAGGAAGGCAAATACCTTGAGTGTAAAAAATTGTATATAAGTATGGTAAACTATGCGAGAGGAATAGTTAACAATGGATGATGAAAGAATGAAAAGGGATTTGTATGAACAAATTACCAAAGATATAACACAGAGATTTCAAAGTGAGCTGTCAAAATATGCACAAGAGATTTTTGAGCAGAAAGATGAAATCCGATATCTGAAAGAAAGGATTAACAAGTTAGAAGAAACAATTATGTGGGCGGCGTATAATTTGAATCAAAATATATAAAATGTAAAATTCATATCAGGAGGTATTTATGAATAATAATTTACTTTTAAGAATGGAGGATCTTGTAAACAATCCAACTGCCAGAGTACCAGTATGTCTCTGCCTTGATGTCAGTGGATCAATGTTTGGTGAGCCAATTAGTGAGCTTAACCGTGGAGTCCAGTTGTTTTACAATGCAATAAAGGATGATGAAGTTGCAATGTATTCAGCAGAGATATGTATTGTAACGTTTGGTGGAAATGATGCCATCTGTCTGGAAGATTTTGCAAGCCTGGAATTGCAACCTGATCCTCCTGTATTGAAGGCTAATGGCATGACTCCGATGGGAGAGGCAGTAAATATGGCTTTAAACTTGTTGGAGCAACGCAAAAATGAATATAAGGATAAGGGTGTTGATTATTACCAGCCTTGGTTAGTTCTTATGACCGACGGAGAGCCAAATGGAAATTCAGGAGAATTATCAAGAGCTATACAGAGGACAGTGGATCTTGTAAATTCTAGGAAGCTAACAATATTTCCTATTGGAATTGGACAAGAGGCAGATATGAGTACTTTGGCAAAGTTTTCACCTAACAGAGCACCACTAAAATTACAGGGGCTGAAATTCAGGGAATTTTTCTCATGGTTAAGCAAGAGTGTTTCAAAAACTTCACAATCTACCCCAGGAGAGTGTGTAAAACTTGATGTTGAAGGAATCAAAGGCTGGGGCGAATTATAAAAATGAAAAGGAGACTGATATGGCAAATGATGCAAGGGAAATATATGAAGCAGTTATTGGTGAAGTAAGAAAAGAATTATCAAAGATTATTCCTCAATATGAGGAGCGGATGATTCAATCACTTAGCAGGCATTGCGAAGATATTGTTTCAAATATGATTAATACATATGATAGAAGAATAGAAGAATTAGAAAAGAAAATAAGTGTTATAGAAAAACATTTGATTGAAGCAGAGCAAGTGTTAAAAAAAGCAAATTTAACAGAAAGTCAGATTAAGAGCCAAAAAGTTGAAAGAAAAGCAAATTCTTCTGTACAGGAAAAAATAGATATGTCCAGACATGATATAAGAAATGGTTTTAAATTTAATGGATGGGTATATTATGCAAACGAGGATATGGGAAGTTTTTTATACAAAGTACGCATTGATGGAACAGATAATCAACAATTAACAGATTATTCAGTAAGTCAGTGTTTGGGGTATAGTGTGAAAGATGGAAAATTGTTTTTTAAAGATGGACATTATAAGGAATGTAGTATAACTATACTATAATGTTTGAACTATTAACTTTACATTAAAAAGAAAATGATGTGATAAGTTTATATAAAACGTTTGAAAAGTGGTTAATGGAGAATTAGAGAGGTGGTTTTAATGAGCAGTAATATGTTGTTAAGAGTTCAGGATCTTGTAAATAATCCAACACCAAGGGTGGCTATATGTCTTTGCCTTGATACAAGTGGTTCTATGGGGGTTGTAGAAGGTGATTGCGTTGAAACTGGGGAAACAATATATGATGATGGAAAAACATGGAATCTTGTTACAGGTGGCACAAGCCGAATAGATGAACTGATGAGTGGAGTAGAACAATTTTATGATGCAATTAGAGAAGATGAAATGGCAGTATATTCAGCCGAAATCTGTGTTGTTACATTTAATGACAGGGCTACATGTGTAATGGATTTTGCAAATATTGAAAGACAGGAAGACTTTCCAGAACTTATAGCTACAGGTGATACAGCAATGGGAGAAGGTGTAAATCTTGCATTAGATTTGCTTGAAAAACGTAAGCAGGAATATAAAGATAAAGGTGTAGATTATTATCAGCCATGGTTGGTTCTTATGACCGATGGGGAACCAAATGGAAGTCCAGGGGAACTTGCAAGAGCAATTCAACGCACAACAGACATGGTTAATAATAAAAAACTTACAGTTTTTCCAATTGGTATAGGTGATGAATCAGATATGTCAACATTGAATAGTTTTTCACCTAAAAGACCTGCGCTTAAACTTAAAGGACTTAAATTCAGGGAATTTTTTGTTTGGTTAAGCCAAAGTGTTTCAAGGGTTTCACAGTCTACCCCAGGAGAAACGGTTAAACTTGATATTGAAGGAATCAAAGGTTGGGCCGAATTGTAATTCAAAAATTTTTTGTTGGAGGGCGATTATGTGGAATACAATTCAATGTGCAGTTCAGGGTAGAGGGCATATTAAAACTGAAACACCTTGTCAGGATAAAACATATGCACTCTTTAAAAATGATATATATGCTATTGCATTAGCAGATGGGGCAGGATCAGCCAAAATGTCACATTATGGTGCAGAATATGTTACTAAACAAATTTGTGAAGTATTGACTGATGATTTTGATATGTATTATGCTGAAGAAGACGGATCAGCTATTAAAAGAAAAATTGTAAATGACCTGATTGATGGGCTTCAGAAGATTGCAATTAACTATGGATGTGATATAAAAGAGTTGGCATCAACATTGCTAGTTGCTGCTGTAAAAGATGATAAATATATACTGATCCATATAGGTGATGGTGTAATTGGCTATTTGAAAGATGATGAAATAAAAATAGCTTCACATCCAGAAAATGGTGAGTTTGTTAATACTACTGTTTTTGTTACTTCAAGAGATGTGTTACATACTATGAAAATCATAAAAGGAAAATTGGGAAATATACATGGATTTGCATTAATGTCAGATGGCACAGAAACTAGCTTTTACAACAAGAAGGATAAATTATTGGCACCAGCATTGAAAAAACTGATGAAATTATCTCAAATTATGGAAGTTTCTTGTCTGGAAAGGGAAACCATGAAAAGTTTTGAGAATATTATAAAAAATAATACAACAGATGATTGTAGTATTATTTTGCTTGTTGAAGAAGATTATTCATTTCATGGATATAATTTACTACCCCGAAAAGAGAAGGAGATTATGCTTGGATATAGCAATGCATTGTTAAGTAAAAAAAGAATGCAACGCTTTGGCGAAATACTTAATTTCCTGGTTTTTCCGAATACATTATTTTCAGTATCTAGAAAAATATATTTAAAGAAAAAGTATACAATGAAATATATAGATGTGTTACTAGAACAGAACTTGATTGTAAAGAACAAAGAGATATATCAGACTGCAGTGATAATGGAAAAATGAGCATGAATAATGGGAGTATTGGGGATGGATAAGGAAAAATTTGTGCTGGATTTTATTAAAAGTCCAGAAAAATATTATCTTGAAGATGACAAAAGAATTAATATCGGTTCTAATCCATCAATAAAACTTGAAGATGTTGTATTCTATAGAATTGATAGGATTACCTTTGAAAATAAGGCACCACGTAAAGAAGCACTAGAAAATGTACTAAGTGCAATGAGAATAAAGGGTGTTAATTTTCTTTATCTAATCAAAGGTGATAAAAAGGGTGTATCTTTTTATTATGGAATATCAAGAGATTTGATTCAGAAGATAACTTTAGCATATAATATAGATGAGTTGGGCGAGATGATTCTTAAACCTGGACTTGAAAGCAATTTTAGAGGAAGTAAAATAACAAAATTGCAGGATGAAGAGGAACAGGAAATTATTGACACACTTTCTAATATGAATTTTATTGGAAATTTGGATGGAGTACCAGGAATAAATGGTGATAATGAAAATTACCAAGGAGTGGATAGAATGGTAGATGTAATGCTTGGAGATGAGTTTGCATTTCTGGTCACAGCTAAGGCTTTACCACCTAAAGCAATTCGACACTTTGAAAATAATATCTACAATTTTTATGACCATTTGATTCCAATTTCTAAAAAAAATATACAAACAGGGGAAAATACAGGAATAACTGATATTGATACATTGGCAGTTGGAACAAATGTATCAGACGCTAAAGGAAATCAAACAGGAAAAACTACAAATCATGGTAAGTCACATCAAGAAACAAGGTCATCAACAAAGCCTAATGGCTCAGATGAATCAAGAACTGAGGGGACGTCATCAACAAACAATGAAGGTGTTTATTCGGAAAATACAGGCACAAATAATACACATACCGAGGCATCGTCTGAAAACCGAACAACTGGGAAGAATACCACTAATGGAACATCAAAGAATACCAGTTATGAATTTTCAAATAAAGAAGTGCAGGAGTGGCTTAAATATATAGATGAGGTGATTTTAAAGCGGCTTGATTATGGAAAAGGAAAGGGAATATATATTTCTACCATTTCGCTTTTTACCATGAATGAAGCTGAAATGGTTAAATTGGAAAATACTGTAACTGCGTTATTTTCAGGTGAATCGGGAAATAAAGTACCTTTACGAAAGATTACTTTAGAGAAAAATGGACAGAGACAAGTAATACTAAGAAACTTTCAGATTCCAATTGCTAATTTTATACATGAGATTTCAGAAAATGAAGTATATACGAGAACTGCACTGTCACAGTATATTACTCAGCAAAGAGCTTTTTTAGGAAATTGGTTTTCAGTAAATGAACTTAGTATTATTGCAGGATTACCACAGAAAGAGATTGTTGGGCTTGCTCTAAGGGAAGAGGTAGAATTTGGCTTAAACTATAATGATAAAATACCCAATAATTCAAAACTTTATTTGGGAAATTTAGTCCAAAGTGGAAATGAATTAGATATATCAGTTTTACTTGATCGAAGAGAATTAAATAAACATACTTTTGTTGCAGGTGTGACTGGAAGCGGAAAAACAACAACATGCCAGAAGCTTTTGATTCAAAGTAAGCTTCCATTTCTTGTGATAGAGCCTGCTAAAACGGAATATAGGATATTAACAAAGACATTTGGTGATATTTTGGTCTTCACATTAGGAAAAGATAAAATAGCTCCTTTTCGGTTAAATCCATTTGAATTTTATCCACATGAATCTATTACATCTCATGTGGATATGATAATGGCAAGTATAGAATCTGCATTTGATATGGAAGCGGCGATTCCACAAATCATAGAAAAATCCATATATGAGTGCTATAAAGACTATGGATGGGATATAAATGACGATTCAAATAAGTATTACTCTGCAAAAGAGATAGCAGGTGGTGCATATGTATTTCCTACATTGTCAGATTTAATTGAAAAGACAGAGGAAGTAGTAAAAACTCAAGGATTTGACATAAGGCTTCAAAGTGATTATATAGGATCCATAAAGGCAAGGCTTCAAGGGCTAACAATAGGCTCTAAGGGGTTGATGCTTAATACAAGAAGATCTTTAGATTTCAGAGATTTAGTTCATAAGAAGGTAATATTAGAGCTTGAAGAGATACGTAGCGGGGCAGAGAAAGCTCTGGTAATGGGTTTTATTATATCAAATTTAATGGAAGCAATAAGGGCTGAGTATAACAAAGATTTAGAGTTTAAACATATTACATTAGTAGAAGAAGCACACAGATTACTCGGTAAATATGAGCCAGGTGATTCACTGACAAAGAAACAGGGCATAGAAATGTTTTCAGATATGCTGGCTGAAGTTAGAAAGTATGGAGAGGCTCTTGTAATTGTAGACCAGATTCCAAGTAAACTTACACCAGAGGTATTAAAGAATACAAATACAAAGATTGTACATAAAATATTTGCTCAAGATGATAAAGAGGCTATTGGAAATACAATGGCATTATCTAATGATCAAAAAGAATTTTTGTCTTTCTTAAATAAAGGTCGTGCAGTTGTATTTTCACAAGGTTGGGATAGTAGTTTACAGGTTCAGGTTATTCCTGAAACAGATACAAGCAGTAAGGAAATAATAAATGAGGAATTAATTCACAATTTAGCTCTAGAGTACTATTGCAGAAATTATCAATCAGGAATATATCCCAGCTTGAAATATTATGAAAGTTTTCCTGATAAAAATATATTTGAGAAACATTTGAATTACCGAAAAGATATGGAACAATTGATTCAATATTTTCAAGAAGTGTTAAAGAAATACCATGCTGCAAAGGAATTTCAAAATATAATTATAACTTTGGAAAGTGTAATGTCTATTGAAAAGCAAGCAATGTATATTCGTGATTACATTTATTATTCAGACAAAAACGATGAAAAACTTAATGCAATATGTTCTCTGCTTGTAGAGGTTAAAAATGGACATTTTGATGTAACAGAATTTAATGAAAAATTATCATATGGAAGGAGAGTAAAAAAATGAGTTTATTCACATCAATTGGAGGTTTTATTTCTTTAGCAATTTCAACAGTGGGACCAGTAATTGCGACGGTTACTGATGTTTTAATTAATAAATTGCCTCCTGCAATTGAAGTTGCAAAGGTCACAATTGCAGCAATTTCTGTGGTTGTTTCTGAATTGTGTGAGGTTCTTGATATTGCTCCACCAAATGAAAAAGTGGATGAATTAGGTGCCAAGGCAATGCAAGAAGATACTCGTCCTAAAATGGATGAGGAATCAACACAGGAATATTTGGATTATCTGAGAAATGATGTGAAACTTGATGAAGAAAAGTATATGAGTATGTCTGAAACCGAGAAGATAGCCTGTGAAGCACTTGGTACATCAATGCTTGCTAAATCCATTGAAGAAAAGACAGGTATTGAATTGCCACCTGAGTTTTTACTTACGATATCCAAGTCAAAACTGCGTTATGAGCAGGTAGAAAAATTTATACATACATTTTCTGAAAATGAAATATATTCAATGGGAGAATTTACTAAGTATATTTCAAATAACATGTCAGAAACAGAAGCAGTAAAAGTTGGAGGCGTAGTAAAAGAAGCAATCAAAGAATTATCCCCTGAAATGACAGATGCGGATATTCAAAAAGAAATTATTGCAATGAAAAGAGATTATTTTTCTGAGAATGATTAAAATTTTAAATATATATTCACAATTCACAATATCTGCTGTTTTGTGAAAATGAAATTGAATCTTTTTCTTGGTAAATTTTAAGGTTAGTGAGTATAGCTATAGAAATTTCAATGAAACAAGTTTATGTCAATTTTTTTGAATGATGATTGCCTTTTTGTCTATCCCAATAGCCTTTGTATATGTTAATTTTCCTTTCTTTGTTTACACTGATATATATACCATATGAATGACCAATATTTCATATGGTATGTTGTTATTAATACTGTTAGTGCACCTTAAGATTTGGGCATGCTCCATATTAAAAATTACTGACAGATGACAACATCTGCCTAAAAGAAATCGGAATATGTATAAAGTTATTCTTATAACACAAAAAATAATATATACAGCGTAAATTGTATAACATGAATATTATGAAACCGACACTTGTTATATGAAAAAATCCTCTTCTTTTTCGTTTTTCTTCCTTTATGTATCTGTCTGATGATAGATCATTTTTCTATTTTTAATAAAAAATTCTTTTTATACAAAACAAGCATAGGTTTAATGAAAGATAAAGAACTGGAAGGGGATTTTTAGTATGTAATATAAAGTATATTCAAATATTAGAATGTCTATTGAAACTTCACAGAACCATTTTTATAGATTAGTCATAAAGCACATAAGTCGTTCTAAAAGATTCAGAATGATTTATAAATGTGTTAAATGAAAATTCTTATATTGAATTTATATGTTTTCCAATACATAGATTGTTCCCAATATGTAAGTTGTTGCCTAGTGTAATTTACAGGTATAATTAATCCTGTATTTGCTGTAGTCAACACCCTCCTCCTCTTTTTTCGTCCATTTTTTTCCAGATATCTACCCGATCTAAATAATCATCATTCTTTTTCTGCTGATATTTTCCATCTGTGCATGTGCATCAAAAATTTTGGGTGGATAGAAACAGGTAAAAAGATATTAAAAATGAAAGAAGAGGAGGGTTCTGGTGGACTAAAAAATGGATTTTAGAGTGCTATCAGAATGTGCCTGTAAGTCTTATGAAGGCACTTTTATGGATTAGACAATATATATAGCCTTTATATGAAAATTGCTCTAAAAGCCTTACAGAGGCTTTTATGAGGGCAGCAGGAAAGAAAGGGTAGGGAAAATGGGGAAGAGGAGTTTTTCTGCTATAGAAATATTTGTATTATAAAACCTGCACATAGAATTGTACAGGTTCTATATAAAATGTAACTCTTCCATTTTATCAGTTACTATAAGATAACTATCATTTTACTGCAATTTTTTCAATCTGTTCCACAGTCTGTATGCTGTCAATATTTAGCAAAATTCCCAGCATATCTACACAGCCAAATGATGGCAGTACTGGTTCACCTGATGACATGGTAATATTGTTTACCAGTCCATTATCTTTGTTTACCCTTATAGCAAAATAACCATATTCATCATTATTGGTTTCGCTGTAGCTGAATGTCTGGCCAATAATATTGTATTTATGCTGGAATTTGTTTAATGCAGGTATCTTTTGGATTACAATATAGCAGCCTTCACAGTTGTTTTTGTTGTCAGACTGCTGGTGGTCAATTATAGCATAGTAAATGTCAGCATTACTGGTGTAGATGTCAAGGCTGCTGTCATTTTCAGAATGCAGAAACATTTTGGCAAGTTCTATTGTTCTGCTGTGGCTTAATGGTTTTCTGCTGGCAACAAAACCTGTGTATGCAATATTACTTTGTTCCAGGTATTTCTGGATGTAATCTGCTGTTTTTTCATACAAACAGTTCTGGACTGATTCCAGCATTTTCTTTGTTTCTTCCTGTGCTAATTCTGCATCAAATGAAATGGAATAAATGTTTTCGTCATCCATAATTTCAAATTTGTAAGACAAGAATTTGTTACTGCTTCCCTTCTGCTGCATGGTATTTTCTGCTGTATCCTCCATCTGTGTGCATGTGATGTTTTTGTTAAATTTCTTTTGATTCATAATGAAATCCTCCTTTTTGTTTTTGGTACGAAAAAAGAATATCACCTGCACCATGTCTCTCATTTTTGCAAAAATGCATAAAAAGGATATGTCTATCCATCCAGTATGCCTGCAGAATTGAAGAATTTATAATTGGCATTGTAACAGATGTTTTTAACTAATTATAACATTTCGTTTAATTATATCAACGAAACAGGATTAAATTATAACTCTTATGTTGATATAATTCAACAACATGAAAGGAAGGTAAACTAAAATGTTAGATGTTAAGTTATGTTTGAAAGAAACAGGGCAAAGAATTATGGAACGAAGAAAGAAAATGGGGTTGACACAAGAACAATTAGCAGAAAAATGTGAATTAACAACACAGGCAGTTAGCTACTTTGAATCTGGAAAACGAAACATGCGACAAGATTCTCTAATGAAAATCGCATTAGGTTTAGGTGTCAGTACTGACTATTTACTAACAGGGGATATTATTGACAAAGACAAGCTACTGTTGTCAGAAAAGCTGGATAAGCTTA
This sequence comes from uncultured Lachnospiraceae bacterium, assembly GCA_910589265.1. Lineage (GTDB taxonomy): Bacteria > Bacillota > Clostridia > Lachnospirales > Lachnospiraceae > MGBC165282. Next base: position 14,133 of record CAJUTQ010000001.1, read on the forward strand.
CTCCAAAAGAAATAAGAATAATAGAAGGGATTGTTGATGAATGTATTAATTTATATCACAAGGATGCCTGATCAGTACATAGAAGATAACAGGATGCTGTAATACAGAACCTTTTTTATATGGATCTATTCCAAATGGTGACTTTTAAAATATGTAACTACAATATGTAGTACATGTTGCCAGCTGGCAGGTCTGATGTCAGCTGGTTCTATTAAATAGCAAAAAAACCATATATCCTCCTCTTATTCTCTTCCTTTTCTCTTTTGTTTCTATTCTTATAATCTGCTATACATGAAACTTTGAACTTCATTTTTGCAGATTTTTTTTATTTTTAATTTTGTTATTATTCTCATGTAAGTAAAAACACTATGAATACAAGGAGGTAAGGTTTAATGTCAGATAATATTATGAAAACAGGAAGCAGTGTAGAGAAGATTGTTGCAATGCCAGGGTTGAATCTCATTATTATTTCCCGAAAACAGCATGAGCCATGTTCTGCACTTAGCATTTCTCTGTCTATTGCTGATGTAGCTGGATTTTTGAAAAGGGAATCAGTGCATGGCAGAACTCTGGTATTCTCATTAGAGAATGCCAAGAAAAAGGTAGAGCAGATGCTCGCACAATATAATGCTATGCTTGGGGATATTACTGTTGTGTATGCACATAGGAAGGGAACTTTTGGTAACAAAATAGAAGATGGCTTGGATGTGTTTTTGCAGGACAATCCACAATTAAAATTAATAGTAATTGATTCTATAGAAAAAATTGTGGAAGGAGAAACTGGCCAGATGAAATATGATGTTGCTTATAATAAGTTATGTGCTTTGAAAGAAGTTGCAAGTAAGCATGGTGTAACACTTTTGGTGGCAACATATATTGGAGACCCAGAGAATATTGACAAATTTGCAGATGTTGCAGATACAGTATTAAAGGTTATCGAAAATAGTAGTCAAAATGGTGAAGAATATACACTTTGCATATCTGGAAAAAACATATCCAGAACAAAAGTGTCAGTGGGATTTGATGCTGGCAGATGCAGATGGAACTGGGTAACAGCCAGATAGTAATTATATTATTTTTATTTAAAACAGATGCTGCATTATATTGTGGTGTCTGTTTTTTTGTTGTCCTTAAAGAGTGCATTTCTGCCAGTTTGAATTAGTATTGTATGTGGTATTCTTATAGTAAACTTGCAGACATGCAGATATGTTTGTATGTAATCAAAAAAACAAAGACATAATGACATGTCTGAATGGTTATATGTTTATGTGCAAACATGCTGGATAGTATATGTGCAGATATGTTTACATGAAAAAGTGCAGACAAGTAGATTGTTTTTCATTACTGCAGGTATTTAAGCAGACATGCTGGTATTTATACATAATTATAGGAAGACATACATACAGAACAACATGTTTATATGATTATTTGCCTGTATGCAGCAATAATTACAAGTTTTTATGCAGACAAGCAGATATTGTTACTTGATTTCTTGTAAACAGAAGGGAGGAAAATACATGAAAATTATTTCGGTATCTAATATTAAGGGAGGAGTTGGAAAGACAACAACTGCTGCAGTACTAGCTGTGGGATTAGCAGAAAAAGGCTATAAGGTTTTGATGGTTGACAGTGATCCACAGGCTAATTTAAGCATTTGTTTTATGCAGGAACAATCAGATGAAATTTCAAGTTTATACCATGTTTACAGTGGGGAAGGATATATTGAAGATGTTAAAATTAGGATAAAAGACAGGCTTGATATTGTTCTGGGAGATTTTTCTTTGTGCAATGCAGACATGCAATTTTTAAAGGCTGGAAGGTTAAAAATGTTACAGAGGGCATTTAAAAGACTTAAAACAGGATATGACTTTGCAGTTATTGATACACCACCAAACATGGGCATATTGTCATTAAATGCATTTTTTGTAAGTGATTATGTTATTGTGCCAGCAGCTGTGGATTCTTTTTCTTTAAAAGGAATAAGGCTTTTAAAAGAAACAATTGATGATGTATCAGAAGAAGCAGGAAAAGAGTTGCCTGTTGCAGGTATTTTACTTACAAAATATAACAGCAGGATAAAAGTATCAAGACTTCTGGAAAAATCGTTAAATTCTGCTGCCACACTTCTGGATACAGAACTGTTTAAAAGCAGAATCAGACAGGCTGTTGTCGTACAGGAAAGCCAGATTGCAAAAGAGGACTTGTTTTCATATGCCCCTAATGCAAGAGTGTTAGAGGACTATAAAATATTTATTGACGAATTTCTGGAAAGGACAGGTGTATGATTATGGGTGGGGTGAATATGAAATTGATGCAGGGGATAGGGGAAGTAGAAAATCAAATGCAAAAAGAAAAACAGACACCAAAATCAGAAGAACCAGTGAAGAAAGAAGAAAAAAACAAAGATATCCAGAAAGCTGCTGGAAAGCCTCGAACCACAAAGGAACAGCCAAAGGTGAAGAAAAATACAACAATGAGAAAAAAAGATGATAATAAGCCTGATAAGATGCAAAAGAAGCAGGTGTTTTCTTTTAGGGCAATCCTGTCTGACATAGTGATTTGGAAGGCATATGCGGTTGCATCAGGGAAGACTATGGAAGATATTTGCAATGTTGCCATGAATGAATATCTTAAAAGACATAAACTGTCAGGTGTGGAACAGATGATATTTGATGCTATAAAAGCGAGGGATTCCAATGATGGTGAATGAAAAAGGAGGCATGGAATCTGTTGGTTTTAATCCAAAGTTAAAAAAGTAATGAGAAAATAATTGGATTTCATGTAGATATGTAGACATATTGGTATGCAGAATTGTAATCATGTTTATTGGAAGAAGGGAATCACAGTATAGACTTCTTTTCCTTCTTGTCTTAAAGCAAAAGATGAGACCTGCATTGCAAATCTCATCTTTTTTAATTAATCTCTCAGGGTATAATTCCCCGCAGCTCTGCTGCGTAACAAACTTTTTCAGATGGTAGAGGCTGTGATATACTAAAGGAAAAAGAAAGGGGAATTGTGGGATGAGTGAGTATATACACAAATCGCACAATGTATCA
>CAJUTQ010000002.1 GCA_910589265.1 uncultured Lachnospiraceae bacterium
AAGAAAAGAAGATTCCAGTAGTACCGCTTTATAGCGGACCAGTAAATGTGCTTGCGACATCGCCCTTTGGGGCGAGCAGCAATATAGCCCTTTGGAGGGCTAAAATCAAACCACCAGTTGAACTGGTGGTTGGTGACTTAGGGAAAACATTCATGTTTAATGTGTACAAAATAAAGAAGAGGAGGGAAGGCATAGGGCTTAAAATTTAATTAGGGAAAACATCCATATTTAATGTGTACAAAATAAAAAAAGAGGAGGGAAGACAGAGGCAGCAGTAAATAGGGACACCCTGGGATGTAGGTTCTGGGAAAAGAGAGAGGGGTGGGAAGAAGGGAAAATAATTCTTATAGTTAATGTATGACAACTATTGGGTCCAGTGTCCACACTATTCCATTAATGACATAAAGTATTTAGTTCCACATAACCTTCTATGTATTATAAATCAGCCATGGCAGTCCTTGAAGATTGCTGTGGCTGTTTTTTGTGAAAAAATTCTTTTGTTGGGAAAATCCATTTTGAATATGTAAAAAATTCAAAAAAGGAGGGCTACATAGGATGTGTTGTAGAAAGGGAGATATTTTCTGGGCAGAACTTGGTGAAAATGCAGAAGGTAGCTTGCAGGCAGGGGTAAGGCCTGTGCTGGTTGTTTCAAATAACAAAGCAAATGGGTTTTCACCTGTAATCACAATCATTCCAATTACCAGTAAGATGAGGAAAGCAAAACTGCCAACCCATGTTTTGATAGAGGAATGTGGGCTGTCAAGCCCAAGCATTGCCTTGGCAGAGCAGATAACTTCTATTAATAAGGGAAGGCTGGGGAGGAAGATTGGGAGCATACAGCAGACTGCCTATGTTGGGCTGATAAAAAGGGAAATAGGCATTCAATTAAGCTTATAAAAAAGGGCACATTTTAGAGGAAAAGCCTTGGCAGGGATTCTGTCAGGGCTTTTTCCTTGAATTCAGCAGGAGGCTGGGTTTGTCAAGTAAAGTGTGTAAATTAATTTGATTTTTTTCGGCGGTCTTAATTGACCGCCGTATTTATTGTATGAAACTCAGTCAAATGGCAGTTCCTCACCATTACGGTAAGCCTCATATAAAAGCAGCATATTGTGC
>CAJUTQ010000003.1 GCA_910589265.1 uncultured Lachnospiraceae bacterium
GTGGTAATCTTCCCTGTTTTGGACTATAATATTTATCGGTATTATTCATAGCAGAATTATTATACCAAACAAAGAAGAACGCTTCCAGGTATGATGCCTAAAAGCGTTCTTTTTTCATAGGACTTTTTTCACAGCCCCTTTGATTTGTCTTAAATTACTTTATTATTCTTCTCCTATTGAGATTGCCAATATTTACAGCACTAATTTTAATATTTACATTACATTCACTGGTTTTCCTTTTATCCATTGCTTTACATTATCAAATACAATAGCTGCTCTTTTCTCAAGAGCTTCCTTCGTAGCAAAAGCTACATGGGGAGTGGCAAAAAGATTAGGCGCCCCAAAAAGTGGGTGATTAGAAGGTATAGGCGGTTCCATCTCAAAAACATCCACTCCTGCTCCTGCAATCTTCCCCTTTTTTAGTGCATCTGCCAAGTCTTCACTATTTACGATTGATCCCCTTGCTGTATTTATGAGAATGGCTTCTTCTTTCATTAACTGAAGTTCTTTTTTTCCAATCATATGTTTTGTCTCCTCATTTAGGGGGAGGTGCAAAGAGACAATGTCACATGTTTTTAACAGCTCTTCCTTAGAAACATTTTTTACTCCCTGTATTTGTTTTGGAGTTCTAGAATATGTATAAACCTGACATCCAAATACCTTTGCTATATTTATGACTCTCTGCCCAATAGCTCCTGTTCCTATTACGCCAAACTTTTTGCCCTCAAGCTCATATCCAACCAACCCTTCCTTTGTTCCCTCCTCCCTTACTATTCTATTACATGCAATCAAATTTCTATATATAGCAAATATCATACCAAATACAAGATCAGCCACTGCACAGTTTGAATATCCGGAACAATTGGAAACAGTAATTCCTCTTTCTCTGCAAGCATCCATTGCAATATGATCGATTCCAGTGAAAGCAACCGAAAGCATTTTTAATTTCTTGCATCCTTCAATTACTTGTCTGTTCATAGGAAGATTAGAGACAATCACTACTTCTGCATCCTTCCCTCTTTCAATTAACGTTTTCGTATCAGTCACCCTTGTATCATAATATACAATTTCTACTCCTTCCCCTAGAGCTTTTGTTGCCTCCTTTAAAGCAATTTCCTCATCCACCCCTAATGGTTCTATAATGACTATTTTCATTTTACACCAACCCTTTCCTTTTCCTTTACTATAACGAAAAACAGCCTTTCTGGCAATATTCTTCTTTTCCTTTATATACTGAGTTTGTCTTGTTTTGACAGTAATAAAGAAGTATTCTGCATAATATACTGTATAAAAATAAATCGAGGCGCTTATGCATACTTGGATTATGGAAATTATGGATTCCTATGGCTACTGGGGCATCGCCCTTCTCATTGCTGTGGAAAATCTTTTTCCTCCCATTCCATCAGAGGTCATTCTTACCTTTGGCGGCTTTATGACTACCTATACTTCTATGAACGTGCCAGGAGTCGTTGTAGCTTCTACTGTGGGCTCTACCATTGGGGCCATTCTTTTATACCTAGCTGGCCGTCTAATAAATCCATTAAAACTACAAAACTTATTAGGAGGAAGATTAGGGAAAGTACTACATTTTAACAAAGACGATATTGAAAACTCTATGGCCTGGTTTGAACGTCAAGGGAAATCCACAGTTTTTTTCTGTAGATGCATCCCTATTATTCGAAGTCTCATTTCCATTCCTGCTGGTATGTCCCAAATGAAGCTTCGTATCTTTCTACCGCTTACTATAGGGGGAAGTACAGTTTGGAATACCCTTCTTGTAGGGGCTGGAGCAGCTGCTGGGGCTTCCTGGGAAAAAGTACTAGATGCCATGGACACCTATTCCACTATTGCCTTTCTTATTGTGGGATTAGGCGCCTTCTTTTTTGTATTTTTTACATACAGAAATAGATTTCGAAAATAAAAAATTTTTGAAAAGCACATTCTAACCATTGCCATAGATGTTACCCCTCTTACTGCCTGGAAGTAAGAAGAATAACTTTTCCCTAAACAGCATAAAATGAAAAAAAAATATATTGGTGAATCTCATGCTAAATTACATTTGGGGATTTATGATTATTGTAGGGATTCTTTTTGGAGCACTCAACGGAACGATTCCAGATATTACAGACGCTGCTCTCAACTCTGCAAAAGATGCTGTAACATTATGTATCACTATGACTGGTGTCATGTCTCTTTGGGTTGGACTTATGGAAATTGCAAAAAATACTGGTCTCATAAGTAGCATAACAAAAAAAATACAACCTTTTATTGACTTTATGTTTCCTAATATTCCAAAAGGTCATATAGCGAGAGAACATATTTCAACAAATATTATTGCCAATGTCCTTGGTCTTGGATGGGCAGCTACTCCTGCAGGATTAAAGGCAATGGAAGCCTTACAGGAATTAAATAAAGGCAGGAAAACAGCAAGCACGGAAATGTGCACATTTTTAATTATAAACATTTCCTCCCTTCAACTCATTCCAGTAAATGTGATCGCTTATCGAAGTCAGTATGGCTCTGTAAACCCTGTAGGCATTGTAGGTCCGGCTCTTCTAGCAACGATTTGCTCTACTCTGGCAGGGATTCTCTTTGCCAAAATTATGGCGGTGAAAAAATAATGCATATTTTATATTATATTTCTGAATTGATGATTCCTCTTATTATTTTTTATATTGTAGGCTATGGAATTATTGTAAAAGCAAATATTTATGATGATTTTGTCAAAGGAGCTGCTGATGGTTTTAAAACTGTGATACAAATTATGCCTACTCTCATTGGACTCATGGTTGCTGTAGGAATACTTCGCGCTTCTGGATTTCTTGAATTTATTAGTACATATATTGGAATTTTTACAAATAAAATCTCCTTTCCTGCTGAGCTTGTTCCTTTAAGTCTTATAAGAATGTTTTCTTCTTCTGCAGCAACAGGAATTGTTCTGGATATTTTTCAGGAGTTCGGCCCAGACTCTAAAATTGGCACAATGGCCTCTATTATTGTCAGCTGTACAGAGTCTTGTTTTTATACAATGTCTGTTTATTTTGTAGCCGCTAAAGTAACAAAAAGCCGCTATACACTAGCAGGAGCTATATTAGCAACTGCTGCCGGCATAGGGGCAAGTGTCTTTCTTACAAATAAGATGTAATGAGAAGAGGAAAAATGACAGATAAAGGAAATTTTCTATTTTATATAAGGTATGGTGCTGTCCTCAATAGTGATTGAATAATCATATTTGGGGCAGCATCTATGTTCTCCTTCAATTTTTCATAGTTACTAATTACGTTCTTTTCCTTTGTACAATTTTACTAAAATGCCATATGCTATTCTTTCATATTTCAATATCTGGAAAGAATATATAGATACTTAACCTATCGTTTTCATATTTCGCTGATATTCTTCCATTCATCTGTTCAATCAATGTTTTGGAAATTGCCAACCCTAATCCTGTTGACTTTCGAGCAGCTTCTACTGTATAAAAGCGGTCAAACAGCTTACCTACTTGTACCCCATCCAATCCAGAAGCCCTATTGGAAAACAGGATCTCTCCATTATCTGACAAAGTAATCTTCAAATCACCATCACTGTATTTTATAGCATTACTCAATAGATTAGAAAACACACGGGATAAGGCGAAAGGGTCAAGCATTCGCACAACCTTCGTTTTAGATATCTCTATCTCAGGCACAATGTTTCCCTCCTTCAAGATAGTATAAAATGCGGCAATACTTTCCTCCAACACACTGTTAATAATAACCTGTTCACAAATATCACTATTTTTCGTCGAGGTAATAACAGAATATCGAAAAAGCTCCTCGGTAAGTGCAATCAATGTTTCTGCTCGTTCTTTCATTACCTGGATATACCGACTAACTGTCTTGGACTTTTCTTCCCGCTCTAATAAATCTAAATATCCGCAAATAGCTGTAAGTGGCGTTCGCAAATCATGGGAGATATTTGTGACTGCATTTTTAAGCTCCAAATCTCCCTGCTGAAACTTATGACGCTCTGTGCGGAGTTTTCGAAGCTGCTTATTAATAGTATTTGCCAAATGAAGCATATGCCGATCACTGCTGGAAATATCAATTAATGTATTGGTATCGGTTATAAGTCTATCCATAAAGGCTCTTTCGATTTCCTTTACTGTTTTTTTTAAAAGGTAGATTTTTATAAGCAAAACAATGATAATTATAAATAAAATGCCCATTGATATCCATAACCATCGTTCCATAATTCTCTCCCTATTTTAAGTCTTTCTTTTTAAAATAGTATAGACCAATACCTGTTGTCAGCCCAATTATAATGAAGGAATAAACAGGAAGTAAAGGTAAATTTACAGCTTCTAATGATGTACATTGAATTGCCTGTCCACCAGGGATAATATCATAGAGAGTCTGGACAGCCTCTCTCTTTTCTCCCTCTAAATAATAGGGATTTAGCTCTTGTGAAGCAATAGGAATATTTTTTTCATCTAATATATAAATGGGAATTACTTTAGGTGCATTCAGCAAGCTGTTTAAATAAGCGCCTATAAACAATAATCCAAAAGCAAGGAGTATGCAACTTACAGCTGTTAGTGCCTTGTTATGATTTAACATAGAAATCAAAGTGAAAATTGAAGAAAAAGCAACAGAAAGCATAAACACAGTCATTGTAAATAAAAAGACTAATTCAATATTTATTTTAAAAAAACCAAGGAGGGGAATTCCCAAACATAGATACGGCAGAAAGAACATAACACACATGGCAATACCTACGAATGCAGAGGTAACAAAGTTTGATAAATAAATAGAAGTTCTCTTTTGACCAGTTACTATTTTATTTCTAATAGTTTCATCGCTGTATTCTGTACCAATAAACAAACTGCAAAATATGGACATTAGAATGCCAATGAAAAGTGCACAGGCAAAAAATCCGTTGTCTATATGATGGACAGCCCCTGTTTCTTTCATATCCATATATCTATCTATGGGAAAATGTATTCCTGCTGCTAGCATAATTCCCATACCTATCCAGAAGAACTTCATTTTTCTCAAACGGATGAAATTTGCAGATAATAGTTTACTCATGGCTCTTACCTCCTACTAAGCTGACATAATAACTTTCCAAGCTTTCATCTCGCTCCTGTATAGAAATAACTTCACAGTTTTCCTTTGCCAAGGCAAGGCTCAGACTGGAAACATGAATTTTTGCATATACATCAGCCGTTTTTTGAGAAAGTATTTTGTATTCCACATTCATTCCTTCCAATACATGGGACAAAGCCTGTACATTGGTTACTTCAAGGCGGGCACATTTGCGGCAGATAGCATCTAATTCCTCCCTGCTGATTTCTTTTATGAGTTGCCCTTTATCAATAAAGCCATAATGTGTTGCAACTTTTGACAGTTCATCAAGGATATGACTGGAAATCAAGAATGTAATTTGTTGTTCCTTATTCAGTTTTAATATTAACTCTCTCATTTCAATAATTCCCTGGGGATCAAGACCATTGACTGGCTCATCTAAGACTAAAAGATCTGGATCGCCAACTAGAGCAATGGCAATACCTAATCTTTGGCGCATGCCAAGAGAGAAGTTTTTTGCTTTCTTCCTTCCCGTATTTTCCAATCCTACTAATTTCAGAATATCGTTAAGCCCTTCAAAGGAGGGAAGCCCTATAATGCGATATTGTATTTTAAGATTATCCTCTGCCGTCATATCAAGATATATAGACGGAGTTTCTATAACCGACCCCATTCTTCTGCGTGACTTCAAAATATCTTTGTCCTTATTTTTCCTGCCAAACAGAGTATATTCCCCAGATGTAGGCTCTTGCAAACCACAAATCAGGCGAATAAGCGTTGTCTTTCCAGCACCATTTTTTCCTACAAAACCATAAATTCCTCCCTTGGGAACATTCATAGATAATCCATTTAACGCTTTATAATTTTTGTATTTTTTACATAAAGTGTTTGCTCTAAGAACATAATCCATAAATTTAACCTCCTTTTCAATGATACAGACATTATATCTGCAAATAGTAAAGAAAAGGGTAAAGAGATCCGTAAAGAAATAGTAAATATTTATTCTGTCCTCATCTTAAAACCAATTCCCCAAACTGCTTCAATATAATCTTTATCACTTACCTCTCGAAGTTTTTTTCGCAAATTGCTAACATGCATTTTCAAGGAGCTTTCTGTGCAATCAGGCGTATCTTCACTGATACGGTCTAAAAGTAAGGATTTTGTAAGAACCTGTGCAGGATTTTTCATGAGAAGTTTTAAAATGGCATACTCTGTCCTTGTTAATTTTATCTCTATATTATGAATGCTTACTACATGGGTATCCATATTAAGGATCATATCATCAAATGTCAGTACAGAAGGGGCAGACATGTCTGCCCTATTTCTAATATGTACGGAAATTCTGGCTAACAGCTCTTTCATGTTAAAGGGTTTTGTTACATAATCTACTGCGCCTCCAAGGAGTAAATCTACTTTGTTATCAATATCTACTTTAGCGCTTAGAACGATAACTGGTATTCCCCTAATTTGTGGCAAAACTTCTTCGCCATTTAGCCCTGGCAGCATTAAATCTAATAGTACAAGATCTGGCTTTGCACTAGATAATACAAATAAGGCTTCTGTTCCAGAATAAGCCCGCAAAACACTATACCCCTCAATTGTCAATGTTTCCTCAAGCATATTTCCAATGTCTATATCATCATCAATAATTAATACGTTTTTCATAATTATTCAACCCCATTTTCGTTTCTGTTTACTTTATATTTTGTATCAGCCTTCCTTGTCTTCCCCTTTCATTTTATAAAATATAGATTTTGTATAAAATAGCCTTAAAATTGCCACAATTATATTTTATCATATAAAAAATTTTGGCAGAAAGAAGGATAAAACTATATGACAGCTCCTGTCATGTTAATTGCAGATGATAATAAGCAAATTTGTTCTATTTTAGAAAACTATGCCAAGAAAGAAGGTTATCAGGTTATTCTTGCAAATGATGGGGAACAAACCCTTTTCCAATGCCAAAAATACCATCCTTCTATTGTGCTGTTAGATGTCATGATGCCTAAAATAGATGGTTTTGAAGTTTGCCGCAAGCTTCGCAGTCAATCAGATGTCCCAATTATTATGATAACTGCTCGAGGTGAAGATTTTGAGAAAATAATGGGTTTAGATACAGGGGCAGACGATTATATTGTAAAACCCTTTTCCCCTGGAGAAGTTATGGCAAGGGTTCGGGCTGTATTAAGGCGGATTGAAAAAACAGAATCTCAGAAGGAAGGTGTTTGTTCTATTAAGGGCTTATCCATTGAATTAAGTAATTATTGTGTTACAATCGATGGTACGAAAATAGCATTGACAAAAAAAGAGGTAGATTTACTTTGGGTTCTTGCAACAAACCCAACAAAAGTCTTTTCCAGGGAAAACCTTTTGGACAGCTTGTGGGGTTATGATTACTATGGAGATTCCAGAACAGTTGATTCCCATATTAAAAGGCTGAGGGCAAAATTAGAAAAGGTTCCCCATCCCTTATGGGAAATTAAAACAGTCTGGGGAATAGGATATAAATTTGAGGTTTTGTCCCATGAAATCTAAAATTGTTTTAAAACTTACTCTTTATTTTGTCATTGCCCAGGTTTTATTTTCTTTTGTCCTTTGCTTTATTTTTATATTATTGTTCCGTAAACATACAATGGAAATTCACCAATTAGAATTAGAGACAAAAGCTGTCTCTATTGCAGGAATATTGTCAGAAACAAATTTTCTAGATTACCTCCCTAATGTGGATAATCCTTCTTACAAAGATGAACATTTCGATATGTTTTTTCTTTGTCTAGATCAAGTTGTTATGGCTGATGTTTGGATTATCAATAAGGATTTTAAACTTCTATCCCATCCTGATATTTGCTTAAGGGATATGCCTGAGAGTTCTAAAATAAGCATTCAAAAAGTTTTTCTTGGAGAGACTACCAATTGTGATGATTTTTCTTGTGTTTTGGGCACTCCCAGTTTAACAATAGGCACACCTATTTGGGACAAAGATGGGGGGATTGCCGCCGCCTTACTCCTCCACTCTCCTATTAGTGGAATTGATACCGCTGCCTCCCATGGATTTACTATTCTTATATCCAGCATTGCCATCGCTCTAGTATTCGCTATTATCTTTTCTGGACTTCTCTCTTATGGTCTGGCTAAACCACTAAAGCGAATGGAGAATACAGCCCTTTTACTAGCAGAAGGAAATTACACTGTCAAAACGGGAGTACACAGAAAAGATGAGATAGGACAGCTGGCTAAAGTCATGGACCATTTGGCAGAACAACTAAATAAAGTTGATCAAGAAAGAACAAGATTAGAACAAATGAGACATGATTTTATTACAAATATTTCCCATGAACTCCGTACTCCTGTTACTGTGCTTCGAGGCTCTATTGAATCCTTAATGGACAAAATTATTTCAAGCCCGGAAATGGTCATTCAATACTATGAGCAAATGTTAGCAGAAACTCTCCATATGGAAAGGCTTATAAATGATCTCTTAGATCTGTGCCGTCTTCAAAATGCGGAATTTCAACTAGACATGCACTTATTTTATCTAAGCGACATTGTAGCTGATGTTGGCCGATCTATGCGCCAGGCAGCAGGTGATAAATACGTATCTGTGACCGTTTCTGATAATGTAAAAGACTTTATATATTATGGAGATTATAGACGTATCCGCCAAATGCTCATAATCATTATGGATAATGCCTTAAAATTTTCATCATCCAAACAGACCGTTTTCCTTTCCCTTCAAAAGAGAGAAGAAAATGCAGAAATTTCTATTTCTGATCACGGATGTGGAATTTTTCCAGAAGAGCTGCCTTTCATATTTGACCGTTTCTATAAATCAGACAATGATAAGAACCGAAACGGGACTGGGCTTGGACTACCTATTGCTAGACAAATTGCCAACCGGCATAATATTGAAATAAAAGTTTCCAGCTGCTATAAAGAAGGAACTACCTTTGAACTACTATTTTCTAACAATAGCTACAAAAATATTTTCTTAGAAAGGGAGATGTAAAACAATAAATAAACTGTCGTATTTTGTCATATATTATATAAATAGATTCGTATGTCAACGTCGCAATACGACATGTTTTATTTAACTTTTTGTTTATTTCTCCCCTTTTTTCCACTTTTTATAACTCATAAAACACTACATAAATTCACTTAAATAATACATACATTTCATACAAATAAAAAATAATTTTCATAATTTTATTATTTTTTTATAAATTTTTTTCAAATAGTATTGATTTTCCAGTTTTTTACTGGTATAATAAGGTCGTAATTTGTCAAACTATGTATAATAAAACACGGAGGATGAGAAATATGACAGATACAGGTGTTGTAAGAAAACTTGATGAACTTGGACGTATTACGCTGCCTATGGAGCTAAGAAAGCATCTCCATATGGAGGATAGGGAATCCCTTCACATTTATGTGGACGGTGAAAAAATCATCTTAGAAAAGTATTCCCCTTCTGATGTATTTACTGGAGAAGCTGACAACTTAATTGAATTTCATGGAAAGAAGGTTTCTAAAAACAGTATTAAACAACTCGCTGAGCTTGCTGGTTTTAAAATTGACAATTAAAAAATACAGGGTACAGCTGGCATTCCATTGTCAGCTGTACCCTTATGTAAAAGGGAGTTATGCCTCTACCCCTTTGCTTTTCATATATTCAATAACCGCACCTACTGTAGTAAGTTGCTCCAAATCTTCTGGAGGAATTTCTATTCCATACTCTTCCTCAAAGGCCATAACCAGTTCAAATAAGTCTAAAGAATCTGCTCCTAAATCGTCTTTAAAGGAAGATTCCTCTGTAATTGTTACACCTTCTAAATTAAACTGCTCAGTTATAATTTCAGATACTCTTTCTAACATTTTTCTCTCCTTTTTATTTCATCCTCTTAACCAAATTTAATAATCAAAGTATATTTCATATATTTTATACTGTCAATATTTTTTTCTAACTTTTACCTTTAAATGCAAAATTGTAACTTTGTGCCGTCTTTTGACAATTATAAAAGCAATTTATAAACTTCTCTTCTGCTAATCCCCCTATCTCTCGCTACCTGCCTCATTGCATCCTTTTTGCAAAGTCCTTTTTCCTCATAAATTTTCATATGATCCTCAACATCTATTTCCTTCCAATTTTTTTGTTCTTCCTGTATTCTTTTTGTTTTGTTTATTCCATCTAGTACGAGAACGTATTCTCCTCTTGGATTATTTTTTTCATAATATTCTATTATTTCCTCCATTGTTCCTCGAAAAACCGTTTCATATTTTTTTGTCAACTCTCTACATACTGCTATTTTTCTGTTTCCAACTTTTTCATATATTTCTTTTAATGTTTCTTTTAGATGATGAGGCGCTTCATAAAATAATATAGTTCTCTCTTCATTCTCAATTTGGTTTAATATTTCCTTTCTTTGTTTTTTCTCCCTTGGTAAAAATCCCTCAAAGCAAAATCTTTTTGATGATAAGGCAGATAAAGTAAGAGCTGTAATACAGGCAGTGGCGCCTGGTAAAGAAGTAACCTCAATATTCTCTTCACAACACATTTTTACAAGAACTTCTCCTGGATCTGAGATAGCGGGAGTTCCTGCATCTGTAACTAATGCAATATTTTCCCCTCCTCTCATTCTTTTAATAAGTTCCTTTGCTTTATCATATTTATTATATTCATGATAACTTGTTAATGGAGTAGAAATCTCAAAATAATTCAATAGTTTTCTACTGTGTCTTGTATCCTCCGCAGCAATCAAATCTACCTCTTTTAAAGTTCTTATGACCCTCCATGTAATATCCTCTAAATTTCCTATAGGAGTAGCACATATATATAGTTTTCCCCTCATAGGCTATCCCCTTCCTCCTTATGGCAATAGCCATAGATTTCCATAAGCTCCTTTGAATAACTGTTTTTTTCTTTATATACAATGAGGGGCTTTTCCACTTTCATTCTCGGCCTTCCCCCTCTCCTTGCCTCTATTAAAACCATGTTGGGCTCTTTATCTATATATGGATGAACCATTTGCATTCTTTTTGGCTCTAGTCCTTTACTGCCCAATACATGAAATATTTCTGGCAGGCGGAAAGGACGGTGTACCATATAAAATCTTCCTCCTGGTTTTAGAGACTTAGCCCCTGCTGTAATAACATCTGTTAACGTACACAAAATTTCATGTTTTGCTATAGCTATTGGCTTTTTTTTATTTTTTATTCCATGGCTTCCAATCATATAAGGAGGATTTGCTGTAACAACGTCAAAAGAAGCAGCGTCAAACAACTTCCCTGCCTCTTTCATGTCTCCATTTATAATATGGATTTTCTCATCTAATTTATTATACGACACGCTTCTTTTAGCCATGTCTGCACAATCCTTCTGTATTTCTATCCCTGTAAAATGTTTCCCTTTTGTTTTTGCCTCTAGTAATATAGGGATAACCCCAGTGCCTGTTCCCAAATCTAAAACTTTTTCTCCCTTGTTTACTTTTGCAAACCATGAAAGAAGTACTGCATCCATCCCAAAGCAAAATATATCTTTATTTTGGATAAGGAAGTAACCTTTTCTGTGCAAATCATCTAATCGCTCCCCATCCTTCAATTCAATTATCATCTAACTTTGATTTTCCTTCTTTTTTTTCTAAAATTTCCAATTTTTTCAACTCATCATCTGAAAAATCTATTTTCTCTTTCTTATATCTTGGTTTAAATTTTAGCTGGCTAATCTTGTACTCTTTTATTTCTTTTTCATCTTCTATTTCTACAATAACTTTTACTAGCTGACGAAGCACATTGACACTGGATACCTCTCCTCTAAGCCCATCATCTGTTGTAACATAGTCTCCAATGCCAGGCAGCTTTCTATTTAAATACTCATAAGTTTCTTCCTCATTTTTTAAACAACACATAAGTCTGCCGCAAACTCCAGATATTTTTGTTGGATTTAAAGACAGATTCTGTTCCTTTGCCATTTTAATAGATACAGGGGCAAACTCCGACAAAAATGTATGACAGCATAGAGTTCTTCCACAAATCCCAATTCCCCCCAAAATTTTTGTCTCATCTCTAACGCCAATTTGGCGCAGCTCAATTCTTGTCTTAAATACAGATGCTAAGTCTTTTACAAGCTCTCTGAAATCAATTCTTCCATCAGCAGTAAAATAAAACAGCACTTTATTATTATCAAAGGTATATTCTGCATCAATGAGCTTCATATCCAACTTATGATTTTTTATTTTTTCAAGGCATATTTTAAATGCTTCTTTTTCCTTTTCCTTATTTTTCTTCTCAATAATATCGTCTTCTGGTGTGGCAACCCGCAAAACTGGTTTTAACGGCTGAATTACTTTTTCATCGTCTATCTCCTTTGGGCCAGAGACAACAGTCCCGTATTCTATTCCTCTTGCTGTCTCTACAATGACATGTCCATTTTTAACTATTTCATAATCCTTTGGATCAAAGAAATAAATCTTCCCTGCAGCCCTGAATCTGACTCCAATTACTTTTGTCATTCTTTAATTCTCCTTTATTGTAAGCATAAGCAGCTCCATAGCCAAATCAAAATTTACATTTGCATTGAGCCTTGCCTTTGCCTTGTCTATGGCATTCAGAATTCTTTCTATCCCTTCGTAGGCGCTTTTATTAGCTCTTTTATGTATATAGGATATTTCCTCTTTGAAAATAAGTTCATTTACATCATTAGTTGCTTTAAAAAGAAGTACGTCCCTATACCATATCATAAGTATGTCCAAATAATCATGAATATCCAGCTTAAATTCTTGTATTCTCTTTATTGCTGCATTTAAATCTCCAATTTCCAGATCATCCATATGTCTTAAAACAGTCACTGCTTCTTCTTTCATCTTGTCAAAATCTTCTGATGAAGCCAATGCCTTTGCTTTTCCTAGGTTTCCCCTGGCAAAGGCAACGCACATATTCGCCTGGTAATCAGGCACTTTTATTTTTTCCATCAAATACTTTTTTATTTCTTTATCTTCTACTGGGTGCATATTCATTACAATACACCTGGAAATCAAGGTTGGCAATATGGCTGAGAGATTAGAAACCAAGAGCATGATAACTGCATAGTCAGGAGGCTCTTCTAATGTTTTTAGCAGAGCATTTTGTGCCTGAATTGTCATCATTTCTCCATCGTTAATAATATACACTTTTTTGCTGCTCTTATATGGTTTTATACAAATATCCTGGTTCACCTGTAGCCGAATATCCTCAACGCCAATACTGCTTGGCTTTTCATGAGTTACTAATATAATATCAGGATGATTGGAGGAAAGAGCCTGTTTGCAAGAATGGCATTGCTGACATGGCTCTATCCCTTCCTTTTCACATTGTAAAGCCATGGCAAATATTTTTGCTATAAATTCTTTTCCTGATTTCCTCTCTCCGTGAAAAAGATACCCATGGGAAACTCTCTGTTGTTCCAATGCGTTCATGAAATGTTCTTTTATGTGTTCTTGTCCAATGATATCTTGAAATCCAGCCATTTCTTATCCCCATGCCTTTCCCATTTGGATTTCTTATCATGTAAAAATATCCAATAACAGTCCTGTAATTTCTCCGATTTTATTTAGAATGGAAATATTGTCCTTTTCCTCCTTCATAAGCTCCGCCGCTAAATCATCTAAATTTTTGTCCACTAACTTTATAATTCCGTACACTCTGTGGCGTCCCTTTCTATCCAAAAAGTTTTCTCTGGAAAATTCATGGGAATGATTAATGATTTCGTTCATAAAATCTTTGATCAAGCTGCGGTACTTGCGCATATCCCTAACGTCCTTGCGCTTTGTAATCTTCTTTCCCTGCTGGGTGATCTCCTCCATTAACAAAGTTAGCTTTGCTTTCAGCTCTTGTTCTTCTACGTGGCTGACTAAAGTAAACTTAAATGTATTGTCTGTCTGCTGTAATTGTGTTGTATGCTCTGTTGGAGCTGCCGGAACTGTAGGACCTACTTTGATTTCCATGGAATCACCTCTGTCTTTGTACTGATTATAGCATAACTTTTATATTTAATATATAGTATTTCTAATACATTTTTTGATTTTTTCCAGGCAATCCTCTAAATTTTCATTTTCAAAAAATGTTTTTATTCCTGCCTCTTTCATCTTCTCTTTGGAAAAATCTTTTGTATCTGCGAGAAATCTTCTACACAATTCCTCATATTGGGGAAACTCCTGGATTTTTTCCCGATCTAAAGCTCTCTGAAGCCTTGTTGCGTCATCCAGGATGAGCATGATCGGAACTACATTTTCCTTCCCATAATATGTCCTTGTCTGATTATAGGACTCTAGTGTACCCATGACTATATAATTTCCATTATCTAATGCTATTTGTCCGTCATCAACTGTAAAATATTTCCAAACCCCAAGACAAGTTTTGTAGGAGCGCAATTCTACTATTTTTCCTCTCTGTTTAAGCTCTGCACATTTTTTGTCGCTTACAAAAAAATATTCCTTCCCTTGCAATTCTCCAGTCCTTATTGGCCTCGTAGTATACATAATTACTTTTTTTAATTTCAGCTCCTGATTCTCCAAAAGCTTTTGATATATTGTGTCTTTTCCAACAGAACTTTTTCCCATTAAATAGAATATTTTTCCCATCATTTATTGCTTCAAGCTTTTTCTCCTTTTATTCTACTTCAATTGCCTTTAATAAATTTGTCATTCCAGGGGTTCCAATAGGTACACCAGCAGTAAACACTACTTTATCTCCCTTTTCTATATAACCTAATTCCAGTGCCTTTTTCTCTGCAATTTCTAAAAGCTCGTCGCTGTTGGAAGCTTCCTCAATAAAAACTGGCTTAATTCCCCAAGTTAAATTCAGCTGTCTGCACACAACAGGATTTGAACTAAAGCCTACAATGGTACATTTAGGCCTAAATCTGGATACCATACGGGCAGTGAAACCTGACAACGTAACAGTAATAATTGCTTTTGCATAAATGTCCATAGCTGTGGCACAGGTGGCATGGGAAATGGCGTTAGTTATGCTTAATATTTCATCTGTATTTTCTATTTTGTGGAATCTGCCTATATAATCAATATCTGCTTCTGTCCGTACAGCGATTTTATCCATTGTTTTTACTGCCTCAATAGGATAACTGCCAGAAGCTGTTTCTCCTGAGAGCATAACTGCACTTGTTCCATCATAGATGGCGTTGGCCACATCTGTTGCCTCGGCCCTTGTAGGTCTTGGATTTTTCATCATAGAATCCAGCATCTGAGTTGCGGTTATTACATGTTTTCCTAATGCAATTGCCTTTTTAATCATTAGCTTTTGATAAACAGGGACATCTTCTAAAGGTATTTCTACTCCCATATCTCCTCTGGCAACCATAATGGCATCCGATGCCTCTAAAATAGAATCTAAATTTCGAATTCCTTGAAGATTCTCAATCTTGGAGATAATTTGTATAAATTCCCCGCCATTATCCTTTAAAAAATTTCGAATTGAGTTTACATCTTGAGCTGTTCTCACAAAGGAAGCGGCAACAAAGTCCACTTTTTCCTGAATTCCAAATAAAATGTCAGCCTTATCCTGCTCGCTCATATACGCCATGGATAGATGGACATTCGGCACATTTATCCCTTTATGGTTTGATATATTACCCCCATTTAAAACTTTACATATAATTTCTGTCTCGCAGGTTTCCATGACTTCCATTTCTATTAAGCCATCGTCAATTAATATTTTATCGTCCTTTTTTACATCTTTCGGGAGATCTTTATAGGTGATCGTTGCCCTTTCATTCGTTCCTTGTATTTCTTCTGTTGTCAAGACAAAGGTCTGGCCTGCCTCCAATACTGCTTTATCTTCCTCAAAATCTCCAAGTCTAATTTCTGGCCCTTTTGTATCTAACATAATAGGGATATTAAGGCCTAACTCTTCCCTTATCCTTTTTAAACGGTTCATAATTTCCCTTTTTTCATCGTGAGCTCCATGGGAAAAATTAAATCTGGCAACATCCATACCAGACTTCATTAACTCTCTTAATGTATCTTCATCTGACGAAGCAGGTCCAATTGTACATACAATCTTCGTTTTTCTCATTTTTAAACCATACCTTTCTAACATTTACTATTTCCTGTTTAAAATCCAAAACTTTTCATCTTCCAGATCTTCCAACCCTTGCACTGCAAATCCTTCTGCCTTATATTCTCTAATCTGGTCCAAAAGCTCTTTCGTCACTTCTTCCCCTGGGGCAATCAAGGGTATTCCTGGGGGATATAAATAAACATATTGTCCGCTTACTTTACCTAAGCTCTCTGTAAAACTTACTTTCTTTTTATCAGAATTTTCCCCTTTCCATATAGAGCATTTTATAATGGCCCTTTCATAAGTCAATTCCTTTTCTTTAGTCTCTGTTACTGTCAGACTGGAATCTATTTCCCCCAATGCTTGGGAAAGCCTGTTCATTCCTTCCACTTTATCCATAATGCTTGTCATTGCCAAAACATATTCTTTTCCTGCCATTTCCATCTGAAGTTTATAGTTTGAAAGTAAGTTTTTGTATATTTCTCTTCCTGTCCTATTTGTATTTTTTACAGATATAAGTATTTTTCCCAGATCATACTGGTAAATTCCCCACTTTCCTTCCAAATCTTTATTTATTATTTTTATATGTCTTAGCTTCTCTGTCTCTTTTCGGAAAGTTACCAGCCTATTTATATAAGAAGAAAACAGCGCTCTTCCCCTCTCTTCTAAAAGGGCAATGCACTGTTCCATACTTGCCAGCAGCAAATAGGAGGGGCTGCTGCTTTGATAAATGCTCAGATATCTCTTAATATTTCTTCTGTCCGCCAGCTCCCCATTAAAATGAATGACTCCGCTTTGAGTCAGAGCTGGCAATGTTTTATGAAGGCTGTGAATAACTACATCTGCACCTTCCTTCACAGAATTTTTAGGAAAATACGGGTCAAACCCAAAATGGGCTCCGTGGGCCTCGTCTACAATTAAAGGAATATTATATTGATGAACAATCTGTGCAATGGACGCAATATCAGAAACAACCCCTTCATAAGTTGGAGAGGTAATGATGACTGCCTCTATTTCCTTGTTCTCCCTTAAGGCATATGCAACTTGTTCAGCCGAAATTCCTCCCTGTATTCCAAATTCTTTTACAAAAGGGGGATATACATAATCTGCATGAAGCTCTTGTAAACATACACTGTTATATACAGATCGATGGCAGTTTCTGGCCATTAAAATAGTACCGCCCCTCTTTGTACAACCACTCACTGCACTTAATATTCCCGCTGTACTTCCATTAATAAGAAAACAGCTTTCCTCTGCTCCATATAAGGCAGCAACTCTTTTCTGAGCCTCCTTGAATATTCCTTTTGGATGATGAAGGTCATCAAATCCTTCTATTTCTGTAATATCTACGGCTGCCATTTCTTCCATTCCATGCCCAGCCATATTCCTTTTATGTCCAGGCATGTGAAAAGGATAGACAAAAGACTTCCCATATTTTTTAAGCTTCTTATATAAGTTTCCTTCCATAGCCCTTTCCATTAATGCCCTGCTGGAATTTTTTGCATGTCGCTTGCCTTTCGAATCCCTACTGTTTCCAAAGTAGAAACATATTTATCCACTAATGTAATAATCCATGCCTCCCTGCACAATGGAGGAATAATTGTAAGAGGCCACATATGTTTTTTTATAATCTCACCTTCTATTTGAGAAATACTATATTCCTTTACAGCATTTTGCAGGGCAATGCCTGGATGACGAAATCCGTGCCAATTATGCCATAGAGCTTTCTCATGCCAATCATAAAGGAAATAATCGTGTAAAAGAGCCCCTCTTACTACTGCTCTCTCATCACATGATATCTTAAACTTTCTAACAAATTTTATACTTTCCAGGGCAACACTTATGCTATGCTGACAGACAGATACATTTCCATGCTGCATGAAATTTTCCATTGACTGAAATGTTTCTGACTCTAAAATGTCTTTACCATGTTGATAAATACAAGAATCAATGTCCCTTTTCATTCTTTTAATCCCCTTTCCTTTTGTTCGTTTTTATTATACTTCCAGGCTCATTTCTGGTCAATAGGCCTCTTCTGTAATTTTTATTGAGGCGCCTCTGGCGTTTGCACTCCATCTGGAACTGACTCTGGCACAGGTGTGGGAGGAATCGTTGGAACAGGTGTATTTGGTGTTCCTTCTGGCGTCAATGGTGCCTGAGGTATAAGGGGAAGGCCGGGAATTCCTGGAATTCCTGGAATACCAAGAGGATTTTGATTCATCAATTCTTCCAAAGCTTTTTGCTGATCAATAAGGTCTTGTTCCTCTTTGGACGGACCTGAGTAACCTCCATATACAATGACTGGAGTTCCTTTTTCCACATGTTCATAAATCTCCTTTGCTTTTTCATAAGGCAGATTTACACATCCATGGGAGCCATTCCTTACATATATTTCTCCTCCAAAGGAACTCCTCCATTTTGCATCATGCATTCCTACATTTCCATTAAAAGGCATCCAATAGCTTACAGGAGAGCTGTAGTTTTCTCCATTTAAAGTAGCATCTCTTTCTTTGTAAGTCAAACCATATACTCCTGTCGGCGTATTGTATCCTTTTCTTATATCTCCTGATACAAAATCACTTTCCAATTTGAGAGCTCCATGAACATATAAATAAAGATGCTGGTTTGTCAAATCAATTTCCACATATGTATCTCCAATGTCATTTTCTCCATACTGGGCAGCCTTGGCATGATAAACAGGCTCTTTCGTTATTGTCTCTCCCGTTTTTATTGCCTCAATAAGCTCTTTTGTCTCCTCAGGCCGATTCATCCACCACCCATAATCTCCTTCTGTCATTGTAAGACTTTCTCCCTTTGATGTACGAAATTCCCTTTTGCTCCCAAAAGTATCATAAGTTCTTGCCAAACCATTCACATATTCTCTGACTTTCTCTTCATCTAAGTTAACCTCTCCCTCTTCTGACAAGACAAGCCATTGATGAATTTCATCACTGTCAACAACTACCTTTTCATCGCCAAATTCATAGGTAATAACAGCTCCTAAATATTTGTTTAACTCCTGTTGTTCCCTTTTAATCTCCTCAGAGTCTTTTGTTATTTCTGGTTTAACATAGCATTCTGCTTCTTCTAATACAAGGATACGACTTAAATTAGAAATAGATTCCTTTACTTTTTCGTATACTTTCTCCCTATTTAGTAAGGTTCCTTCCTCCTCTTGTATGACTGGAAATTCCCCATTTTCGTATTCCCCAATGTACGCATTTTTTGGTTCTTTTTCTACTCCATCTTTATAAAAGCCAAACTGTTCTGTTAATTTTTTTAATTTTTGTTCTGAAAATTGTATGTCTACTGGTAGATCAACTATGTTCTTTTTAAATATGGCAATTGGCCATAGAAAACCATTTTGACTTTTTAGTTGTTCCCCTATACTGCTATCAAAAACAGGGGTTAAATCCACCTCTTCTGCAGTAATATGCTCTTTTTGGCCCTCCCTCCCCTCAATGGTCAGTTCATACGTCCTGGATTCTCTGCTGAGAAGCTCTTGCACTTGATCTACACTTTTCATAGAACAATTAATGCTCTCGGCCATTGTTCCAAAAAAGAAGTGGGTTTGAAAAAATATAGCAAATCCTAAATAGACAACAAAAAGTATACTTAAGGTTACTAAAAGTTTTGATCTATTCCATTTTTTTCTTCTTCTCCCTCCCTCTTTTATTTTCACTGTTTTCTTCACTCCTTGGCTTCTCCATCTTTCTTTTCCATATTTCATTTTCTAGTTCAACACCTTTCTATCCTTTGGAACGTTCTATCCCCTTCAAATAGACAGATTTTTATAAAAATTAATTATCTAACGTCGCTTTGTAATTCTCAATCAGATAATCATACTTACCCAAGTTCATATTCAGAATTGTCTCAATCCTTTCCTTATCCCACAACTCTCCCCGGGTAATTAGTAAAATTTTGTCATAATACTCTCGTAAATCTTTATTTACTATTACGTTAACCCCTGTCTGTACAGTTTCTTTATAACCTTCTGGAACTTCCCTTTGCATATGTCCAATTCTCCAGTTTTCCTGACGAATTGCTGGAAGCTTTGATAAAAAAGGATCTCCTAATGCATACTGGTCGTTTAAATACATGTCCGAATTATAATAAATACTAATGCCAGGCACAAATGGGAGAATTCCTCCATTTTCCCCTATTGAACGCAATTCCTCAATTCCCTGTTCATTCCAGGCAGCTCTTATAACCTTTCCCTCTTTCATATTCTGGCCCAAATTATTAAATAGGCTTGTATTGGGAAAGTAAAACCTTCGTTCGTCAGCAATAGGCCAGGATTTCTCATGACCGAATAAATATTGATTTCCAATAGCCGACGGAATTGTCAATGTAAAAAGGATTCCCCCCATAGCAAGAGTCGTAAAAGCCATTCTAACTCTATTTCCTTTTTCCATTGTATTCCATTCTTCGTCCATCTTGGCGAAAAAGCAGAGGGACATGAAAAACATAACCGTAAAATGCCTGCCTACCATAAAATCTCCGCCAATATGAAGGACATACAGCCCATATAAGACAATGCCTGCTGCTCCCCATATATATTGTAATTTTTTCCTCCAAAGAGCAGTTATGCAAAAACTAAAGGGAAGAAGGAGTACCAGAACATCATTTATTGCTGTTACAAAATAGTACTGGATCCCTCTAATATAATATTCTTTCTGAGGGATTTGGGTTCCCAGCTTTACATAGGCTGTATTAGGAAACGGAAATCCATAATAAAAAAGGGAAAATAAAAGCCACAATAGGAAGGGTGTTAAGGCAAGCATACCGATAATAACTGCCTTTGGAAAAGAAACCTTATCCCTTCGAAACAAATAGGCAAAGACAACCATAGGCACGAACATGAGCACTCCATCCATCCTGGTCATGGCAATTGCAGAAATCAAAAGTCCTAGATAGAGAAGCTGTTTTGCCGTGTACCTCTCTGTTTGAAAAAAAAGTTTAAGAAAGAGCGCTGCCAAGAAAAAAAGAAGGCAATTCTCTAAACCAGACGTGGTATAACTAATAAAGCTAAAACTGCCGCAGAGAATAAAAAAGGACAATATAATCTGCCTAACGCTTTTACAGAAATATTTGCATAAAATATAATAAGCTCCAGAAGAAAAAGCAACACTAATAAAAATAGAAGTGTAAAACATCTGCCTTGTCACAAAATATCCTGCTCCAATAATAAGAGTAAATAAAGGACAAGAACTGGCTGTGGCCCTCTCTCCAATATTATAGACCAACCCATCTCCTTCCACCAAATGCTTCGCCATAACATAACCATGATATGCATCATCACTTTGCCATGCCATTGCTGTTATAATCATAATAAATGCTATCATTGTTATAAGACGGATTCTGTCAATATCTGACTTCCATCTTTCATTTAATCTTACCATTTTAATTATCGTTCTCCTTTATACGATCCATTTATCTACACTGAATTATACCGTACCCTTCTAGTGCTGGTCAAGGCTTTGCCCTTGTTTATAGCCATAAAAATAAGAAAGAAATACTATTGTAATCCTTTCTTATTGACTCATAATATTTTTTTAATTTATGCAATACATTTGTAACTTTTTACTGGAAAGGAGGATGATAAAATCTGCCATAAAAGTTTTGGGTCTTTAGTATATTTACAATGACATCTGGATCTGTCTCCATCATTAAGCGAACCACATCACTCACTTCATAGGAAGATACTACTGTATGGAGCAAGTACATTTTCTTGCCACTGTAGCCGCCCCTTGCCTCCACACTGGAAATACCATGTTTAAAACTTTTAATATAAACTGCCACAATTTCCTTTGACTTTTTTGTTGTAATTTGAAGAGTTACTCTTTCATACCTGTGATGAAATGCAGATATTGTTTTCGTAGATACAAATTGGAATAATATAGAATATCCTGCATATGGCCATCCAAATAGAAAACCAAATATCCCCAAAACAATACAGTTCCCAGCAAATACATATTCCCATATAGAGCGTCCAATTTTATTGGAGACAAATAAGGCGATAAAGTCTGTTCCTCCTGTAGAAGCATTTCCCTTTAAGGCAATTGCTGTAGACAACCCATATAAAAATCCTCCAAAAATAACATTGAGCATTATATCCTCAAAAAGTACAGTAAAGTGGAAAATTTTCAAAAAGAAGCTGGCAAAAAATACTTGTAACATGGAATAAAAAGTAAAGCGAGGGCTTATGCTTTTCATACACATGAAAGCAACTGGAATGTTTAACAACAACATACCTAGAGATGTGGAAATCTGTCTCCCATATAAAGATGCTATTTTATCAATAAGGATGGCTATGCCTGTAAATCCCCCGGATAATAAATTAGATGGATTCATAAACACGTGCATTACATATGCTTGTAATAATGCTGAGACCGTTACTGCTGTCATAGTAATTATTCTAGAATAATTTTCTTTTTGTCCATTGGCAAACATGATTATCTCCATGGTTTTCTTTTTTATTATATGGAAAAAAGAAAAAAATAAACAAAGTAGTTATTTATATTTATAGAAAACGAGATCATTTATGTCCATACTGTCCTCTTTTACTATACTATCATAAACAAGTATATGAACACCTTCTTTTTTTGCTTCCACACAAGCAGATGCAAAGTCGGGATCTGTTACATCGTTTGTTTTAAACAACTTCATTCCTTTCATTTGTATAAAAAATAAAATCCATGTCTCATATCCTTCCTTTTTCGCTTCCATCAATTCTCTAATATGCTTGACTCCTCTCTTTGTCGGAGCATCTGGAAACATAGCTATCCCATCGTCTTCTAATGTAACTCCTTTCACTTCTATAAATCCCTTTTTGCCATCCTTTTCATAATATAAGTCAAAGCGGGAATTTTTATAGCTAACTTCTGTGTTTACAAATTCCGGAATTCCTATCTCTTTTATACTTCCCTGGCAAAGACCTTCCCAGGCTGCCCTATTGGGTGCCTGGGAATCTATGTTAATTAGTCTGTCCCCTTTATAAACAGCAATAATAGAATACTTTGTCTTTCTATTAGGATTACTCCCCTCCTCTAAAATAATTGTTCTCCCTCTAATAAGAAGTTCCTTACATCTCCCTGTGTTTTTAACATGGACTGTCTCTTCCTTCCCATTTATAAGTGCCTTTGCCACAAAGCGGTTAGGTCTTTCTAAAAATATTCCTCTATGTACCTTTTCATATTTCAATCAAACACCCCCCTACTCCTCATGTACTACTTTTTGCAGCAGCAATCATTTTTTGCAAAGACACATCGAATCTCTCATTATCTTCCATTGTTCTTCTCTTCAAACCTTTTCCATTATAATGAGAGGAGCCTCTCCTTGCTTTTTTTGATAAATGCCTTTCGAAAAGCATTTGATCAATATTATCTTTTGTATACCACATACCACTTTGGTGAATGGCATAAGCTCCCTTTCCTAGTATCATGGCAGCTACACCATAGTCTTGGGTAACTACAATATCCCCTTTTGCTGTCTCACATACCAATTTAAAATCAGCAGAGTCTTTGCCCCTGTCAACGACAATGACCTTTCCATAATTCGAATGGATAATATGGCTTGTATCGCATATGAGCACCAATGGCAGTTTCTCTCGTTTTGCAATTTTCTCTGTAATATTTACTACTGGACATGCATCTGCATCTATCAGTATTTTCATTTCAAGCTTCACTCTCCATTCTTCCTCTGTCCTCCCTTATAAGGCTTTTTCCTTTTTTATGATCAAATCTTATACGGGAATAATCCACGGGTTGTCTGTTCTATGTACAAAAGCCTTGCAACTCCTTAAAGAGTCTCTCACTACTGTCCTGACATAATTGTCTGTATAAAAAGCCATATGGGGCGTTACAATAACATTAGGAAAAGCTTTTAATATGGACAATTCTCTATTTTCCAATACTTCTGAACGCCTGTCATAATAATAAAGGGAAAATTCATTTTCTATTACATCCAGTCCAGCCCCTCCAATTTTTCCTCTCTCCAGACCTTCAATCAATGCAGTGGAATCAATTAACCCTCCCCTTGCCGTATTAATAATTATTACTTGATCTTTCATTTTTCCAATGCTTTCTTTATTGATCATGTGAAAGTTTTTCTCTGTCAAAGGCAAATGTAGAGTAATTAAATCTGCTTCTTTATATAAAAAATCCAGCTCTGTGTATTGTGCATATTTCTTAATTTCATCCGATTCATGAATATCATAGGCCAATATTTTACATCCAAAGCCTGATAAATACTGTATCACCTTCCTCCCAATTCTTCCTGTTCCTATAACTCCAATTGTAAAGTCTGAAATCTCCCTTCCCTGTATTCCTTTTAAAGTAAAATCTTGAATGTTGGCTCTATCCATAATGCATTTTATTTTGCGAATGCTCATAAGCATTAACATAACTGTGTAATCAGCTACTCCTTGAGGATCATAAGGAGCATTTGCAATTTGAATGCCTATTTTTTTTGCAGCATTTATATCTATATGATCATATCCAATAGTCCTTGTGGAAATAAATTTCACACCCAATTCCTTAAGCTTATGTAACATTTTCTCATCTACAGGAGTAGTTACAATACTAATGCACTGACTTCCTTTTACCATACGCAAGTTTTCCATAGAAGGTGCTTCCTTTGTTATGGTCAACGCAATGTCCATTTCTTTACTATAGTCCATAAAAAGAGGTTTCTCATCGAATTCTCTCATACTAAATACTGTCACTTTCATAAAAACCCTCCATTTTAACATAAAAAGGTAAAAAAATAAAGCCCCCTTATCAGGCTTTGCCTTAGAACTCATGTGTTGGTGTCCCTGTTGTAAACCTTTTGTTTCCCTCTGGCTCCCATTTGCCCCTTGGGTAGAAAAATCAAGAACATAAAATCGGAGATTTCAAACTAGTCTTTAATAAAAAGCGCGAGACGGGACTCGAACCCGCGACCCCAACCTTGGCAAGGTTGTACTCCACCAACTGAGCCACTCGCGCAGATAACTACTTTGTTTTGTTTATGTAGAATATTATTTATTCTAATATATCTTTTCCATTATGTCAACATACTTTTTTCTATATAAGTAAAGCGTTCCTCCCTCCACCGAGAAAAGGAACACTCTAAAAACTATGTTTTATGGTATTTTAACTATTTAGAGGCCTCTATTGCACTTTCCCCATTTCTATCTAATTCTTTAATAATTCCTTGAGCTCTATTTAATAATTCTATCATCTGTCTGGACGCTGCTTCTGCCTCTTCATATATTCT
The DNA here is from genome assembly GCA_910589265.1 of uncultured Lachnospiraceae bacterium. Lineage (GTDB taxonomy): Bacteria > Bacillota > Clostridia > Lachnospirales > Lachnospiraceae > MGBC165282. Next base: position 25,368 of record CAJUTQ010000003.1, read on the forward strand.
CATGGCAGTCTGTTGATCTCCATCTTTTACTGCCCTAATTGCAGATTCTCCCTTTTGATGTACTGTATTATGGACTGAATCAATTTGTCTCCAAACATCTTGAATGCTATTGTGGGCCACTTTAATCGCTGTATAAAAATGGCCAAAAGCACACTTTTTAGAATCTGTCTGCAATGGTATAATGTCCATACTGTCCACCATTGTTTTCAAATTCTTAACCCATGACACATGGGCATCTTTTGCCTTATCTAGTACTTCTATAAGCTCTGAATTTTTTACTGCCCTCTGTCCTTCTCTTAAACCGTCATAAGCATAATTTACCACGTCAGATATATGTTTATCTAGAAAAGCCACATCTTTGGCAATATTATTGCATGTTTCAGACTGTTTCTGCAATATGGCATTCATATCGATCATCTTCATAGCATCCTGTCCAATGCTTTCCATAGCTCCGTTGATTTCAGATGAGGAATCCCTTATTTTATTCATAGCAGCGTCAATTCCTTTTACCCCTGAGACAACATCTTTTAACATGGATATGTTCTCACTGACACTAGATGAAACAATCTCAATTTTATCTCCCATTAAGTTCGTAGAACTTTGGGATCGATCTAAACTCTCTTTACTCTCTGAGGCAGCTGCACCTATGTTTGTCACAAACTCCTGCATTCCTGTCAAGTTTTGCTTTGTGTCATCAGCCAGTTTTCTTACTTCTTCAGCAACAACGGCAAAGCCTTTTCCCTGTTCACCAGCTCTGGCGGCCTCAATTGCTGCATTTAAAGCTAACAAATTTGTCTGATTGGCAATATCCTGTACACTGTCTACAATTTTTCCTACTTCTTCCGCTAATTCCACAAGTTGCTCTATTTTTTCACCCATAATGCCGCTGTCTCTCATAACGTTTTCCTTCAACACGCACACTTCCTCCAGCAGCTGATGGCTATTGTCGTTCCTCTCTACAAGTTGTTTGGACTCATTTTCCAATTCGGTAAGAGTTTCTGCTGTTGTCTCAACCATTTCTGTAACAAGTCCCATACTGGCTGTCGTCTCCTCTACAATAGCCAAATTAGACTGGGCTACTTCGTCCAATTCTTTCGCCAACTCTGTTAATTCATAAGATATATGTGACATTCCAATATCAAAACTACTTAAAGAGCTTACAGTTCCCAGCATCTTCTTTGCCACTTCTGAAAGACGGATTTCGTTTTCAACCAGCCTTTTCATTGCTTTCCCTGGGCCACTATCCAGATTTCCTCCTGTACGTCTCCCCTTTGCAGCCTCCTCGGCATAATTTAATACTTTTTCTAAACCTCGATCACTGCTTTTATTCCACATAGTAGGTCCCCCATTCTCTTTATATAATAGTGTATTTTTCTAGAGCGCAGCAGAAAGTAATGTTCGGCCACGCTCTAGTACAAAAAAAGCGGGTGATGGGAATCGAACCCACGTATCTAGCTTGGAAGGCTAGTGTTCTACCATTGAACTACACCCGCATATTAATTTCTATTATACGTTTTACATGCCCAGAGCCGGAATCGAACCAGCGACACGAGGATTTTCAGTCCTCTGCTCTACCAACTGAGCTATCTGGGCCAATGTCTTTTTAAACTTTCATGCCCTAGAACACATTTATTTTATAACATAGTGAAATGTTTGTCAATACTTAACGAAAAAAAAACGCTAAAATTAAATCTGTAAAGATTATATCATTGCATGGAAACACAGGATATATGTCTGGAATGTATAGATATATAGATGTCTATAAAACTTTGAATTATCCTTTTTTAATTTATTTTTATAAAGATTCCATGAAAACCCTATTATTTTTAAAATAATTTTAGAAACTATTTTGTTATAATAATAACGGAGTGAAATATGGGTATAGGATAGAAGATTCACTGCCTTATGCCCCAGCATTATAAATTTATTGAAAGAAAGGGATATTTTATGAGAATTTTATTAGTGGAAGATGACGAAAAATTAAAACTGACTCTTTCCTTTCAGTTAAAAAAAGAACATTTTGTAACGGATACTTGTTCTGATGGTGAAGAAGCCATCTACTATATTCGTTTAGGAATCTATGATCTTATTTTATTAGACCGAATGATTCCTCTATTATCTGGGGATAAAGTACTAGAAATTATGCGAAGTGAAAATATTGTAACTCCTGTCATTATTTTGACAGCCTTAGGTGATGTGGAGGATAAAATTACTGGTCTGGACCTTGGCGCTGATGATTATCTTGTCAAACCTTTTGACTTTGAAGAACTCATGGCCAGGATACGATGTATATTCCGAAGGCCAAGAAAATTAGAATCTTTTGACATTCTAAACCTTGGAAATACGTCCTACTATATTCACGAAAACAAACTTTCCTGTGGCAGTAAAAACTGCTCCCTATCTAAAAGAGAAGGGGCCCTTATGGAAATTTTTTTTAAAAATGCTTCCCAAGTTCTCCCAAGGGAACTTCTTTTATCCAAAGTTTGGGGCATTGAATCTGATGTGGAAATGGGCAATCTAGATAATTACATACATTTTCTAAGGAGACGTCTTAAAACAGTAGACAGTTCCCTTTCTATCCAGACTATTCGAGGAATTGGATTTTCCATGGAAGAAAGGGGGAAGGGAGGGAAAGACTCATGATAAAAACAGTTCATAAAAAGTTAACCCTTTTATGTGCTGGCATTACTGCCAGTATATTAATTACTTTCTCTCTTATTTTTCTTTTTGTTTCTGAAAGCAGTCTTAAAAAAACCAGTTTTCTATCCTTTCAAAGTGATATGAACACCCTCCTTAGCAACTTAGAGCAGCAAACAATCATAACCCATGAATGGCTCTCTAAATTAGAAGGAAATGGTAAGTATTCTATTCGTATTTTTGATAATGAAAAGGAACTTTTGTTCAATAAAAGTAAAAAGTACTCTCCTTTCACCGCCCATGCATGGGAATATTTTAAAAATTCTTATCCTCTGGAAAGTTCTCCTTTTGGAACTTCCCATAAAGAATTCCTCCTTCCTTCTCCCAATCAAGGAGAAGGCCCTTATTATGCTAGTATTGGTCAATCTATCCGTCCCCAAGGGGAACTTCGAATATGTATTCTTTCTTATCCAGAAAGCTTATACCTCCAAATTCACAGGCAAAGACTCCTTTTTCTTGGCATTAATTGCACTGCTATATTCACTCTCTTTTTGTTTTCCTGGTTTTTTACAAAAAAACTATTATTTCCAATACAAAAAAATCAAGAAAGCCAAATCCAATTTGTAGCCTCTGCCTCCCATGAGCTTCGCACTCCCCTTGCTGTCATTTTGTCTGCTGTCTCTTCTATTCGAAAGTCTGAAGCTATTGAAAAGGAAATATTTTTAAATATCATTCAGTCAGAAGGAAACCGCATGTCCCGTCTTATTGATGATATGCTGACCTTGGCCCATGCAGATAGCCATTCTTTTTCCATCCAAAGAAAACTCTTTTCTATGGATACCCTTGTGCTAAACAGCTTTGAGGCTTTTGAAGCTATGGCTAAGGAAAAAGGACTTCGTTTTTTCGTTGAACTGCCCAACGAAGCTATCCCTCCTATAAATGGCGATGAAGAACGTCTTTCTCAAGTTATAGGAATTCTTTTACATAATGCCTTTAGCTATACGCCAAAGGGAGGAAAGATTTTCCTAACTTTATCTTATAACCAAAGTAACTTTTTACTCTCAGTGAAAGATAATGGACCTGGTATTCCTGACTCAGAAAAAGAACTTATATTTGGAAGGTTTTATCGCAGCGAATTTTCTAGAAACAATAAAGAGCATTTTGGTCTGGGTTTATGTATTGCAAAGGAACTCGTCAGGGCCCATTATGGTACAATACAAGTTCAGGATACTCCCAAAGGAGGGAGTACCTTTCTTGTCACTATTCCGCTAAATAAATAGACGCCTTTTTTTCAATTTCTTCTACTGCCTCATCCACAGTTATTTCCCCAAAGAGGGCTCTTGAACCTATTTCATAAATAATATTTTCTATTGTTTTATCTCCTGATTTTACCTTTGTTAATTCTTCTACCAATTTAACTAAATTATCTCTCTCTATATTTTCAGGGGCTGTAATAGTAAAAGAGAACATTTCCCCTGTCTCTTTATTTGTATAGCCAATGGAGCTTATTTCCTTCCCTGGCTCATATTCTTTTATTTGTTTTAAGAATGCCTCCTTATTTACTGGAAGCCCCTCTGCTCTATCTCCTCCTGTCCCAGACTGTACTTCTTCACTAAATATTTTTCTAATAAAGTCTTTTCCTAATTCTTTCTGGGAACTTTGGCTGTTCATTCCTATTACTGTATGGGCTAAAAACTCGTTGGTATTTTCTCCTTTCCATCCATATCCTTTTTGAGCAGAAACTGCACTTGTCAAATACGGAAATCTATATAGGGCGTCTAAGCTGCCAATAGATAGTCTGCTATCCCCTTCTGCAATATTTAAAGCCCCATTCAGGATAGACAATCTACTTTCTATATAGATATCTCTATCCATTTTCATTCCTCCTGATGAATCCAACTGTTCTTTGCGTTTTTGTATTTCCAATTCGTCTACTCCAAGTATATCCGCATCATAAATTCTCTTTGCCAGTGTCAAAAAATTTCTAATGTTTTCTACATGTAGTGTATTATCCTCTTTTTTCCATTCATTGGAACATAACAAAGTTAAATATCTTAATGCCATTTCTTCTGAATAAAAACTACAAATAGTCCCATCTTTCTCTTTTTTCCTTATCTCTTCCATTTCCTCTGCCAAACTTTGGAGACTATCAATCTTGCTAATATTTTCCATAGGGCCTATCATGATAGGAATAGAAAATCGAGCTGGAACAGCTTCTACAGTCTCTCCTGTTTTATAAGCATTGATTATAGGCAAAAACATTGTCCAGGACGCACTTATTTCTTCTAACAGGGGACTTAAATCTTCTAGCACTCCTCTATTTCTATATGATTCTATGTTCATTCCATCTAAAATGATTATATCTGGTCCCTTACCTGATAAAATTTCCGTATTTAAATTTTTTATAGCATCTTCTTCTCTCATACCATCCTGTCCGTCTAGTCCTATACTATATTGGATATAGACCTGGGGATTTTCCTTTTGATATTGGCTGATAGTCCTACGAATCATTTGATTTTCTTTCAAACTGAAAATTTTCAGTTGTTTGTCTGGCACTGTGGGAACTGTTTCATCATATGCAAACCGAACAATCTCTTCCTTTTGAGAAAACAGAACAAAGAAAGTATTGTCTTTAGTAATGCACATTGCATATAAATTACATGAAGGATCCCCAAAGGTACTTAAACTGCCTTCTATTACTTGTTCCATCACGGTTCCATTAAGGACATGACGGTAAAGACCCTTATCACAAGCCAGATATAGAACATCCTCCTCTTCCCCTGGAATAAGTAAAAGAGTTTTTGTATCTGCGTTATTTCCCAAACTTTTATTTATGTCATCCTGTATAAATTTAGATAGGGTTTTATCTTCCTCTAGTAATTGCCCTTTTTCCAAATCAAAACAATATACAGAATCTTGTGATATTCCTACAAAAACATTGCCAACAATGGCTCCATAATAAATGATTGTGTCTCCTTCAAAAAGTAGTTTTGTATCTCCAGTTTCCTTATTTATCTCATAAAAGCCTCCTTGTGAATCCGTTAAAAAAATACCTCCTTCGTGAGAAAAATGAAAATTATTGGCAGTCTTTCCTTCCATGCCATTTATATCAGTCCTCTTTCCTTCTTTGTCAAAAATAACGCCTAAAAATTCCATTCCCTCTTCTTCTTTCACTCCGTAAACAAGGCCAATACTTCCATCTTCTCCCCCTGATAAGCTCTCAATATATTCCTCGGTTGCAAACTGATTAAACCATGGGACTTCCCCTTGATTCCACGTTTCCCCTCCATCAAGGGAAACATAATAGTTTCCATAATTGTCAAATAAAGTCAGACTTCCATCACTGAGTCGAATTAATTCTCTTTTATACCCCAATCCTTCTGGAAGACTATATGCTGTTTCTATATAACGTCCCATAGAAGAGGCTGTATCCTTCTGATCTCCTTTGTCTTCCTCTATTCCCCTTTGATTATCCATATTTTCCTGTACTCTCACATTTTTTCCACATCCAGTAATATAAAAAATAAACAATAGCAGAAGTATTCTAAATATTTTTCTTTTCATATTTATGTTTCACCCTTTTATTCTTCAAAAATACTTATTTCTATTACATTTGCAGCAAAAATATCTTCATCATAACTCCCTTGTATTTCCACGCTTTGTTTGATTTCTAAATTCTCTTCTCCCCCTTCAAAAGATGTTACATCTGTTTCTGTATCTATTCCCATATTTTTTATTTTTTTTACTATCCATCTTGTCTGTTCTGTATATTTAACTGGGATGAGGGTCTTATCTATTAAACTAGAAACCATTACATTGTCTTCTACTTCTGCTTTATCTAGTACAAACTCCCCTTCACCTATGGATTCTACATTTCCATATAATGTTTCCATCTCCTTTCCTATGTCTGTTTCATCCCTTTTTCCCCCAGACTCTGTTTCCTTTTCTCCTGTTTCTTCTTGTACAGTATTTGATTTTATTACTATTGCATCTTTCTCCTTTTGCCCACACCCTATACATCCATAGGCTGTCCATATGGCAAGAATGGCTAAAACCCATTTTTTCATATTTTTTTCATCTCCCAACTCTATAATTTTTTATAAAAAGGGCTATGCCCCTTTCCATTTAGAATATAGAATCTTCTTCTAATTATTTTCTAAAATGGTGCATAGCCGTATACTTTCTTATAACGAATCAAATAAAAACAGGAAAGAAATAATGTTAGAAATTCTGCAACAGGGACTGCAATCCATACCCCATTTACCCCTAGTACAAAAGGAAGAAGTATAATACATATAGCAATAAATATAAAAGTTCTTGCAAAAGAAATAATTGCAGATATTTTTCCATTGGAAAGGGCTGTAAACATGGCAGAGGCAAAAATATTCATTCCTGCTAAAAAATAGTTAAAAGAAAAGAGAAAAAATCCATGTACAGCAATTTCATAGATTCCCTCTTCCCTAGATGTAAAAATCCCTACAATGACTGGTGTAAATAAAAGGGCCAATATGGCCACAATAAGGGAGGATACAGGGACAAATTTCAGACAAATACCATAAACTTTTTGTAAAAGTTGTCGATTGCCGCTTCCATAATTGAAGCTAATAACAGGGGCAACTCCCATAGAAAATCCCAAGTATAAAGCATTAAATAAAAATTGTCCATATAGTACTATAGTAATTGCAGCGACTCCGTCCTCTCCTAAAAGACGAAGCATAATAATATTAAATAAGTAAGTTATAATTGCACTGGAAAGATTGCTTACCATCTCTGAAGAACCATTCATGCAGCTTTGAAGAAGCATCTTAAAATCTGCCTTAGGCATTGTAAAAAATAAGCTGTGTCTAGAAAAGGAAAAATACAAAAGTCCTATTATAGCAGGCACCAACTGTCCGAAGCCTGTTGCCAATGCTGCCCCAGCAATTCCCATTTGAGCAGGTCCCATCAGTACATAATCCATTAATATATTGGTAACTCCGCCCAAAATAGTCATTGTCAATCCTATATTGGGACGACCTGCTGTGACAAAAAATGTTTGAAAGAGCAATTGAAGCATACAGGCAGGAGCAAAAAATAAAGAAATCTGAAGATATGTCTTGCAATCTCCTAATAGTATTTTTGTAGAACCTAACACTTTGCAAAGCTCCTCCAGAAAAATGGTTCCAATGGCCATCATGAGAAGTCCCCCTGCAACTCCTGCTACTATGAGAAAGGTAAAGTCTCTCCTAGCCTCTTCCTCTTTCCCCTCACCTAACTTTTTTGCTATAACTGCGCTGCCTCCAGTAGCCAGCATGATTCCTATAGCCATTAATATATTGATAATGGGAAATACAATATTTAGTGCTGAAAGTGCATTGCTTCCTACAAGCCTAGACAAAAAAATTCCGTCTACAATTGTATATAAGGACATAAAGACCATCATAACCATTGTAGGCAAAGCAAACTGAAGTAATGAAAAAAATCCAAAATCCTTACTAATTGAATTCGACATATAATCCTCCTATCTAATGTTGTGTTTGTTCAATACTGCCCAACGGGATTTGTCTAAATATCATAAAGTATAGTATAACACGATAGTCAAGATCTTTTCTTTTCATTACTTCTTTCAAATTTTTGTGGGCATATATTTCGTTTATAAGCAAAAAAACACCTCATAAAATCAATGTTTTATTTATTTAGATTTTACGAGGTATATTTTTTATTCTTTTTTAAAATTCTTACCATTTTGTACTACATTCTTTATTAGAACCATTCCGCCGCCTTTGGGTTTTTGTAATGGGCATCAAAAGATACCACCCGATAGGTCTGAATACCTGCCTGAAAAAACGGCTCCTGTGCAAGATAATCCTCAATCTGTTGGCGGGATTTTGCCTTCATTACAAATACAACCCCATCCATCCCTTTCTTCAAACCAGAAAATAGAATCATTCCTGCATCCATGGCTTTTTTTGTGTAAGCCTTATGCTCTTTCATCAGTTCGTCATTCATATTAGGATGCTCCACCAAATTACCCTCAATCATAAAAAATTCCATTGTTCTTCCTCATATCCTATTAAAGTAGTAGTTTTTAATGTTCCTCTCCAAGAACAGATATTTCCATACAGACATTCTCCCAGGTTTTTGCAATCAATGTATTCTCTAACGTTTTTCGAATGTTGCACGAGCCTGATCTGTTCCCTAAAAAGGCTGCCAAAACTATCTTCGTCAGTCTCCTTTATCATACTCCGAAATAAATAGCTAATGGGATTATAAACTTTTAGGAAAAGAAAAAGAATCCTCCTCAGTGATCACAACTAAAGATACGGATTCCCTTTAAAAAATAATGCCGGTGACCGGACTTGAACCGGTACAGGATTGCTCCCGAAGGATTTTAAGTCCTTTGCGTCTGCCTATTCCGCCACACCGGCATACATAGAAATATAAACTTGTTCTCTTTCTTACTTGATGTGGAAGTTAAATCTTCCACATCTTAATCTTTCTTATTTATATTTTGATGTTTTGTTCAAAAGGTATTTTCCTTTCTATGATACAATAAAAACGTTTAAATTTCCCTACAGAGTTTCATACTTTTGTATATTTTAAAACTATATTCATTTATACAAAAATAGCGATCATAACCTTTTGACTTTGGTATTGTATCATATTTTTATTAAAACTTCAAGGCTGTTTTTTATTTATATAATAAATAGGACATCTTTCTTTGTCACCTGTCTTAACAATATGGCCGAAGTCCCAGGCATAACTATATGAAGTTTACCCATCTCCACCTGATAACGTGTTGGTTTTGTATAAAAGCCTTGTGAGTCTGTCATTATTTTGCATTCCAGCACTGCATCCTTTGGAATTTCAATATCAGAAAGTTTTACTTCTATGTCCTTCTCATAGTTGTTATTATTCACAATGATAACACATTGGTTTTTCAGGGTAAATCTTCCATATGCCACTACATTATATTCTGCTGCTATAAACTTTAGGGAACCTGTCTTTAATTCTTCACACTTTTTTCGTATCTCTATTAATTTTCTATGAAATTCAATTAATTCCTGATCTTCTTTGCCCCAAGGATAGGTTCTTCTGTTATCGGGATCTGTAAACCCACATAATCCAGCCTCATCTCCATAGTAAATGGTAGGAGCACCTGTCCAAGTCATCTGCATGAGAATGGCCTCCCTAAATACTGCCTTGTTCACTCCTTCATTAGCTGCCTCTGAACCTAAATTATTCATTCGCCCCACTTTATGATTCGTCCTTGTAAGAAATCGGGAATGATCATGGTTTGATAATTGATTCATGGAAACTTCCAAAGAAGGCCACGGAAAATGAGCGCTGTTATGGATCATAGCATCACAAAAGCTTGTAGCATTTCCATACAAATCCTCTCTGTAATCATCACTGTGCTTCTCCATACCTGTTAAAAACCAGGTAATAGGTTCCATAAATGCGTCATAGTTCATGACTGTATCCCATTCTCTTCCATTCAGCCATTCTCTTGGATTTCCATAATGCTCTGCCAAAATAATAGCATTTGGATTTGCCTCTTTGACAGCCCTTCTAAAATCACTCCAAAATTGATGATTCATCTGAGAACTATGTCCAAGATCTGCAGCTACATCCAGCCTCCATCCATCCGCATTGTATGGGGGAGAAACCCACTTTCTCCCTATATCCAATATATATTGATATAGCTTTGGGGAACCTTCATAATTTAACTTTGGTAATGTGTCATGTCCCCACCAGCCATCATACGTGTGATTATAAGGCCATTCATTCCCATAAAAATGAAAAAAGTTTTTATAAGGGCTTTCTTTTGAAATGTAAGCTCCTTTTTCATATCCCTCTTCCTCTTCATAGATCCTTTCCCTATCCATCCATTTGTTAAAAGAACCGCAATGGTTAAATACTCCATCTAATATAACTTTAATGTTCCTTTTATGAGCCTGCTGTACCAATTGTATAAATAGTAAGTTACTGGCCTCTAAATTTTCTTTGTTTGTCACCCTTATTTTATACTTGCTGGCAAAACGGTTTTCCCACATGCCTTCTGATAAGACTTCTCCTCCATCTTTGACAATTTTTCCAATGTGAGGATCAATGTAATCATAATCTTGTATGTCATATTTATGATTAGAAGGAGACACAAAAAGAGGATTGAAATAAATAGCTTCCACTCCTAACTTTTCCAAATAATCTAATTTATCAATGACTCCTTGAATATCTCCTCCATAAAATTCCCTGACACCCATAGCATTGGGAAGCTTATTCCAGTCATCCACTTTTACTGTCTTCTCTCCAATATAAAAATACTCATTTGTCTCCACACTGTTGCTTTTGTCCCCATTATAAAACCGATCAATGTATATTTGGTACATGACCGCCCCTTTTGCCCATTTAGGCGTTTTAAATCCAGGGATAATCAAAAAATTGTAGTATTCTTCGGCGTTTTTCACAACACCTCTCTGATCGTAAAAACACCATGCCTTTCCTGTAATAATTTGAAAATAGTACTTTACTATGCTGCTGTCAAGCTGGATCTCCTGCTCATAATAATCAAATTCATCGCTGCTAAATGCTTTTGTCATTAAAAAACTTTCTCTATTACAAATAAGAAATACTCTATCTACATTATTTTTTGCAACTCGAAACCGAATAGTCACTAAGCCGTATGCGTTTGGTTCTTGAGGAATGACATAATCTGCAGATGAATCAGAAAATAATGCGCTCTTATTTAAAACAGGGCGCATTTCTGCAATATAATTTTGTGGCATTCTTCTTAAATGACTATTGAAAATCATTTTTACACCCTCCCTCTATGTATGCCTTCTTACTATAATATATTATTTGCAAATAATATACAATACATATCATTCCCTTCTTATCTTGAATGCAAAAGTTTTTTGTAAAATCTCGCTTCAAGAAAAAAAGACAGCCTTTCGATCTGCTGTCTTTTTTTTTGGAGAAGGTATTTCTTCTTATGGGGTATAGCAAAAAACTATATCATGTATCGGGGGTACAAACATATTATAGCAAGATCATTAAAAATCGTCTACAATCAGCATTCACAAATATTCCAAAGTTGAACTTTCTTTTTTATGAATAATGCACAGTGTCAACCTCTTCCTTGGAACAAAGCTTCAAACTCATCTCTTCCAATCTTTTCTTTTTCTAACAAAAGTTGAGCACAAGTATGGAGTACATCTTTATATTCTTCTATAATTGCCTTTGCCTTTTTATAGCAGTCATCAATCATACTTTTTACTTCCATGTCAATTTTACCTGCAACTGTCTCACTATGGCTTCTTGTATGGGCTAAATCTCTTCCAATAAATACTTCATCGTCATCTGAATCGTAATTGATTACACCAATAGCCGCAGACATGCCATACTTTGTAACCATTTTTCTGGCAGTCTGGGTCGCCTTTTTAATATCACTGGAAGCCCCTGTTGTTATATCATCAAAAATCATTTCTTCTGCTATTCTGCCCCCTAATGACACCATAATATCCTGAAGCATTTTTCCCCTTGTATTGAACATTTCGTCCCTATCAGGTAAGGGCATTGTATACCCTGCTGCTCCTACTCCTGTAGGAATAATGGATACAGAATAAACGGGACCTACATCTGGCAGCACATGAAATAAAATTGCATGGCCAGCCTCATGGTAGGCTGTAATTTTTTTCTCCTTTTCACTAATCACTTTACTACGTTTCTCTGTACCAATCCCCACTTTGACAAAAGCACTCTTAATATTATCTTGTGTAATATAATGTTGTTCATCTCTTGCAGCAAAAATAGCTGCCTCATTTAACAGATTTTCCAAATCTGCACCAGTAAATCCAGAAGTTGTCTGGGCTATCTGTCCTAAGTCCACATCATCGCCCAAAGGCTTATTTTTTGCATGAACTTGAAGAATTTCTTTTCTTCCCTTTATATCAGGGGTTCCTACTCCTACCTTCCTGTCAAAACGGCCTGGACGCATAATTGCTGGATCTAAAATATCCACTCTGTTTGTTGCTGCCATGACAATAATTCCTTCATTTACTCCAAAACCATCCATTTCCACTAAAAGCTGATTCAATGTCTGTTCTCTTTCGTCATGTCCTCCCCCCATGCCAGTTCCTCTCCTTCTGGCAACTGCGTCAATCTCATCAATAAAAATAATGCAAGGAGCATTTTTTTTAGCATCAATAAATAAATCCCTCACTCTAGATGCTCCCACTCCTACAAACATCTCCACAAAATCAGAGCCAGAAATGCTGAAAAAGGGTACTCCTGCTTCCCCTGCTACTGCCTTTGCCAATAAAGTTTTTCCTGTTCCCGGAGGGCCTACCAACAAGACTCCTTTTGGTATTCTAGCCCCAACAAGTATATATTTTTTAGGAGTTTTTAAGAAGTCAACAATCTCTTTTAATTCCTCCTTTTCTTCATTTAAACCTGCCACCTCTTTAAAAGTAACTGTATTTTCGCCATTGATCATTTTCGCCCGGCTTTTTCCAAAATTCATCATCTTTCCGCCGCCGCCAGCATTTGATTGGTTGTTCATCATAGTAAACAGAAAAAAAACAACTGCCAGGATGATCAAGCTAGGTACAAGATATGTGACAAACCAGCTTTCCCTTAGCACATCCCCCTCCCTATATGGAATTCCCTCTCCATACAGGAGGCTGGCCTCTTTGGAAGTATCTGACACGTATAAATCCTTTACCTCTCCATTTTTCAACGTAACCTCTAAAATTCCTGTAGGCACTTCCGCATTTTTCTGTATTTCTACTATTACTATATTTCCATCTTCCATATCTTTCCGATAGTCTTCATAGGTTCGGTAATCGTTATTATCCATCCAAAGATTGTTTAAAAAGAATGTCAGACAAACTACTCCCAATATAATAAGTAAATAGAAACCTAATCCTTTACTGCTTTTATTCAAATTACGATCCTCCTCTCCTTGTTTAGTCTATATGTACAATACCAATATACGGAAGGTTTCTGTACTTTTGTCCATAATCCAATCCATATCCTACTACAAATTCATCTGGAATTTGAAAACCAGTATAATCTACTGAAATGTCTGTCACCCGTCTGTCTGGTTTATCCAGTAAAGTACAGAGTGCAATACTTTCTGGATTTCTTTGACGTAAAGTGTCTACTAAGTAGCTTAATGTATTGCCTGTATCAATAATATCTTCCACAATGATTACATTTCTTCCCTCTAAAGGTGCATCCAAATCTTTGATAATTTTAACAACACCACTGGATTTTGCTTCATTGCCATAGCTGGATACTGACATAAAGTCTAAATAAACTGGAACAGTGATTCTCTTGGCTAACTCACAGGCAAAAAAACTGGCTCCCTTTAAAATACATACCATGTATACTTCTTTTCCAGCATAATCATGACTAATTTTTTTACCTAACTCTTTAATTTTCTCATTGACTTCTTCTTCGTCTAGCATGATGTCTATTCTTTCACCCATCTGCCTTTCCTCCCATTAGTTGTACTTTTAATATTTTTTTTGTCTTTTCTGTTATTTTATAATATTCACTGATTCGATACCCTATTATCCATATTATGTGGGAATCATCAGCTAACAGCCATATTTTTGATCTTTCATCCCTAGGTATTTTTTCATTAATGTAATAAGCTTTCAGTTTTTGACGACAGCAATTTTTTGATATGGTTATATAATCTCCTTCTTTTCTATTTCTAAGACAAAGATTATTTTTTATTTTATCATAGTCTAGCCATTTCGTATACATTTTTTCTGGAAAACTGCAACAATCCCTTCTTTCTATTAATGAAACAGATATCTTCCCCAAGGATCCAATATCATATTGTCCTGGAACTATTATATCTATTCCTCTATTACTTGTTTCCCTCCACTCCCTGCCCTTATAAAATAAAACAGATGTATATTCTTTTTCACCATTTATATTATATGGGAGATTCAATTTTCTTCCTACCTGCCCATTTAGCAAGTCTTGCATTTTTTCTAAATGAACAGTTCTTATATCCTTACTTTTTCCTGATAAATTTTTTATACACATTTTAAACACATATTTTTGAATAAGAGGGTGCTCTTCTCTAATATGACAAGACACAATGATTTTATTTTCATTCTCCTTTTCTAAGACATATTGTTCATACGCTTTCCTAGTTTTTTCCTCTAAATAGTCTTCTGCTTCTCTAAATACTTTCGCAGCTTCTGACAAATGAACTGCTGAATTACTCACAATTGTATCCGCCACAGGTAAAATATGGTGACGTATTTTGTTTCTGCTATAACAATCGAAGTCATTTGTTTTATCCCTTCGAAAGGGGATTCTTTCTTTTTTTAAATAGAGTAATATTTCTTCTCTGTCAGAATCAAGAAGGGGCCTTATTATTCTCCCATTAACTGGCTGAATTCCTCCTGCACCTTTTATCCCTGTTCCTCTAAAAAGGTGAAATAAGACTGTCTCCGCCTGGTCATTCAAATTATGGGCCACTGCAATTTTATCACCATGATGCTGCAAAAGAATTTTTTGAAATGCTTCATAGCGGGCAACCCTTCCTGCTTCTTCAATAGACATACGTCTTTTTTTTGCTATATGTCCTACATTTTCCTTGAATAAATAAAAATCTATTTTTTTCTCTTTACAGTAATTTGCCACAAACCTGGCGTCTTCTTCAGATTCAGAACCTCGAATTCCATGTTCTACATGGACAACGAGAATTTCTATTCCCATTTCTTCTTTAAGCTCAAGCAATTGGTGTAACATGCACATGGAATCTGGCCCTCCAGAAATGCCTGCTATCACTTTATCTCCATATTTTAGCATTTGGTGTTTTCTCATATAGTCTTTTACAAGTTTTTTCATTGGTTCCACTCCCATCTCGTCCCTCATACTTCTCATTTTATATTATGACACAGAAACCCCACCCAAAATGATAACAATATTCAAAATACACTCTAAGGAATTCCTTTTTCATATTTTTCCAAGTCCTAAAGGCATACCCTACTATAAAAGAATCATGGTTATAGCCTTTAGATCCTTGTATTATATTATATAAGTAACACTGAAATTGCAAGGCTACTTCTTCCATATTCCTAATACGATTACTGTCATATCATCATGTATACTTTCTGGGTAACTTGCTAAAATCTGATATAATATCTGTTTAGCCATTTCATTAGGATTAACAGATTGGATATTCTGAATTAACTCTTTTAATTCCTCTTCTGGATCTGTCTCTAAAATTCTGTCTACAACCCCATCTGTCATCATAATTACATAGTCTCCATCATATAATTTTTTACTTACACTTTCTAAATCTAATTGGTGGAATACTCCCAATGGAAGGCTCTGGGATGGCACAATTTCCACTCCGTTATCTCTTTTTATAAAACTAGTGGATGCCCCTAATTTCATAAAATCGCACACCCCATCATATAAATCAATATCGCATATATCTGCTGTTGATATTACTTGATCTTCTGTACGAGAAATTAAATAACCATTCACCATCTGTATAGCTGCTTCTTTCGTAAAACCTGCCTCTAGAAATTGCTCCATAAGATCTACGACTGTTTCACTCTCCTCATATGCCTCCTCCCCTGAACCCATACCATCTGACAAAGAACAGACAATGCGTCCTGTATTTATTTGATGAATTGAATAATTGTCCCCTGATATTCTCTCATTCTCTTTTGTAACTTTTGCCAGGCCTGATAATAATCTAAAATTAGCATCTTCCTCAAAACGTAATGTCACAAATTCCTTATTTACCATTGTTACTGTGTCCAAGGAGGGGACATACTTTTTATTACATACTTCATAGAGCATGTCCCCTATTTCTTTTGTATTGATAGGTTTCCTCTTATACGTCCTAACAGTCATATATATTTCATTTCTCTGCTCCCTCACTTTTGCAACTAAAATATTTTTTGCCAATATTCCTTTCTTTTTTAAGTGGAAGGTCAGTCTCTCTTCTAACATTTCTCCCACATCTACTACTCCACATATATCTTCTGCAACATCTGTGATAATCTGGGCCATTTCACTTAATTGTCCTGCCATGACTACCTGGGTTTCCATCATTCTCCTTTTCCATAAATAATCCTTTCTCTCTTCTGCCATAAGAAATTCATCTGGAGGGGTCTCTGACAACCCATGAAATGTCTTTGCCAAATTTCTGTATGTCTCAGCACAAGCTAAAAGTCTTGCTTTCCCTGCATTTGCTAAAAACCACTGCTCTTTATTCTTTTTTAATTTTGGCTTTTTAACTTTTACGCTCATAAGCAAATGGATAAACATACCTAATAAGTAACCACTACTCATGACAAATACTCCTTCAACAATTCCTTTTATTAAAAAGTAATTTCCTCCTTCCTTTACCCACCTTTCCCCTGCTGCAATGGCTATTAATGTTCCTCCCATGCATATGTATCCCCATTCTTTATGAAATCTCTTCCATTTTTTCTCTCCTGCTATAACAATGAGCATTGTAATTATCATTCCAACTCCATATTTTATGAGCTGGTCCACGGTCATATGGAAAGACATTGCCGCCAACACAAATGGAAACAACAACCATCTATGGATACCTTCTGTAAAAGCAGCTATGAAAAAAATAGCTCCAATTGATTGAATACCCATAATAACATTCCCTGACAAAACAGTTCCCACTGCTAAAATGAAACTGCTGCGTATTAATTTTTCTTTCATTTATGCTCCCTCCTTTTCGTTTCCCACACTATTGCAGGTACATTTGGCATTATAAAGCAAAGTTTTTTGAAATCTTTGTCAAAGCATGGAAATATTTTCAAAAAGTTTTTGACAAATACTGATTGGTTTGTTTCTCTTTGACGATTCGAAATAGATAATATTCATTAAGAGATTAAATAAATAAGCTTCACTGCTTATTATTCCATTTAAATAGAATTAAGCAGTGAAGCTTATAAAGTTATTGTTGTTCTTCTTGAAAGATAATCTCATCTTCATAGACAAGCCCTAGCTTGTCCTTAGCCACTTCCTCCATATATTTTTTTGTCGTAGTATATTTTTTAAATTCTTCTAATTCTTTTGTTCTCTTTTCCTCCTGGCTAATTTTCTCCTGAATGGAATTTTCTTTTTGTATATAAGTCTTTTGCTTCTCCTTTAACTCTATGCTTTTCACTGAAACAACTATGAGAAGCATAAGAACTACTATAGTAACACCAATCATTCCCATACGGTTTTGGCGTTTCTTTCGTAAAACAACCCGACTTTTCATAGTTATTCCCCCATTCTTATACAATGTGGAATTGCATTCCCCTATGCCTTTTTGAAAGGTATACAAACCAGGAGTGGGAAATTTTTATTTCACATTTTCCTTTTTCTTTTACAAAAGGCTTTCGTTTCTCTAGCATTTCCCTTAATACGTCTTTTCAAAAATCTTCCTATTTTTTTTATAATACGGTATATCTTTTTTCCTAGCTTTTTAACGAAGCCTGTTATTTTCTTTATTATAAATGCAAAAGGCTTCCACAAAGTTTTTAGTATTTTACAAATTCCTTTCTCTGTTTTAATGATAATAAGAGAAACTGATTTTGCAAATATACGTCCTACTGTATTTATATATAATAACATCCCAAGCCCAGCCCCTGCAATAGAAAACCACCGAATCGTTCCACTATTTTCATAATAAAGCATAATAAACATTATCAGACTGCATGAAATCCAAAAAAGTAAATCTTCCAGGGCAACAAAAAATGTACCATGGGGGATAACACGGCGAAATACTCTTATTAAATCGTAAAAGAATGCAATGCCTATTCCAAGGATTATGGAATGGAATAAAAAAACAGACTCTTGTACTATACTCTGGCTCATATCCCACCTACTTAAATAGTTTGCTGAAAAAACTCTCTCCTTGTTTTCCGTTTCCTACTGATTCAGAATATGTAAAACTATCCATTTTTCCCTCAATATCCACCTCTCCTTTTTCTAAGGTCAGGCTATTTACATGAAGGTCAGAACCTTTGATCATAAGCATTCCCTGATCTGTTTCTAACAATATTTCTCCTACATCAAAAGATAAAACATCCGATACACCTGTAATAATACATGTCCTTCTATTGTTGAGTGTCAGCTTATGGGAGCGTTGCTGCCTGTTAAAATCATCCATGTTAAAACCTCCTAATATCACTTATTAAGGCATCCCTTCATAAATTATATTAGGAGGTTCTTCTTTTTATTCCCAAACTTGTTCACACTTTTGTTTTGGATTCATTCTTTTTATTTCCCATTCATTTTACAAATATTTAAACATCTCTTTAGCATCTTCCTTTTTTGTGCTTTCTTGAATTTGTACTACTTCTACTTTTACTGATTTGTTTCCAAACTGTATTTCTATTATGTCTCCAACCTTTACAGCTACAGATGCCTTTACCTGTCTGCCATTTACCATAACCCTTCCTGCGTCGCAAGCTTCATTAGCTACTGTACGCCTTTTAATTAATCTGGAAACCTTCAGATATTTATCTAATCTCACTATCTTATCCGTGCCTTTCCCAATAACTACACATATTTTACAAAATAGAGAACCTGCATAGGTCCCCTACCCTCTTCCTTATTTTCCATTCACTAAGTCTTTTAAGGCTTTTCCTGCTTTAAACTTAGGCGCTATCGATGCCGGAATGCTCATTGTCTCTCCACTCTGAGGATTTCTTCCCTCTCTTGCGGCTCTTTGGGACACTTCAAATGTTCCAAAACCTACCAACTGGATTTTTTCACCTTTCTGCAACTCTGCAGCAACAACATCTGTAAATGCTTTCAGTGCTTTTTCAGCATCCTTTTTGGTTAATCCTGATTCGTCGGCCATAGCTGCAATCAATTCTGCTTTGTTCATTATGAACTCCTCCTCTTACTTGAGTTTATTATTCTTATTGTCTTTGGCGTCTTAACGCTTATCACTATTTATACCTGCTTTATATACATTTGTCAAGGATATTCTCTATATTTTCATAGTGAAAATCCTTTATTTCTTTTACTCTCATTTATTCCTCCTGCCTTATTAAAGGAGAGAATGAGAAAGTGACGTCTCCCTCTTCATTTTCTATTTCTACCGTGTAACTTTTTGTACGGTATCCTTCCTGTCTAAGTATAATTTCATGGCTTCCAATTTCTTTTTTAAAGTTTGTAGGAGCAATTCCCTTATAGTTGCCATCCATGTATACTTCTGCCCCCTCAGGACCGTCAATAAATATCTTATTCATCGTAGATGATTGAATTACATCTGAAGAAATATTTTCATAAGTAGAGCTACTGCTTGTAGAAGAACTGCTGCTGGAACTGGAACTACTACTAGAACTGGAACTAGATTTAGAACTGCTTGTACTACTGTTTCGGACAATGGACGACGTCATAGGTATTGGTCGTCTCTGCGTTGAACTGGAACTACCTCTGGAACTGGAGCTACTGCTGGAACTGCTTGTACTTGTTTTTTGACTTGACGTAGAAGAACTGCTGCTGGAACTGCTTTGTGCAGTATCTTCTTTCTTTTCCAACATAATTTCAATACTTGCCAATGGTTGTCCCACATTCAAATATCTAGATAGAGTTTCATATCCATCTGCCTCTATTAAAATTTGATGTACCCCATAACTTAAGTTTATTAATTCTCCATAATTTTTCTCTTCTCCATTAATATATAATTTTGCATTGCTTGGAGTTATTGTAAAGGCAATGTCGCCTGTCATCTCTGTCCCATCATATAAATCCCCTACATCTACCACAACTTCTTCATCTCTCAAAACAGTAACAGGCTTTGTCCCTCCTATTCCATGATTTGTAATGCGAAGATTATAATCGCCCTCCCCTACTGTAATCAACATGTTTTCAGTTACTGGAAGTATAACAGACTGCCCTACTTCTACAAATCCGTCTATAAATGCACTTTCATTTTCAAGGCGGACATACCCATGGCCCTTTTCTACAATGATAGAGTTTACAGTTTTCCCTCTTCCTTTCATAGTTAAAACGTCTTTACTGTTGAGATCGATCATTTCTATAACTTTTCCTTGGGATATCATTACAAGATCCTTTGTATATTTATATTTTTCACTGCCAATTTGAATTATCTTTCGTGCTTTATCTATAGAATATTTTATAATTCCTGTATTTGTCCAAGTCTCTTCGGAAACGCTGACTTCCAAAAGAACCTTGCTGTGAGCAGAATAAACAATATCCACAAGTTCTCCTGGCTGAATCTGGGTCATTGAGATAATCTGTCCAAATCGATCTTTTACATTGGTTGTTCCAGAATAGCTCAAACTGTATTTATTTCCCCCAGCCACTCTTTGTACTATTATTTTTTCCTGCTTTGTATCCAGTCCCAAAAAAACGACAAAGTCTCCAGCCTTTAAGTTTGCTTCCTCGGATTCTTTTGTATTATCTAGTTCAAGAGAAATATTTTTTTCTCCTTTACTCCAACTGCATCCTGAAAGGAAGATGCAGCATATGATTGCACATAGAATTTTTTTCTTCATTCGCTGTTCTCACCATACCTTTGCTTTTTAGTATAGTACAGATAATCAAATATGAGAAGATAGTTTTTCAACTAAATTTCTTTTTGCCTCCTCCTGCTCTACTAAATTTCTTAACTTCTCACTGCTTTTTTCAGGTATCCATGATTTTCTGGAATTATAGTAATAATTTGACAGTTTCCAGAACTTTTCTGGATAAGCTAGGCGCAGCCATAAACTTTTCATCTCCTCTTTTCCCAGTTCTCTTTCTTTTTGGTACATGTCTAACATTACCATACTTCTATCTTGATTCCAATTATTTTTTTCTAAAATTTTTCTCATAAATTGATATAAATCTTTTACACCACTGTCTAGAGAAAATTTTTCAAAATTAATGGTAGCTATTCCTTTCTTTTCCATAATAATGTTGTGATAATTATAGTCCCCATGTCCAAGTTGGCCATTATTCTCTATTTTTTCCAAATAACTCTTATCATCCCAGGCATCCATTAATTTTTGAATTTGGATTGCTTGTTCGTAAAAGATCTCAAAACATTTTAGAAAATATATTTCAAAATTAGATTTCTGGCTTTTATTTCTAATATATTGCTTAACCTTTTTCAATTCTTTTGTATGCTTTTTGTACTCATCTCTAATAGGAACTGCCTTACCTATTGTAGATTCTCCATAGGAAAGATTCATTACTTTATGAAGTTTTGCTAAGTTAATAACTGCTTTTCCTATTTCCTCTGGACTTTTTACATCACATTCCTTACCATCAAACCAGTCTTTCAGTGTATAGACTCCTCTATCTCTGTCATAGGAAAGGATCCCGCCTTCTACATTTTTAACATAACAGTCTACTTGAATTCCCTCATGTTCCTTCATATGGATTAACAAGTCATTTTGTATGTTTGCTTTTTGTACGGATCCAGAAAATTCTCTTAAAATTTTTAATCCCTGATTCGTCTCACAAATAATAGCACCCCGCCCTCTATAGGTGCGGAGCACTTTCAAGTCATAGCTTTCCAGAACACTAAGTCCCCTGTCGTTCATTGCCATTCCCCCTAAGTGTTGTTCAATACCTATCTTATGTCCTTAAGGTGGAAAGTATGTTCAAAAGCTGTTCTTTTTCATTTAATTGAGGATTTTCTAATACATGATTCAATAATTCTTCTAAAATATTCCCCATCTCTTTTCCTTCTGGCACCCCTGCCTCTATTAGGTCTTTACCAGAGATAGCTAATGTTTTTCTAGAAATACAGTCTTTATTGTTGATTATGTCCTCATATATATCTTGCAATCTATCTACATAGAGAAGTTTTTCTTTTTGTACACTTTGTCCTTTTGCTAATATATCCCCCCTCTTTATAGAAAAGAGAAATGGAAATATATCTTCTCCTATTTTATAAATTCCTTTTCGTACTTCCTTTTTTATTAGTTCTGGACAATAATTATGCCAGCGTACTAATCTAGAAACTTTGTTAATTGACTCATTATCATATCGAAGACGTCTCATAACTTGGGATGTTATTTTTTCTCCTAACTCTTCATAATTATGAAAGTGGACGATACCGTCTTTATCCATTGTTTTGGACAAAGGCTTTCCAATATGGCAAAAAAACATGGCAAGACGCTCTATCTTATTATTTGGCACATAGCATAGGCTCTTTATCGTATACTCCCCAACAGTATATAAATGATAAGGATGACTTTGCCTTGTATCCATCATAGCGTCAAATTCTGGAAGGAATACGTTTGTCATTCCCATCCTGTAAGCATCTTCTATTTTTTCAGGGTGAGGGGATAAAAGAAGTTTTTGAAGTTCTGTTGAAATTCTCTCCATACTTATTTTATTTAAGTCCCCTGCATACTGACCGATTGCCTTCTTTGTGTCCTTTTGAATTTCATAGCCAAACTGTCCACTAAAACGCACTGCTCTCATCATTCTCAAAGCATCTTCTTTAAATCTCTGGACAGGATTTCCAACACAGCAAATGAAACCATTTTTCATGTCCTTCTGTCCGCCAAACAAATCAATGAGACCCGTTCTGTCGTTATATGCCATAGCATTCATTGTAAAGTCTCTTCTCTTTAAGTCCTCTTCTAAACTTGAAGTAAAGATCACATCTTTTGGACGTCTGTTATCTTCATACTCTCCATCTATTCGAAAGGTTGTCACCTCGAATCCTTCTTTTCCAAAAAGTACAGTTATTGTTCCATGTTTAATTCCTGTATCCACCGTCCTTTTAAAAAGAGCTTTAACTTGATCTGGCTTTGCTGATGTGGCAATATCCCAGTCTTTTGGCTTCTTTCCCAAAATAGAGTCTCTAACACATCCCCCTACGATATATGCTTCATATCCTGACTCAAACAATATATGGATTATTTTTTTTACTTTATGTGGTATTTCTATTTTCATATTTATTTTATTAATTTAGCAGTCTCTCTGGCAATGGCTAGTTCTTCATTCGTAGGAACTACCATTATTGTAACTTTAGAATCATCTTTTGAAATAATGGCTTCCTCACCATTTACATTATTTTTTTCCAAGTCAATGGATGCCCCTAAAAAGCCAACATACTGACAAATGTCTTCTCTAATTTTGCTGTTATTCTCTCCTACACTAGCAGTAAATATAAGAACATCTAGCCCATTCATTGCAGCCGTATATGCTCCAATATATTTTGCTACCCTGTATGTATAGGCTTCCAAAGCTTTTCTTGCCAGCTCATTGCCTCTTTCTCTTGCCTGTGATAAGTCTTTAAAGTCACTGGATAATTTCGATAAGCCTAAAACACCTGATTTTTTATTTAAAATTTCCAACACAACACTTTGAGATACTCTTTCTTTTTCTGCAATAAAACTAATAACGGTTGGATCAATGTCACCAGAACGAGTTCCCATTATCAAACCTTCCAGAGGAGTAATCCCCATACTTGTATCTACAGATTTTCCATTCATAACTGCCGAAATACTTGCTCCATTTCCCAGATGGCATACAATGATTTTTAAGTCTTCTCTATGTTTTTCCAATATTTTGGCCCCTCTTTTTGAGACATAATCATGACTCGTTCCATGAAATCCATACCGCCTTACTTTATGTTTTTCATAATATTCATAGGGAAGCCCATATAAATATGCCTTTGTAGGCATTGTTTGATGAAATGCTGTATCAAAAACTCCTACCATAGGGATATTAGGCATTATTTCCTTACAGGAATTAATGCCTACCATATTGGCAGGGTTATGAAGGGGCGCTAAATCATTACAATCTTCAATATCCATAAGGACATGATCTGAGAGAAGAACAGAATTAGAAAATTTTTCTCCTCCGTGGACAATTCGATGTCCAACTGCATGGATTTCATCTAAGCTGCTAATAACACCCACATCTTTATCTAGTAATTTTTTAATAACCATTTTTATTGCCACTGTATGATTTGGCATATCTATAGAGGTTACTATTTTGTCTTTACCAATTGGCTCATGGGTAATAGAACTGCCTTCTGTCCCCACTCTTTCACATTGACCTTTTACTAAAACTTTTTCACTATCACTGTTAATCAGTTGATATTTCAAAGATGAGCTTCCACAATTAATAACTAAAATATTCATTTCAGCATAAAATCCCCTTTCCTCAATGCTTTTGTATAAAGCATACTAATATGCTTTTCCCCAATATACTAATGCTTTTGCTGGTTTATTGCAGCAAATACAGTGATCTGATATTTTTTCTTGCCAAAGAGGCATACATCTGGAGGTAGCAGTCGTCTCCTCTTTAATTATCGTTTCACAGTCTTGTCCCCCACACCACATTGCCTTTACAAACCCCTGTCTGTTTTCTATATAATCTTTAAATTCTTCGAAAGTAACAGCTGTAAATGTATGCTGTTCCATATGGCTTCTTGCCCGTTGAAGCATATCCTGCTGTATTTTTTCTAGAATTTCTTTTACTTTTATATTTATTTCATCTATAGATACATTTATTTTTTCCCTTGTATCCCTTCTTACAATAACAGCTTGACCAGCCTCTATATCTTTAGGCCCTATCTCTATACGAATAGGGATGCCTCTCATTTCCTGCTCGCTAAACTTCCATCCAGGACTTTTGTCTGTATCGTCTATTTTCACCCGAAATTCCCCAAGGTTTTTCTTTATCTCCTCTGCCTTTTCCAAAACTCCATCTTTTTTCTGTTGGATAGGAATGATCATCGCCTGTGTAGGCGCTACCTTAGGAGGAAGCATGAGCCCACTGTTATCCCCATGTACCATAATAATAGCCCCTATTAATCGGGTAGTCATTCCCCAAGAAGTCTGATGAACATATTTTAATGTATTATCTTTATCTGTATATTGAATATTAAATGCTTTTGCAAATCCATCCCCAAAATTATGGCTGGTGCCTGACTGAAGCGCCTTTCCATCATGCATTAATGCCTCAATAGTATAGGTCTCCTCAGCGCCAGAAAATTTTTCTTTCTCTGACTTTTTTCCTTTTATCACTGGTATAGCCAGCACTTGTTCACAAAAATCTGCATATATATTTAACATCTGGATGGTTCTTTCCTCTGCCTCTTTCGATGTAGCATGGGCTGTATGTCCCTCTTGCCATAAAAATTCTCTGGAACGAAGAAATGGCCTTGTTGTCTTTTCCCAACGTACTACAGAACACCATTGGTTATATAATTTGGGCAAATCTCTGTACGATTGAATTTCATTTGCATAAAAATCACAAAATAGGGTTTCTGATGTAGGTCTAACGCACATTCTTTCTTGCAAAGGCTCCATTCCTCCATGAGTTACCCAAGCTACCTCAGGAGCAAAACCTTCTACGTGATCTTTCTCTTTTTGCAGCAGACTTTCTGGAATGAACATAGGCATATATACATTTTCTATACCCGTTTCTTTAAATCGCTCATCTAACTGCCTCTGTATCCGTTCCCATATAGCATATCCTGCTGGTTTTATAACCATACAACCTTTTATACTAGAATAATCAATTAATTCCGCTTTTTTTACCACATCTGTATACCATTGTGCAAAGTCTTCCTCCATAGGAGTTATCGCCTCTACTAGTTTTTTCTCCTTCGCCATCGTCTCTTCTCCTTTATAATTTACAATGAAAGTGGACATCTTCACAAGGGATTAGGTAACATAAATATTAGATTATAAAAAAATCTTTCCGTCCCAAAGGGACCGAAAGATTCGGCAATACCACCCTAATTCCTATAGTTCAGCTCTCTTCGTTTTTGTTAACGCCAAAATTACGTCCCCATTTAGGAAGCTCCAAGGCTGGTTCCAGATCACTCCAGCAAAAACTCTCACCAACGTTTTCTCTCTGTTCCTGTCCCTATCTGTACTATTCCTCTTCATCGCCTATTTATTTATTCCCATTATTACATAAGTCAATCATATTGTAAAATAGGTTATTTGTCAAGATGAACTCTAGTACCTCATTTTTCAACTAATTTTAAAGTATACGCTGCCTTTAAAACTATTATTTATAAATTACAATAAAACAAAAAACTTCCTAATTTAATTCCATAATTAATTCATAGATAATTATTAAAGACAAAGGACCCAAAATAATTCCACTTAATCCAAATAATTTTATTCCAATATATATTGTCATTATTATAATAATCGGATAAATACCCAATTTCTTTCCAATTAATTTTGGTTCCAAAAACTCTCTGCTTAATGCACAGACAATATATAAAATTAAAATACTCAATGCCTCTCCTATATTTCCTTGAAGAACTGTAAAAACTGCCCATGGTACAAGGACAATTCCCGTTCCAATAAAAGGAAGAGAATCTAAAATACCTACAATAACTCCCAAAAGCAATGCATAAGGACTTCCTATAAAGAAAAGTCCTAAACTACATATCAAACTAATGATAAACATAATAAGAAGCTGAGCTTTTAAATAAGCTGTTCCCATAGAACCAATACGAGAGGATATTTTCCATATTTTTTCATAAATAGGATATTGTCTGCATTTCTCCATAATATCTTCATAATCCTTGACCAAAAGCACAATAGAAATAATTGTAACAATAAATACACCAAAAAACTCTACAGTATTTTTTAAATAGGAAACAGAAGAATTCATAATTTTAGGAAAGAAATTAACTTGAACATGGTTGGCAAAAATCTGTATATTTTCCAGAGCTATTTCCTCAAGCTCCTTGGCATTTACGCCAAATGTATCTTCCATGTAATTACAGCAGCCTGTGAGCATATTACTTAATTGTTGTTCATACTCATCCAAATCCATGACAAAATTGCTCAGCTGTCCACATAATTTTGCACAGAATAACCATAAAATGAAAAGAAGGCCCCCACCTACTAATATAAGACATATTCCTGCAAGCAATGCTCTGTTGAGTTTTGTTTTTTTATAAAGCATTTGGATAAGAGGATGGATGGCTAATGTAACCAAACCTGCCATTAAAAAAGGAATAATAAGAGGCACAATATACTTCATAATAAAGTAAACGCCGCTTATAATCCCTAGGATTTTCAACCATTTCTTGCTGACTGCCTTCTCCTTCCTCAATATGCCTTCTCCTTTCTGCCTCATACTATTTCACAAAAACAGTATTTGTATTTCTCTTTTAACTTATACTTTATATAAATAGGAAAATACATATATAGCTATAGAAATTGCTGGAAAATTTTTAGAGAAGGACTTATTTGAAATTCCATTTTTTCTTTTGTTTTTGGATGTAAGAAACACAGTTTATATGCACACAAAGCAACTGTTTTTTCCTCTGTATCATTTCCATATTTTCTGTCCCCAATTAAAGGCGCCCCTCTATGGGCTAATTGGACTCTTATTTGATGGTGTCTTCCTGTTATAAGATGTATATCAAGAAGATATCTTCCTTGCTCTTCTCCAACAATTTTACATAATAATTCTCCTTTCTTTGCATTTCCAACAGAAGCGTTTGTTATATAAGATCGATTACTTCGTCCATCCTTTACAATATAATCTATTAATGAATATTCATATGCAAACTCTTTACATCCCTTTGGAATTGTTTTTGTAACCCCATAATAATATTTACCTATTGTCTTATTCCCTAATTGTCTGCTTAATTCTTTGCTACTATAAGGAGTCTTTCCAAATACCATTAATCCTTCAACAACTTGATCTAATCGATGGATCAGACCGATATAAGGCTCACTTTTCTTTCCCTTTTCACATATTATATTTTTTAGCTCACTCACCATATCAGGAACTCCTGGCTCTTTTGTCTGTACAGGCATTCCTGGAGGTTTTCTGCATACAATAATATCCTTATCTTCAAATAATATTTTCATAATTTAAATCGATATCCTACCCCCCATATTGTTTCTATATACTGGGGTTTCGCAGTACTTTCCTCAATCTTTTCCCTAATTTTTTTAATATGTACAGTTACAGTGGCAATATCTCCTATGGATTCCATATCCCATATTTCCCTAAACAATTCCTCCTTTGTATATACTTTGTTAGGGTTTTCCATTAAAAAAGCAAGAAGATCAAATTCCTTTGTTGTAAATACTTTCTCCTCTTCCCCTAAATAAACTCTCCGAGCAGTTCTGTCTATTTTCAGATCTCTAATTTCTATTATTTCATTTTCTTTGCCACTGCTGCCTATCAGTCTTTCATATCTTGCCATGTGGGCCTTTACCCTTGCAACTAGTTCGCTAGGACTAAAAGGCTTTGTAATATAGTCATCAGCCCCCAAGCCAAGTCCTCTAATTTTGTCTATATCATCTTTCTTAGCTGATACTAAAATAATGGGAGTATTTTTCTCGGCTCTAATCTGTTTACATATTTCAAATCCATCGGTCTTAGGCAGCATTAAATCTAAAATAAATAAGTCAAACTTTTCACTAAGCGCCCTTTCTAAACCTCTGTCTCCCTCATTTTCTGTCTCTACCTCAAAACCGCTTAATTCTAGATAGTCTTTTTCCAAATCTGCAATGCTTACCTCATCTTCGATGATTAATATTTTACTCATCAACAATAACCTCCTCAAATTTTCTTAGTTCAAACAAGATAGATGTACTGACTCCTTCCTGGCTGGCTGCCCAGATTCTTCCCCCATGATCCTCAATAATCTTTCTTACAATAAACAAGCCAATGCCGCTCCCTCCCTGCTTTGAATTTCTGGAAGCATCTGTACGATAAAAACGGTCGAAAATGTTAGGCAAATCTTTAGAAGCAATACCTCTTCCATTATCTGAAATTTCCACCTGTATAAAATCTCCTGCATCATCTACAATAATATGAATGCTTCCATGATCATGGTCAATATATTTTACCGAATTACTTATAATATTGTTGATGACCCTTTTTAGCCTGTCCACATCTGCTATGACAATAACGTCATCTTTCAAATGATTACTATATTGAAGCTGAATGTTTTTTGAATCCAGCTCTACACTAATCTCTTCCACACAGTCGTCAAAATAATCGGAAACCCTTACTTTATTGTAATTGTATGGAATTCGGTTGTTGTCAAAGCTAGAGTATACTGTCAGCTCATTAACAAGTCTGTCCATGTCATTGGCCTTATTGTAAATAGTACGAATATATTTTGCCTGCTTTTCTGGTGTATTCGCCACACCGTCCATAATCCCTTCCACATAACCCTTAATTGCAGTAATAGGAGTTTTCAAATCATGTGAAATATTGCTAATAAGAATATGGTGTTCATCATCATACTGGTTTTTAAGCTCCTCTGATTCTTTCAACCTCCGTCTCATGTCTTCAAAATTAGCGCACAAATGTCCGATTTCATCATCGCTTTCTGATTGCAGTGCAAAGTCCAAATCTCCTTCTTTAATTTTCTTTGCAGCTTCGCTTAATTTCTTTATTGGCCCTGCAATCTCCTTGTAATTCCACCATGTTAAAGAAATACTTGTCATAAGAAGAATGATGACAATCACAATGAAAGCCTCCCTTACCATACTTTGTACTTGAGATGAAATATCATAAATTCTTGTGACAATGTAGGCGCTTCCCTCTGTGTTATCTGGATATAAAAAATCTATTTGTTTTAAAAAGGCATTAGCATCTTTAAAATAAGTTCCTGTTATTTGTAAATTGCCGTATTCTGGTAATTCATCATAAATTCCCTCTGTGCCAGAAGCCTTTCCACTATATACTATTTCCCCTCCCTTACACACAATTAAATAAGAATATTTATAAGATAAAGCTTCGTTTACTTTATCCAAATAGGCAATGTCCTCCATGACTCTTGTGTCCTCTTCCAATTTTTCTTTTAAAGAATCATAAATTTCTAAGGTAAGACGTCCAATATCTTGCGCAGACCTTTCCCCGTCAACATCCTCACTCCCATTGAGGCCATACATGTCTTCAATACTTCCAACCTGAAAAGCCCGTATTCCCCATAAAGCAAAGATTGTAACAATTATAGGGAGAAATACTGTTGCCAGAAAAGTTACTACAAATCTCTCTCTTAATTTCATTTTTTCTCCAATTTGCCCTGTTTTTTTTTGTGAATATTTATTTTATTCTTTCAATTATAACATAATTTAAAAATGTTTCCTCTCAAAAAAGAATAAACAGAATAAATTTTTTATGAATTTGTAGAAAATGTCCATTTTTTTACTTGACAATCCATTTTTTTGTGATATACTAAAAACAGTTACTATTACTGATTTGGAGGAATAATAATGCAGATCGCAAATCTAAAACATAGTAAACAGCGGGACGCTATTTTAGAATTTCTCATGACCAGAAAAGACCATCCTACTGCTGATACTGTGTACCAGAATGTACGAGAGCAATTTCCGAATATCAGCCTTGGTACTGTTTACCGCAATCTCACGCTGCTTGCAGAAATTGGTCAAATACAGAAAATTGCCATTGGCAATGGAGCTGATCATTTTGACGCCTGCACAGATCCCCACTATCACTTCATATGTATTGACTGTGGTTCTGTCCAGGATTTACCTGTGGAAGAAATTGATTTTAAGGACAAGATTATTTCCAGTGGTTTTGACGGTTCTATTACAGGACATATTACTTATTTTTATGGTCACTGCGGGGAATGCGAAAGAAGGCGGAAATCTTTAAAAAAAAGCAGTTTACACTAACTAACATTTTAATCTAAGAAAATTAAGAAAAGGAGAGATTTAATAATGAAATTTGTATGTCAAGTATGCGGATATGTTTTTGAAGGAGAGGCAGCACCAGAAAAATGTCCTCAATGCGGTGCTCCAGCTGGTAAATTCAGTGCTCAGACTGGTGGTTTAGAATGGGCTGCAGAGCATGTTATTGGAGTTGCTCAAGGAGCAAGCGAAGACATTATGGCAGATTTAAGAGCTAATTTTAACGGAGAATGTACAGAAGTTGGTATGTATCTTGCTATGTCAAGAGTAGCTCATAGAGAAGGATATCCTGAAATTGGACTTTATTGGGAAAAAGCTGCTTTTGAAGAAGCAGAACATGCAGCAAAATTTGCTGAATTATTAGGAGAAGTTGTTACAGATAGCACAAAGAAAAACCTTGAAATGAGAGTAGAGGCTGAAAATGGAGCTACAGCTGGTAAATTTGATTTAGCAAAACGTGCAAAAGCTGCTAATCTTGATGCTATCCATGATACTGTACATGAAATGGCTCGTGATGAGGCTAGACATGGAAAAGCTTTCAAAGGTTTATTAGATAGATATTTTGGTTAATCAAAAAACCATAGAAAAAGATTTGCAGAGGAATAAGCAAATAATTGCTTATTCCTCTTTTTTTAATTATCTATAGTATCATTTATTCACTGACATCTTTGTACATCCACACTCTTTGTGGCAATTCCCTCTCGAAAAGCTTTATCATGTTCCACAAAAATAAGTGTAGGTAAAAATTCTTCTATTAGATGTTGTATCTGTATTCTAGAATAGACATCTATAAAGTTAAGAGGTTCATCCCAAACATATAAATGAGCTTGCTCACAAAGACTTTTTGCTATGAGTACTTTCTTCTTCTGCCCTCCTGAAAAATCTCTTATATCTTTCTCAAACTGTATACGCTCAAAGTCCAATTTCCGTAATATTGCCTTAAACAAACTTTCATTTAAATGATTTTCCTCTGCAAAATTTTCTAGTGTTCCTTTCAGATGTGAGGTATCCTGTGACATGTAAGAAATTACAAGGCCAGCTCCAACAGATATTATGCCCGTATGTTTTATGGACTCTCCCATTAAAAGCTTTAACAAACTAGTTTTTCCACTTCCATTTTTTCCTTCAAGGGCAACTCGATCTCCTTTTTCTATTATAAAAGAAACTGGAGAAGAAACTACTTTTTCATTATAACAAACTGCAACCTCTTCAAAAGAAGCAAGTTTATCTTTATGATACTCTAGAGGTATGAGTTTCAAACTTTTAACTGTTTCCATATTTTTTAACAATTTAGATTTTTGTTCTATGGCCCTCTCTTGTCTTGCTTCTATTGCCTTTGATCGCCTCATCATTTTAGCAGCTTTATGACCCACATATCCTTTATCAGCTGCTCCAATTTTAGATGCTTCAACTTTATCAGACCAATGAGCTGAACGTTTTGCTGATTTTTGTAAACGAGCAATATCCTTTTTTAACCGTTGGTTTTCCTCTATTTCAAATTGTTGCTGCTGTTCAAAATTTACTATCCAGGAGGAAAAATTACCCTTTTGTACTTCGACATTAGCTCTATTTAAGGACAAAATATGATCAACACATCCATCCAAAAAATACCTGTCGTGAGATACTAATATAAATCCTTTTTTTCTTTTTAGATAAGCCGATACTATTTCCCTCGCTTTAGAATCCAAATGGTTTGTAGGCTCATCAATTAATAAAAAATGTTCTTCGTTCAAAAAAAGAGCTGCAAGTAAAACCTTTGTCTGTTCACCGTTGGAAAGTGTTTCAAAAGGTTGCCAAAGTATATTTTTATCTACTTCAAGATAGGACAATTCTCTCGTCAGCTCCCACTCTTTCCCAAGGGGACAAACTTCCTGTAAAATTTCTTCTGTCATTTGACTCTTATTTATAACATTATATGGAAAATAATCAAATTGTACCGAACTAATTATTTTTCCCTTATATTCATATTTGCCAAGAAAAAGGTTAAGCAGCGTTGTTTTTCCTCTTCCGTTTCTTCCTACAAAGCCAAGCTTCCAATCTGTATCCATTTGAAAGCAGACGTTCTCAAATATGTTATCATAATTTGTTGTATAAGAAAATGTGAGATTTTCTATTTTAATCATAGACATGCAATTCACATCCTTTCATAAATAAATATTTCTTCTGCACCCCTGCACATAAAAAATGGCTGCAAGAAAGTCAATTCTTGCAGCTCGTTATAACATAATTATACCACTCCAAAATAGATGGTATAATTATGTAGAGTTGGATAGATTGATAACTTTCTTACAATAGGCACAGAAGTACTACAAAAATACCTCTGTAAATTCCATTTATTTGTAAGAAAAATTAATCATCCTTCCACCTCTTTCATTTCTAAGTATAAAAAACTATATCATAAATTACAAAAATAATCAAGCACTGTTATCTCTTGATTTCTATTATAAAAATTTAGTATTATATTGAGCGCTATTCTTCTTTCTCTTTTTACTCTCAAACTATTTTAGATACTCTTTTCATTCATCTTCTTGTAATAGTATTCACTCATTTTTTATAGAAAAACCAAGAAAGGCCTTGTCATAACAAAACTTACCATAGGGAAACCTTGATTAAAAAACTGGTTACTGAACAATAAAATATGCGTATTCCGTCCGAGTCAATCCCCTATTGTCCCGTTTGCGGTGCGCCTATGTTAATGAATTTACGGGTAGATAGTACTTTTGTTGAAGAGAGGGATTGGCATATATCCCCAGACAAATATCTAGACTTTATAGGCTGTCGTAAGAGATTAAACATTTTATATCCGGAATTAGGTGTTGACAGTAATAGACCGGGAATTATCAAATACCCATTCTGGCAAATAACATATCATTATCCCAACTCTGATAGTTGAGTTATGTAATATGATTCCTCATATCTTCCTTTCCATTGGCAAATATGCTGAGAAGCTATTTTTAAATTTTTCTCCTGTTTTTATAAAATGATTTTTTTGCCAAAAGGATTCACTCTGTTTATTTCCCTCATCCACTGCAAGTTCTATTTTTTTAAATCCACATTCTTTAAAATAATCTACCATTTCACCAATCATCTTTGTTGCAATTCCTTTTCTCTGATAAGAAATATCCATCATAAAAAATCCAATATATATTACACCAGTTTTTGGATAATCAACAATGAAATCTATAACTGCTACAAGACAATCTCCTTCATAAATACCAAGATAAAATTTATCTCTATTTTCTTTTCCAGGAGGCAAAGAAAACATATCTTCTATAATCCTTTCCCTAGTGGCAAGGGGAGGGTGATATTGGTAAAATAATATATTTTTACGACATAGATTTAAAATCTTATCCACATCTCCTTCTCTCAAAATCTTAATATTGTTAAATATTTTCCAGTCTTACACTTTGAAATTATTTGTATTATCCCAAGATGCTTCTTTAGCCAGCAATTGAAAATTCAACACTCTCTGTTTCAATAACCAATTTATAATTCCCTGATTCCAATGTTCCAAAAATAGTAAGGTCATAAGTTTCAATGGCACTCTCCCCAGCAGGAAGAATATGAGCTATATCATGAAAACCTATATTGTCCTCTTGAATTGGCAATGCATACCACTGACCGCCTATCTCCTTTTGAATAGAATAATATTCTCCATATGTAAACTCTTCTCCACTATTATTTGAAATAGATATTGTGATCTCATCTGGAAGAACACTTTTCACTAATATATCCAAACCATCCGTATTTTCTGCAACCTCTTCATCTACTTTCAACATAAAGGAAAGGTGATATGCAGATAACCGTCCTGCATTGGGAAAATTTAGAACTGTCAAACTGTCGTCCTCTTTTTCTCCCTCCAACTGCTTCCAAAAAGAAGAGAAATCCCTATCCCCATAATAAATTGCCCCATTATTCTTAAGCCAAACACCTTTAGACCATGCTATAGAAATAGGATAGCCATCCTTATTACTGATCCAGAGCCCATAAAAAGGAATATCCATACTTGTAAGGGCACTTTCATCTGTCTTCTCAAGAGGAATATCATTTATCTTTTTTATCAGATCTTTTTTTCTATCAATATTATATAAGGTTCTTACTATAACCTTTTTTCCATCAAAATAATACAATTGGAGTGCACTTGTATCTGGACTCGCCTCTGTTAGAATATTCCCCCCTCTATTTTGAAATATAAAAATAAAAACGCCTGCCCCCATAAACAATAACATAAGTAAAACAAATAGATATCTTTTTTCCCTTATCTTTTGAAATACTATCATCTATACCCTCCTTTTACACTATTACAGTATAAACAAATTACACTGGCTGTATTATTCTCTTTCAAATACTTCACTTTGTTTGAAGAAATGTTCATTGAAAACAATATTTTTTTAATACCTTTTCTTTCTCCAGGTTTCTCATTATCTTTTTTCTCCTTGAATTTCATTCGTCACATTTCTTTTTGTGATAAATTCTAAAGCAAATTATCGTCCATAGAGCTGGAATAACTCCATATCCAGCATTTACCTGTCCATGATTCATAAAAACATAACTGCTTCCTAAAAATGTCAAAATCAAAAAAACAGTTCCTAAAATGAAAGCTATTTTTTTCACTATTGCCCCTCACAATTCAAATTTATCCTTTATTATCTTCATCATTCTCTGTCAAAGAAAAAGTCTATCAAAAAAGGAATCAAAACTACTGGAATACTTCCTTTTCAATCACGATT
This sequence comes from uncultured Lachnospiraceae bacterium, assembly GCA_910589265.1. Classification (GTDB taxonomy): domain Bacteria; phylum Bacillota; class Clostridia; order Lachnospirales; family Lachnospiraceae; genus MGBC165282. The sequence continues at coordinate 61,354 of CAJUTQ010000003.1, forward strand.
CTTTTTATATTTCTTTTCAATTATCATTGAATAAACAACCATTAAAGTAATAGATTCAAACATTATCCCGACCACTGAAAGGAAGATCCATGCTGGATTTTTCTCAAGAAATAGTAGAGGAACACCAAGGAAGATCAATACTATCCCATATAGGAAAAACATCTTTCCTACTGCATAATTATACTTTTTTACATCATTTACCTCAAACATTTGGGCATTTGCCCAGAAGACCATTGGCTCTTTTAAAAAGAAGGAACGGATACCTAAGTATATAAATATGCATCCTATGAATCCCCAAATGGCAAATCCTATAAATTGTCCTATCATTTTTCCACCTTTTCCTTTCTCAATTTTTTATCCACTATTCTAGTATCGTCTCTTTGATTCATTTAGAAAAGACTGAAACAGCTATTATTACCATTTATCTTAGGAACATTTCATAAAATATACCCTTTCCTGACAAGAAATTTGATCCTTGTCAAAAGAGGGCATTTTTTATTACTCTTTTGTTTTTCCTCTATTTTTATAATACAAATTTGGATTACTTTTATTCTATCACTTAAAAGTTTCCCCATACTTTCACCAGCCATCTAACAATCCGATCGTTAGATGTGGCTTCTGTATAGCCTATCCTTTTTTTCTTTTCTGTAAAAGCCTCTAAACAACCTTTATTATACAAAAAAATTTTGCACTAGAGTCATATAAAAAATTGTTCCTATCCCTATACTTAATAAAGTATTTCTCTTCCACTTATGAAGTATAAAAATAAAAAAAATAGCAATGAACTCAGGCAGTCCATGATAAGAAGAAAAAACAGCGTCTTTCAGACAGTATATAATCAACAAACCTATGACTCCATAGGGTAGACCCTTGCCCAGCCTAATGATATATTCTGGTGGCTTTTTCCCCTCTGGAAAAATAAAAAATGGTAGAAATCTTGTAACCATAGTTCCCCATACAACAGCAAAAATAGTTAAAATACTTTGTGTCGTTGTCATTTGTTTCTCTCCTTATCTTCTCTTTTCATAAAAAATGTTAAACATAAGATGATCAATCCCATAGTTGGCAAAAGGAAATATTGGCTTCCAAAAGTCAGAAGGCATAAGAAAGAACACAAAAGCCCTATGAGAGCAGATCTGTGATCAACCTCTTCCTCCCACTGATTGATAAACATGACAACAAATAGCGCTGTCATGACAAATTCAATTCCCCTAGTATTAAACTGGATGAGATAACCTAAAATTGCCCCTAGAGTTGCGCCAAGCACCCAATAAGCCTGATTAAGCAAAGTCACAAAAAACATAAACCATCCCCTGTCTACATCAGGGGGTAATGTCACAGTACAATTAATTGAAAAAGATTCGTCACACATTCCATAAATAAGATAAAATTTTTTCCATCCCACATTTTTATATTTGTCCAACATTGAAATACCATAAAATAGATGTCTAGCATTTACCATTAAGGTAAGACAAAAGGCATAAAGAGGATTAAAAGCCGACAAAAGTAAGTTGACTGTGACAAACTCCATAGAACCTGCAAAAATAAAAAAACTCATCAGCATGGGATATAGAAAGGAAAATCCCTTACTCCTCATAAAATAGCCATAGGACATCCCAAGAAACAAAAATCCTACAGCAATTGGCAAGGTATAAGGCAGAGCTGATTGAAATGCCTTTCTTTTCATATTTATTCACTCCCCCTAATAGTTCATATTTATCGTTTTATACTCTTTCACACTCTGGAAAATAGCCAATGGACTAAATGTACCTTACACAAAACTAATAGATGGGATGAAAAAGAAAGCAACTATTGTTCGAAAGTCTCCATGTACTGTTCAAACAGATGAAACAAAACGTTTCCGTGTTTTCTGTTATTTTAATAGTTCTCCACTTCGTAACTTTGAATTGTTTAAAGAAATTTTGTAAAAATAACCGTAAAAATAAAAAACTTATTACGAATATAAATTCTAGATAAAAAGAAAACCATCTGAAATGAAGTGAACCCCTTTTGTTATTGGGCTGATTATTCCATCTTTTTTTCCTTCCACTTAGGTATCTCCATTCCTAAACTATTTTCCAGTGCTTTAAGAACTTCATAATTTGTCATAATATGATACTTGAATTTACATCTTTGGCATAGGTGCTGTATAAAAACCTAATTTATGAAAATTATACCACTCCATAATTTTTCTTTCATTTGCAACATTTAAAGCAAATAAAATCTCCTTTGCAAATTCCAGAGGAGCAGTTCCATTAGCTGTTATAACATTTCCGTCCCGAACTGCCTGTTTGGCAATGTACTTTGTTTCTCCTTCATAATGACATCCTGCCCATTGCTTTAAATCATTTAAGTCATTACTTGTATGATTTACATCATTTAAAATACCAATAGTTCCTAAAAAAGCAGAGGCATCACAAATTCCACCTAATATTCTTCCTTTCTTCTTACAGTCTTCTACAAGAGTCTTCACCTGCTGTGCATCTTCATCTCTCCATGTCATACCCCCAATTAAGATGAGAGCCTCATAATTATCTGGAGCAGACTTCATATCATAATCTGGCATAACTCGAAAACCACCCATTGACAGAACATAGTCTTTAGATAAAGAAACCGTTTTTATATCATATTGCCCTTGTCCTAACATTGTAATTGCTGATGTAATATATGCTGCTTCCCAATCTGCATACTGGGGCAAAATTACAAATAAAATTGTCTTTCTCATTTTATTTTTCTCCTTTACAACTATTCAAGCAATGTTACAACTAAAGTATACTGCAAAAACAAGTCTCCTACAAGAACAACAAAAAAGGAATAGAAATTGGAAGGAAATAATTCTAGAAACAGAAAATTCTGAAGATTTATCTTCTGTATTTGAATTTCCTGTTCTTTTACCTCAAAATGAAAATTGAATAAAAATATGAAGTACAATTAGACAGATGTGCATCATTTAGAAGTTTTATTATTATGATTTTTTAGGCATCAACTGTAAGCTGTCCGTTGGAAAAAATCCTATGACTTTTCAACTTGATAGCCCATATAATGAACTATTAGAAGAAATATGGATGGGTAATATTTCCTTTGGACAGACTATATATGTGAAAGTACTGCAAACTACTGACAACAAAATGGTAATTGTTACATGGGAATATCAAAATTATAAGTTTTCTATACAAGGCTCTGTTGCTGGAATATGACCGATACAAACGGAATTTCTAAAACAGTACTCTTTACTTATCAATAACTATAAATAGTTATTAAATCATTCTATTTTCCTTTCTCCACCATAATAAATTATAAATTAGTCCCACTCAATTTCATTCCCTTTTTCTCTCACTATTCGATAAAGCTCATCTTCATTTTCAATCAATGAAATGATTAGTTCCACAAAACTTTCTGCCTTTTTTTCATTTTCTTCTGTTAATGGAAAGAAGGCAACATAAGAACCTGCTTCTGGGTCACTGTCTAAACCTTCCAAAATATGAGGCGCATTTTTTTCAAGATAGTAATTGAAAAAAACATCCCAATTATATCCATTCATATACGCTTCTTCGTTAATTTCATACATTTTTTCTCCAATGGCAAAGGGTTTTTCATGCTCATTATAGAACCATACATCAATCCTACTATCACTTTTCATAATTTGTACATAGTCATACATACAATACCTCCTTTTTATTTTTCATATTTTCATCTCTCCTTTCCTTTTCTTATTAACTAACATAGAAACCAACATAGCAAGAATCCCTATAATCAAATAAATGACCATATACATGACAAATGCCATTTCTCCCATATCGAAGAAAATCCATGTTCCCATCAGAAACAAAATTGCTGAAATAACTGGTAAATTCCAAAGATGTTTCATGTCTTTTCCTGCAAATGCTCCTATAATTATAGAGTATATTGGATTTAAGCCAAAAAATAAAAGAAAAGAAATTGCCATACCTCCATCGTCCTTTACAAAAGTAACTGCTAACCATGGTAATATTAACATAATTACTATTGAAATTGTCAACCAAAGGATACCTATCTTTTTCATAATGGAACAATACCTCCAACTTTATTGCTAAACTACATAGTCAACTGTACTTCCAACCAAACCTCTCTGTCGCTGCATATAGGATTTCAAGACTTCTGTTCTTTGCCTGTAATCTTCACAAACCATTGTAGGATTATCAAAATGCTCTCATATTGCAGAAGCAGCCCAATATCCACTTTCCATTCCTGCAGATATCCCTTCCCCTTGTCATCTGTGAATATCATTCCTCTATTTTCTATAGGGGTACACATAACAGACTCTGATGTCTGTTCCCCAAAATAGTACTTCACTAGTTCCATTGATTTCTTTATCAAAATACCTGAACAGGACTTAAAGCATCTTGAATTTCTCTTCCATGAAAACTTTACGGCCCTTATCTGATAAAATCTTGGAGGCTGTTCAGTCTGTTGGTCCTACCCAAACTACTATAATATCATACATCTGTATATTATCCTTTCCCCTATTTTCTATTATTTCGGCAAAAAGCTTTATCTCCTTTATGATTCATAAAAATATAAATGCACAAATTGGGACAAATCAATCTTGCCCTATCCACAAGAAAATATGATAAAAAACAGTCTTCTTATCTGGCGCTCCTATAGGAAAGGGTGTGCCTTCTATATTGGATGCATAACCTAACAGAATGCTCATATACGGTAAAGAAGCAAGCAACCGAAAACAAGAAATAGACAGCCAGTTATACACATTACAGCACAATGCCGACTACTACGGAAATTTTTTCATTCCTGTATATATCCAGTGTTGTAAAGCGTATAGAACCAGTATATAATCAAGTAATCTAATACAGGGAGGAAATACCGTATGTTTTCGTATGAAGAAATACAAAAGTACAGCGAAACAGATATTCGTATTTACAAATATATTGTTTCTGATATTGATAAAATACAATACATGACCATTAGGGAGCTTGCAAAAGAGCTTCAAGTATCTACGTCTACCATATTGCGCTTTTGCAATAAAAACAATTTTGATGGGTATTCCGAATTTAAAGAAGCTCTGAAAAAAGAAATTACTTTACAAGCCACATATCCGCCTATGGAAGATTTGCAGGAACTTTCTGATTTTTTTACAAGAGCAAATTCAAGTGCCTTTGAGGAAAAATTATTGTTTGCGATTAGCGTTCTTAGAAAAGCTGATTTGATAATTTTTACAGGTATGGGGTCATCAGGAACGTTGGCAAAATACGGAGCAAGATATTTTTCCAATATGGGGCATTTTGCCGTAGGGCTGGAAGATGTATTTTATCCGATAGAAACATTCCACTGGAAAAACACAGCCGTAATCGCATTATCAGAAAGCGGCGAAACTGAAAAATTAATTGAAGCAGTCAGCCAGTTTAAGAAAAAGAATTGTTGTGTTCTAAGTATTATTAATTCCCCATTCTCAACCTTAGCGAAATTGTCGGATTGGAATTTTTCTTATAACTTGAATACCAAACGAATTAATGGGGGATATAACGGCACAACACAAATTCCTGTCGTTTTTGTTATTGAAACGCTTGCAAAAAGAATATAAGGAAACAGCCTGTTACTTGCTTTGTAACAGGTTTTTTTTTACCATGAAGCATGGAGGCAGTTCAGGGAAAATGATATCTATTAGTCGAGTGACAGAAAGCTTAAGCTTGGAACGGTAACCAATCATACGATAACGATGCCTTGTTAGTGACTTTAGCTCTTGGATCTGGTATGATGAAGGTGAATAGGATTTAGATTCATCAGAAAAGAGCATCGTTGCAATGACTTTGGCGTCACACTTATCTGTTTTGGTTTTTCTAAGGGTTCCAGCCTTACGAAAAGCCTTTGTTGCTAAAGGGTTCCGTACAGTAATATGAAAGCCTTTGGAATACAGATAGTTTGTAATGTTTGTGCTGTAATGACCGGTTGATTCAAGTCCTATTTTTACGTTTGAAAAATCAGCTGACTCAAGCGCAGAGATGATTGAGGTGTAAAGTGTATCGAAACCTTCTTTTGTGTTTGAAATACGAAGGGAATCCGTAATGATAACACCACTAGAATCAATGATACAGCAGTCATGTTTGGATTTGGCTACATCAATGCCAACAAATAACATAAAGAATCACTCCTTTGTAATAAATTTATGCTGTGTTTTTGCAAACTCTATGTTGAATGTATCCTTGCTATATAGAAAACGTCATGCGTTATCTAACTAATTAACAACTAAACATAGAGCTGTGGTTAGAGCCTCCAAAGGAAACAGTCAGCTTATAGGGAAGCTGCCGTAGGCGCTATTACTAATCCACAGCGTCTACAACTGATTATATAGAAAATAATCAAGAAAGGAAAATGTGTAATGAATTTCCCTATGCGTTCATTATACTAGGTGCTACTATGACTGAATTAGAAAAATGTATGACAGGAGAATATTATAACTGCCATGATAAAATCTTTTTAGATATAAAAAGTCATGCGAGAACATTATTGCAGAAATATAATGCCCTTACCTATGAGCAAAAAGCAGAAAAAATAAATATCTTAAAACAGTTGTTTGGAGGAATTGGCACAAATGTATCTGTCGGGCTTCCATTTATCTGCGATTATGGAAGAAATATCTATGTTGGAAACAATGTTTCCGTGAATATGAATTGCACATTCGTAGACTGCAATAAAATAACGATTGGCGATAATGTGTTAATTGCTTCAAATGTGCAGCTTTATACAGCAACACACCCTGTTGAACTGTCAGAAAGACTTACACCAAACTGGAACATGGAAACAGAACAGTATTTTTGCCGTACCTACGCCTTGCCTATAAA
>CAJUTQ010000004.1 GCA_910589265.1 uncultured Lachnospiraceae bacterium
AAACTCCGTCACCTCGATTTTCGGGTTACGCTGTAAAATCTTCCCGAACCACTTAATATCGTTCTTCGTTCCCATAAGTCTGACTTTTAACATCAATCCCGTCCTCCAAGCACGGCGTACAGATCGTGGTTATATGTTGCGTATTCCGGATACCGTATCTGTATTGCCTGCCAAAAATAAGGTGCATAGGCACAGCAGAATAATTCCTCCACTGTATACATTTTGCACTCGTCCACCTGTTCCTCCGCATCATCGTAGTCAAAGACGCTCGGCGTACCGTTGCAGTAAAGGTTAAATGCCATCCTGACCACTTTCACGCTCCCGCTGGTCTGCCAGCCTTCATGAAAGGCAATCTTCGATTGCCTTTACACTCCGTTATTACACAGCCTGTCTTAAAGTTATAAATGCTGTTGATATTTTTTCTTGTGTCATCACTGATACCAAACTGAATTGCAAGCAATTCAGTTTACAATAATACAAGCGCTTTGTGGTACACGTCTTGATACCTGACCTCTTTCAATTTCTCATAGTAGAATTTTTCATGTGCATCGCTGATAAAAATAACCGCTTTCTCTGCTCCTAACGCTGTATTACTCATGTTCATTTCCTCCATTTCTTATTTTGTTTTGACCATAACAAAAGGACACTTCCCTAAAATTTTCTTTTAGAAAAATGTCCTTATCGTACAAAATATTAACTTGAACTGACACGAGTTTCATTTAAAATCATTTATTTTAACCCGTTAAGAGGGTTTATTTTGTCGTACTCTTGTCGTACCATACTGTCTTTAAGTCCGCAAACCCTTGATTTTACTGGTCTTTTCCACCCAAAGTTTTCATCGTCGGAAACAGCAGCACGTCCCGAATAGCCGCTGAGTTGGTTAATAACATAATCATGCGATCCATACCAATGCCAATTCCTCCTGTTGGAGGCATCCCATGCTCCAATGCGTTGAGGAAATCTTCATCTATGCTATTTGCCTCCTCATCCCCTTGAGCTTTTAGCTCCTCTTGGGCCTCAAAACGACCTCTCTGATCAATGGGATCGTTTAATTCGGAAAAAGCATTTGCCATTTCCCTTCCTGTAATATATAATTCAAATCGCTCTGTATATTCAGGGTTATCTGGCTTTCTCTTTGCCAGGGGGGAAATCTCCACTGGATGATCCATTATGAATATGGGCTGTACCAATTTTTCCTCAACGAACTCTTCAAATAAAAAGTTTAATATGTCTCCCTTTTTATGCCTTTTTTCATAATGAATTTCATATTGATCAGCCAAAGCCTTTGCCTCTTCATCTGTCTTTATTAAATTGAAATCAATATTTCCATATTTTTTTACTGCTTCAGCCATTGTAAGACGCTCAAAGTTTTTCCCTAAATCAATTTCATCTTCTCCATATTGAATCTTTGTTGTGCCAAGTACTTCTTTTGCAACATTTCGAAATAGCTTCTCACATAAGTCCATCATCCCATAATAGTCCGTGTATGCCTGATAAAGTTCCAACAAAGTAAATTCTGGATTATGTCGTACACTTAGCCCCTCATTGCGAAACACTCTGCCAATTTCATAAACTCTCTCTAGCCCACCAACAATTAATCTCTTTAAGTATAGTTCTAAAGAAATACGCAAATGCACGTCTTCATTGAGGGCATTGTAATGCGTGTCAAATGGTTTTGCAGCTGCCCCCCCTGCATTGGGCACTAACATGGGAGTTTCTACTTCCATAAATCCCTCACTGTCCAAATATTCCCTGACTGCTTTTATTATTTTGGAACGCTTTATGAACGTTTCCTTTACTTCCTTGTTCATAATCAAATCCACATACCGCTGGCGGTAACGGATATCTGTGTTGGTTAGACCATGAAATTTTTCTGGAAGGATTTGAAGACTTTTGGACAATAAGATTACCTCAAGAGCATGAATAGAAATTTCCTGGGTTTTCGTCTTAAACACTTCTCCTTTTATCCCAATAATATCTCCAATGTCCAGCTTTTTAAAGTAGGCATAGTTTTCCTGGCCAATGGAATCCCTTGCTACATATGACTGAATATTTCCTTCGAGATCTTGAATGTTGCAAAAGGAAGCCTTGCCCATAACCCTCTTTGACATGACTCTGCCTGCTATAGATACAGACTTTCCTTCTAATTGTTCAAAATGATCTTTGATTTCCTGGCTGTGATGGGTGACGTCATATTTTGTTATAATAAAAGGATTCTTTCCTTCGCCTTGAAGCTCTTCCAGCTTTTCTCTGCGCACCTTTAACAGCTGGTTTAAATCTTGTTCTTTTTGTTGGTTCTGTTGACCTTCTTTTGCCACCTGTAACACTCCTTTAGTTTGATCTTTGAATTTCTAGTACCTTGTATTTCAGCATGCCTGCTTGAGTTTCCACTTCCACAAGTTCCCCTGTCTTATGCCCTAGCAAAGCTTTTCCCACAGGAGATTCATTAGAAATTTTTCCCTTTAAACTGTTTGCCTCTGTAGAACCCACTATTTTATATTCTAATTCCTCATTATATTCCATGTCCTGAATACGTACTTTACATCCAATACTAATTGTATCCAAATCCACTTCATCTTCTACAACAACTTCAGCGTTTTTTAATATCTTCTCAATCTCTTCGATTCTAGCCTCTACGTCTCTTTGCTCATCCTTTGCCGCATCATATTCCGCATTTTCTGACAAGTCTCCCTGTTCTCTTGCTTCCTTAATTTTTTGAGCCACTTCTTTTCTCTTTACTACTTTTAGCTCTTGCAGCTCGTCTTCCAGCTTTTTTAACCCCTGGTACGTTAATATGTTTTTCTTTTCTTCCATCGTTTACACCTTCCTCTATGTCTATTGCTCTAAAATCGCCTCTTTCCTAAGCGTACCCCAACGCCTATTCCCACAATGTGCATATTTTGGCGGTTTTTCTCATTTAGATTAACTTTCATATTATACCGTATTATTCCTATTTATGTCAAGATTATGTAGCCGTACTCTTTCATCCTTTTTATAATATCCAAGATTTTGTCTCATCTCTTCACTAGATATGCCCCATATCAGTGCCTGTATCCACTTTTTGTCTGTTTCCTTTCCATCCAATGTAAAGTGAAAATGATTATAATAAACAATATCCTTTCGTTTTGCCTCAAAAACCTTTGTTTTTAACTGCTCCTGTGTAAAGTCTATATATACCCCTCCTTTTTGGATTTCTCTAATATATCTTTTGTCATACAAACCAAAGTCTAGTATAAGATTTCCAAAGCTAAGTTTACCTCCTATAGGAATGAGCAAACCAGTTTCCTTATAAATAGTTTCTATCTGTTCCTCAAAAAAATCTCCCCTGCTTGTTACAATTCCCAGTTTATTTTTTTTGTCATAAATCTGCCAAAGTATTTCTTCTGTTGGAAAATCCTTTGTCTTCTCATTTCCCGTCTCAATCAAAATAATACTTGTGTCTTTTGCCTTTAAATGATGCTTTTTCTGTATCCATTGTATTATCTCCTCCATATACAGAAGAGGAAAACCATTTCCGTCAATTACCTGGCTATGGTTCACATAAGAAGATAGTTCATTAGACACTACAATGCAATAATTCTTGTCCCCAGCTATCTTATCCATTTTCACAAATACTCTGTTTAAAAGTCGTGCCCTTGACCTATCTTCAATGGAAGCAAATTCTCTTGTTGCTATGGGAAAAGTTAATGTAATAATGGAAATTCCTCTATCCTCTTCTTTCCTTATCTTTATTCTCCCTAAAAGAACTAGAAGCCCTGCCCACAAAATAGAAACCTTTTTTCTTTTTTTCTTTTTTTCCTCTATATAAAATATTATTCTTTCCATATTGTTACTATATGACCAAGGTCTCTATTACATAACCTTCCATTATATATTTAAGAGGAGTTTTTCTAATTGCTCCATTGTTTCTATCTCATTCAAACTTTGACGAATTCTGGAAGAATGAGGATAACCTGACATATACCAAGAAGTATGTTTTCTCATTTCTCTCATGGCAGTATAACTGCCCTTATACTTTTCCTGGAGCTTAGCATGGCGTAAAATCATTTTTTTTACTTCATTGAAAGAAGGCTTATTTTCTATCCTTCCCTCTAAAAAATAAATGTTCATACTATGAAATATCCAGGGATTTCCTCTGGCAGCCCTTCCAATAGCTACGCCATCGCATCCCGTCTCTTTCATAAGTCTCTCTGCATCCATTGGAGTACATACATCCCCATTTCCAATGACTGGTATTTGTACCTTTTCCTTTACCTGCCTTATAATGTCCCAATCAGCCTTTCCAGAATAGTATTGTTCTCTTGTCCTGCCATGGACAGTTACTGCCGCTGCCCCACTTTCTTGAGCAATCTTTGCAATTTCAACAGCATTAATATGGTCATCGTCAAAACCTTTTCGAATTTTCACAGTTACTGGCTTCTTAATTCCTCTAGAAACCGCTTCCACTATTTTCCCAACAAGAAGAGGATCCCTCATTAATGCCGAGCCTTCGTTATTATTTACTATTTTAGGCACCGGGCATCCCATATTAATGTCCAAAATGGAAAAGGGACGGTCTTCAATCTTTTTTGCCATCTCAGACATAATGGTTGGATCGCTTCCAAAAATCTGCTGGGAAACAACTTGTTCGTCTTCATGAATTTCCATGAGCATGTTTGTATTTTTGTTCTTGTAGTAAATTCCCTTTGCACTGACCATTTCCATAGAAACAAGTCCTGCTCCTTGTTCCTTGCACAATAAGCGAAATGGCAGGTCACTTACTCCTGCCATAGGCGCTAATATAAAAGGATTTGAAATTTCTACCTCTCCTATTTTCCATTTCATGTTTTTCTTTTTCTCCTAAGCAAATATTCCATGTAAGAAATTATAATGAGGGATTCAACATTTCCCGTTAATTTTTCTGATTTCGATTATATATCCTTCTTAAACCATCTAATGTTAAGGTGCTGTCATAAATGTCAATTTTATCTGTATTGTCAGCAATGATTCTTCCCAATCCTCCCGTTGCCACAACTTTTAAATCTTTCAATCCTGTTTCTGCCTTTACTCTATCTACAATATATTCTGTTTGTCCAATTTGTCCATAAACTAATCCTGACTGCATACTTGATGTTGTATCATGGCCTAAAATTTTATCTGGTCTTTTAATCTCAATCTCTGGAAGCTTTGCCGTCCCCTCCCACAAAGCCTGAGCTGATAGTCTTAGTCCTGGGGCAGTAATTCCTCCAATAAAAGCTCCATCTCCTGTCACAAGATCATAGGTAGTGGCTGTGCCAAAATCCATGACTAACACAGGCCCCCCATACTTTTCATAGGCAGCTACCGCATCCACAATTCTATCTGCCCCAAGCTCTTTTGGATTAGGAACCATTAGACGGATTCCTGTTTTAATACCAGGGCCTACTGTTAGAGGAGTCATGTCAAAATACCGAATAAAGGCGTTGATCAAAGAATGCATTAAGTCTGGAACTACACTGGCTATTATAACCCCTTTAATATCCTCTACTACCGCTCCCTGTTTTTCTAAGAGATTGGTAATACTAAAACCATATTCGTCAGAAGTTCTAGATAATTTTGACATAAGGCGAAATGTATGGAGCAACTCCTCTCCATGATAAACACCAAATGTAATATTTGTATTTCCTACATCCACTACTAATAGCATTTTATCTCTCTCCTAATATAAATACTTTATAAAACATAGTCAAAGCTTCCATTAAGTCCTGCTTCTTTCTTTGTATTTCTCTAATGTAAAGTCCACTTGCAATTTCATCATAAAGAATATCTTCTTCCTCTGCCATTACTTCTAAAGACAATCTTCCGTCTTCTTCAAATATCATTGTAAAAATTCCCCCTACCTCCTCTGTAAAGAGTACAGAAATAATATGAAGTTCTTCCTGGATAGACATAGGTAGCTGTTTAAACCGCTCATTAAAATAATACTTCTGTTCATAAGCGTTGGCTCCACATAGCACTGTTCTCTTAGACATATCCATAGATTCCCCTTACTGACACTTCCCCAGAACACACTTTTTCTAAAGTATTTTTTTCTGTTTCCACTAAAAGCTCTCCATTTTCATTAATGCCATGACATATTCCTGTATACCCATATGAAGTTCCCAATACCTTTACTTCCTTTTCTTTGTTTACTAAGTACTGATTGTATTCTTCTTTCAAAAATGCTAAACTTTCTTTTTCTTCAAAAAGTTCATAATATTCTTCAAAATAATACATTGTTCTTTCTATTAAATAAGCTCTTTTAGGCACTTCTTTTCTGTTGATCTCTCTGACTTCTTCTTCTAAAGATGTGGCCTTCTGCCTAATATCATCTGGAAAAGTCTGCTCTTTTACATTAATGCCAACCCCAATAACAATATATTGAATATAGTCTTGTTCCCCGCTCATCTCTGTCAATATACCGCATACCTTCCTTTTATTGATAATAACGTCATTCGGCCATTTAATTTGGCATGAAAGTTCTGTAGTCTCCTCAATGGCTTTTGCTACAGCTAAAGCCATAATTAAGGTAACCATAGAAGCCTTATTAGGTAAAAATTTTGGTCTCAAAACAAGACTCATATATACAGCTGCCCCAGAAGGCGACTGCCATCCCCTTCCTCTGCTTCCCTTTCCTGCTTTCTGCATATTGGATACTACTAAAGCTCCCTGGGGACACCCCTCCTCTGCATGTTGCTTTGCCCTTGTGTTTGTGGAATCTATTTCATCATAATAATAAATTTCTCTGGCAAGCCACTTTGTCTTCATCCTGCTTTTTAATTCGCTTTCTGATATGACCTCTCCTATTTCCAATAACCGATAACCCTTTTTTTGGACTGCTTCAATTTCATATCCTTCCTCTTTTAACTGATTTATTATTTTCCATACAGCCGTCCTAGATACGCCAAATTTCTTGCATATACTCTGGCCTGATACATAATCAGACGTACTTCTTAACATACTTAGAATTTCTGTTTTCATTGATTTACACCTATATCTTTCCCATAATACCCCATTTAAGGCACAAGACATTCCGTTCAAGATTTAGAATTTCTTTACTGACATATTTTACTTTTCCCTCTGCTTACATTGCCAGCATTGCTGAAAGAACTGCAGCCGCCATTAAAATAATTGTTAAAAAAAGAAACATTGTTGACAATACTTTATTATCTTTGTGAAATTTTACTACATTTGCTGTTGTCATAACTGTCCCTAGAAGAAAAATAAGTCCATAGTATATTGTAGTTTCTAAATCCATCATAAACTGAATAATTCCCAATACAATAATAACGATCCCTAGACACATATTGACAAAATCCCTGTGGAAATCCTTATCCTTTAGCTGCATTTTCACATACTTTTTCATGTTTCCATTCATGGTAGGTAATCTCCTAAAGTAGCTACCATAACTGCTTTAATTGTATGCATTCTGTTTTCTGCCTCATCAAAAATTTCCTCTGCATGCTTCTCAAATACCTCTTCTGTCACTTCATTTCCTTTTACTGCAGGCAGACAATGTAAGAGCAGTGTATGATTATTTCCAGTTTTATCCATCAACTCCTCATTTACTTGGTATGGCTTTAATAAGGTAAGACGCTCCTTTGCCTTCTCTTCTTCTCCCATAGAAACCCAGACATCTGTATAAATCACATCTGCTCCTTTTACGAAAGAAGTATCCTCTGTGATTGTCAAACTTGCTCCTGACTTTTCTGCATATCCTTCACATTCTTTCACAAGGTTTTCTTTTGGCTGTAAAGATTTTGGGGAAATAATTTTACAATGCAGTCCTATTTTTGTACATCCAATCATAAGGCTGTTCGCTACATTATTTCTTCCATCTCCAATGTATACAAATTGGATTCCTTTAAGCCTCCCCAAATGTTCTTTTATTGTGAGAAAATCCGCCAATACCTGGGTTGGATGATACTCATCGGTCAGTCCATTCCACACAGGCACCTTACTATACTCGGCCAAAATTTCCACTGACTTATGTGCAAAACCTCTGAATTCTATACCGTCAAACATTCTTCCAAGCACTCTCGCTGTATCCTCAATGCTTTCTTTTTTTCCCAGCTGTATATCATCTTTTCCTAAATATTCTGGATGGGCTCCCTCATCTACACATCCAATCGTAAACGCACACCTTGTTCTTGTAGAGGGCTTTTCAAATAGTAAAGCAATATTTTTACCTTTCAAGCTCTCTCCTAATATTCCTTGCTTTTTCCTCATTTTCAGCTTTTCTGCAAGGGATATGAAATATAAAATTTCTTCTTTTGTAAAATCCTTTAACGTTAAGAAACTACGTCCTTTTAATTGCACTGCGTCCATCTCTCATCCTCCTTATAAAAAAAGCTGCCTCACAAAGTCATTCCTTCGTGTGGCAGCCATTATTTTTATTCGCTCTTTGCCATAATTTCCTTCATGGAGGCAGCCAGCCCTGCCAATCCTTGTATTTCAGATGGAATGATAATTTTTGTCGCTCTTCCATCTGCTATTTTTTCCATAGCCTCTAGGCTTTTTATTTGCAATACAGAAGAATCTGCTCCTGCTTCCTTTACAAAACGTATTCCGTCCGCTGTCGCCTGCTGCACTTTCAAAATCGCTGTTGCCTGACCTTCTGCCTCTCGAATCATTTTCTCCTTTTCAGCCTCTGCCCGAAGAATAGCTGCCTGTTTTTCTGCTTCTGCATCCAAGATAGCGGATTCTTTCTTTCCCTCAGCTATCAGAATGGTAGACTTCTTCTCCCCTTCTGCCCTTAAAATAGCTTCTCTTCTTTCTCTCTCTGCCTTCATCTGCTTTTCCATTGCATCCTGAATAGCAGCAGGAGGAATAATATTTTTTAATTCCACTCGATTTACTTTAATGCCCCATGGATCTGTCGCTATGTCTAATGAGGCTCTCATCTTTGTATTAATCGTCTCTCTGGATGTCAAAGTCTCGTCTAACTCTAAATCTCCAATAATATTTCTCAGCGTTGTTGCCGTCAAATTTTCAATGGCCATTATTGGATTTTCAACCCCATAAGCAAATAATTTGGGATCTGTAATTTGAAAAAATACTACTGTATCAATTCTCATAGTAACATTGTCTTTTGTAATTACTGGCTGAGGAGCAAAATCCACAACCTGTTCCTTTAAAAGAACTCTCTTGGCCACTCTTTCTATGAAAGGTATCTTTAAATGAAAACCGACAGACCAGGTTCCCTGATATGCTCCAAGGCGTTCCATAACATAAGCTTGCGCCTGAGGCACAATCTTAATACAAGACGCAAAAACAATTAAAATAAAAATAAACAATAGTACAAATAAAATAACTGCAAAATAATCCACCATATTCCATTACACTCCTTCCAGATCTTTTTCTACTATTAATTTTACCCCTTCAATGCGTAAAATTTTCACAACCATACCATCTTCCAGAATTTCATGTTTGGCATTGCTCCTTGCCGTCCATTCTTTACCTTCCAGAATTACTGTTCCCTCCCCTTTTAAATTATTAATTTCACTTATGACAACAGCCTGCTTCCCAATAAGGGTATCTACATTTGTTTTTATTCTGTCCTTGTTAAAATATTTTATAGCAATGGGTCTTGTCAAAAATAAAAGAGCTAGGGAAACAATAAAGAAAAGAAAAAACTGTATTGCTATAGGAACCCTGAATAAAGAAGCAATGAAAGCAATCAATGCCCCTCCTGCGAACCAGATAGTTGTAAGACCTAGTGTAACTGCTTCTATAATAAGACATATAACAATAACGGCAAGCCATATGAAAGCATCCATACGCAACTCCCCTTTCTTCTATGGTTCACTTTATTATAGGCATTTTCAATGATTATGTCAATGGCGCAGATTTCCTGCCAAAAAAGAAAAACTACAACAAGGAAAATTTTTATTCTAAATCAATAGGGAGTAGCTCATGTTTATAACATGAACTGCTCCCCTATCTTTACCAAAATACATGATTTCCAATGACAAATCCTTGCTTTCCACTCCTTATGTTACGAAAATGGGTGGCACTTCCCACATTATTTACCCCATTTAATGCTTCTGTTGCTGCTTGTATGTTTTGGGCGCTAGGCCCCTTTGCCACAACAGCAGCTACTTTTCCCGAACCTGCTGGTCCAAACTGACCTGGTGCGTAAATAACATCTGCAATATTTGCATATCTTCCACTATGTAATCGATTCATGACAACTGCTCCAACTGCTATTTTTCCTTCATAAACTTCCTGATTCGCTTCACATTCAATAAGTGCTGCCAGCAATATGAGATCGCTTGTCCCTGCTGGAACTGCTTTTCCCATTGTTACTTGAGGCTTTTGCACAGAAGAATTTCCTTCTTTTTTCTCTTTTTCTTTCCTCTCCTGTTCCCTTTTTTCCTCTTCCTTTTGCTGTCTTTGTTGGATCTCTTCTATTGTTTCACCTTGGGAAAGTTTGTTTTCAACGGAAACATAGTCGCTGGAAACGTAGCCTACCTTCTCATTACTCATTTGGATTTTAATCCACTTACCATCCGAGCCTAAAACTTTTACTTCTTCGCCTTCTGCCAATAAAGTGCTGACCCCTGCCTGGGCATTTGCATTATCCCTGACTCTTAACGATTGCGCTTCAATGGTCGCCGTCTTGTTCCCTACCTCTTCTGCTAGTTTTTCGGCTTCCTCCCCAAAAAGGAGGTATTCGTTTTTAGCCCATCCCTCTACATTTCCAGAACGAATCTTTGTCCATTCCTGTCCCTTTTCAACAATTTCTCCTGCACAGTCCTTATAAATCTTTCCTACGACGGATGATTCCTCAGCTGCCTGAGCTCTTACATTTAGAGAGTCGTCTACCTTTGCCATAACAAGACTTCCTGTCTGGGACTCTCCACTCTCTGGCAAATTCATTTCCTCCTGCTCCTGAACAGGTGTTTCCTCTATCTGATTGGCAGATACTGTGTCGTCAATAAGCAAGGTATCTATGGGAATAGCCTTTGTTACTCCTGCTGCTATATCTCTACTCTTTATTTCTTTTGAAGCGTTATCCGTTCCTATTTCTTTTGATATTCCTGCGCTGATCTCTGCTATGCTTTTAAACTCTCTTGCATAAACATCTTCCTTTGCCGCCCCGTTTATTGACAAAATTGCCGCTGAAATAAAGAAATAACGAAACGCTGTTTTATATTTCATTTTTAATAAATCCTCCATACGTTACTTTTTCAATTTTATAGATAACATAATAAAATTATGTTAAATATATTACAATTTTATTACTAACGTATGTATATATTATCAAAAAACAAAAAATTTGTCAAATATTCTTAGATTTTTCAATGCATGCTCCCACTGCCTCTATGACTGCTGACCGAAATCCCCTTTCCTCTAACACTCTGACAGCCTCTATAGTAGTCCCTGCTGGTGAGCATACCATGTCTTTTAGCTCTCCTGGGTGCTTTTTTGTCTTTGCAATCATTTTTGCACTTCCAATAACTGCCTGGGCTGCAAACTCATACGCCATCTGTCTAGGCATGCCTCCTTTTACCGCTGCGTCAGCCATTGCCTCTATAAAAAGAAAAACATAAGCTGGAGAACTGCCACTTACCCCTACAACAGCATCCATTAATCTTTCCTCTACTTCATATGCCTTTCCAAAACTATGAAATAATTGTATTACTCTTTCTTTTTCACTTTCTGTTACAAACTTGTTACAACATACTCCTGTACATCCTTCTCCAATTAAGGCTGGTGTGTTAGGCATGCATCTTACTATTTTTATCTGTTTTTTAAATTGCCCTTCCAGCCACTCAATGGTTTTCCCTGGTGCAATCGTTATTATCATCTGTTCTTCCCTGACACTGAAACGTATTTCTCCAATGACGTCTTCATAATATTGGGGCTTTACAGACAATACAATGATGTGAGCTTTTCTGGCTGTTTCTTTATTGGAGTCTCCTATTTCTATTCCTGTCTCTGCCTTTACTTTCTCTTCTACTTCCTTTGAAATGTCTGTTCCTATTATTTCTTCTTTCTTGAAAGTCTTATTTTTTATAAGACCTCCTATCATTGCTCCTGCCATATTTCCCAATCCAATAAACCCTATTTTCATATATTTAATCATTCCTTTCTTTTCTATATTTATAGATGCAAATCCTTCTGCCTGTACGCCTCGTAGATAAGCAAAGAGGCGGAAACTGCTGCATTTAAAGATTCCACCTGACCACACATAGGAATAAAAACTCTTTCATTAGCTAAGGCTATTATTTCTTTTGTTAGTCCCCTTCCTTCATTCCCAATGAGAAAAATGCTCTTTTTTTTATAAGTAACTTTCGTATAGTTTTTACCTCCTTTTATACAAGATGCATAGACAGCTCCCTCTCCTTTTTTTAAATCTTTTATTGTCCTTTCTAAACAATCCGTTTTTACAAAAGGAATCCGGAAAATAGAACCCATTGTACTCCGAATTACTTTTGGGTTATAAACATCTGCCGTGTGGTGATCCATAATAATTCCCTTCACTCCTGCTCCCTCACCTGTGCGAAAAATAGTTCCTAAGTTCCCTGGATCCTGGACTCCTTCAAGCACTAGAAAGATTCCGTCTGTCACCCTGTCCCATGTCTCCATCCCATCCTTCCATTGCCTCATAACACATAAAATTCCTTGAGGTGTTATTGTGTTGGATATTTTATGAAATATGCTATCGTCCACTACTTGCACATTGCCCTTTTCTTCTATTTCTTTTTGATATTCTGTATGTTTATAAAAAGTATTGGATACATAAATTTGTACGATTCTTTCCTTAGGAGCCTCTAAGAACATTTTTATTCCTTCCACAAGAAAAAGGCCTTGGGCTTTTCTTTCTTTACTTTTTGTGCCAAGAAGAACCAAATTTTTTATTTGACTGTTTGATGTTGATGTAATCATGAATTTCTTACTCCTTATCCAATAGCAATTTTTTCTACTGGCTGCTGCACTGGAGGCACATTCCTCTTTTGTACAAAGATAAATGCCAGAGTCAAACTTCCCATTCTTCCACAATACATTAAAAAGCTTATCATTAATTTTCCAAGGGTATTTAAATCCCTTGTAATCCCTGTTGACATGCCTACTGTCCCCATTGCAGAAGTTACCTCAAATAAAGCATCCCCAAGTTCAATGGAGCTGACTGCACATAAAAATAAGGTTCCAATAAAAATCAATCCCAAATTCAAAAAAGCAGCCATACTCGCCTTCCTTACGGCATCTTCTTCCAGCCTTCTATGAAATACGTTACATCCCTTTGTCTTTCGTATTCCCTGAATAATTTCCAAGACAACAACAGCCATTGTCGTTGTTTTAATTCCCCCTGCTGTAGATCCCGGACTCCCTCCGATGTACATGAGAAACATCGTAAGAAGCTTACTCCCATCTGTCATCTTCCCTGTATCCATTGTGTTAAATCCTGCAGTCCTAGGAGTCACTGAGGAAAACATGGAGGCCAGTATCCTTTGTCCTAACTCCATTCCTGCCATTTCATTGTTGTATTCAAGAAAAAAGAAAAAAATAGAACCTATAAAAAATAAAAAAATTGTCATTGACAAAACTATTTTTGTGTGGAGATAATACCTTCTAAAATGCCATCGATTTCTGTATAAATCATCCCAAACGACAAATCCCAATCCGCCAATGGTAATTAAGGCCATAAGCACACCATTCATTAAAGGATCCCCCACATAGGTTGAAAAAGATGTGTACTCCTCAATTTCTCCCATTAAGTCAAAGCCTGCATTGCAAAAAGCAGATATAGAATGAAAAATCCCATAATAAACTCCCGTCCAAAACCCTTTTAAAGGTATAAACCGAATGGCAAGCAAGGCAGCCCCTATACTTTCAAACAAAAGTGTGCCTACAATAATTTTTCTTGTCAATCGTATAACTCCTGACAAAGTCAGTGTACCCATGCTTTCATGGATCATCTCCCGATCTTTAAGTCCTATTTTCTTTCTTAGCATCATTGAAAGAAAAACTCCCAAAACCATAAATCCCAATCCACCAATTTGAATAAGGAAAAGGAGTATCACCTGTCCAACTATATTAAATTTTGTATAGGTGTCTGCCACAACCAAACCAGTAACACAAGTTGCAGACACAGAGGTGAAAAGGGCATCTACAGGCTTCATGGCTACGCCTGACTTTGCCACCCAAGGCATGGAAAGGAGAATTGCCCCTATCAAAATAATAAAGGAAAATCCCAGGGCCATTCTTTGCGCCACTGTCAGCCTCTTTTCTTTTTTCTTCCTCATATTCGTTCCTCCCATGAATGTTCTCTTCTCAGCCCTGCTCCTAATTGATAGGCTGCTTTTTCCATTTTCCAATAAAAGTTCACTCCCGTCAATGGTTTTCCTCACACATATCCATTTTGCATACTTAGGAAGAAAATCATTCAAAAAACCATAATCTATCATGCGAATTTTCAACTTACATAATAGATTATGGTTTTCCCAGCTTTCAATAACAATCTATATTTTAAATTGCAAGCATTCTGCTCACTTCATATTGAAAAGGTGATATTTCCTTTTGCATAGCTAATGCCTCATCAATGTCAAAATCAACAAATTGCCCGTGTTGATAGCCAACTACCCGGTTAGTCTCTCCCTTACACAATATATCAGCTGCATAAGCTCCCATCATAGAAGCATAGTACCGATCTTTGCAAGTAGGGCTTCCTCCTCTTTGCATGTATCCCAAAATAGTGGCCCTCGTTTCAATGCCTGTTGCAGCCTCAATTCTCCTGGCCATAGAAGTGGAATGGCCGATTCCCTCAGCGTTAATAATCAAATGATGGGTTTTTCCTTTTTTTCGGTTGGCAATTATGTTATTGATAATCTCCTGCTCATTAAATTCATAACGTTCTGGGATAAGAATGTCCTCTGCACCATTGGCAACGCCACACCATAGAGCAATATATCCTGCATTTCTACCCATTACCTCAATAATACTGCATCTCTCATGAGAAGAGGATGTATCCCTAACTTTATCAATGGCCTGCATTGCTGTATTCACTGCTGTGTCAAACCCAATCGTATATTCTGTACAGGCAATGTCCAAGTCAATAGTCCCTGGTATTCCAATTGTATTAATTCCATGGGCTGCCAATTTCTGTGCTCCTCTATAGGAACCGTCTCCTCCAATGACAACTAGCCCGTCTATTTTGTGTTTCTTACATATTTCTGCACCTTTTTTTTGTCCCTCTTCTGTTTTAAATTCCTCACACCTTGCTGTACGTAAAATTGTCCCGCCCATTTGTATTGTATCCGAAACATCCCTTGGTGTCATGTCAAATATCTCTTCATTGAGCAGCCCTGCATAACCTCTTTGAATACCCTTTACTTTCTTTCCGTTTACAATAGATTTCCTTACAACTGCCCGAATGGCAGCATTCATTCCTGGTGCATCTCCACCACTTGTCAGCACTCCAATTGTCTTGATTTCTTTGGCCATACTTGCTTTCCTCCTGTCCCCTTCTATTACTAATTTTAATCCTTTTCCCCTTAGTTTTCAATCATTTTTAGACAACTTTCACATTCTCTTTTCCCAGCATAGCAGAAAGCTTATCAATTAGCTCTTTATTTGCAGCCACATTCTGACTGGGGGGTAAACTTTTCATCTCCCTTGTATCTCCAATGTAAATCACAACAGCATCTCCCCCGTCAAATCCCTTCATGTGCTGTAATAAATCCTCCTCTTTTTCTTGATATTCTTCCTTCGTCTGAAATTTTATCCATAGCTTTCTTGGCTCTTCTTCAAAAAGCCTTATCCTCTCACAAATTAGCTTTCCATCCTTTTCTTCTCCTCCATCTACCCTTCCTGTAATAAATACTTTGCTTTCTTCGTTTAGATTTTTCTTATTTCTTTCATAATCTCTTGGCCATACTATGACTTCCACAGTTCCTACTAGATCTTCGATAGTTAAAAATGCCATTGTCTGCTGATTTTTTGTATGTTTTATTGTTTTATGGGTAATCATTCCTCCTATGGTCACTTTCGATCCATCTTTTACTTTCATTGCCCTGCTTTCCCCATCTAAAATAAAATCGGAACTCAACGCACTAATATTTTTTCTCCATAAGTCTTCATATTCTTCTAGAGGATGTCCACTAATATAAATACCTAACACTTCTTTTTCAAATTCCAGCAACATTTCTTTGGAATATTCTCCTACCTCTGGCATTTGAATCTCATAGTCTCCCTTTTCTTCCTCGCTTACAAAATCAAATAAAGACATCTGCCCTGCCATATTCTTTTTTTTATTCTGAATAAAATTATCTAATATTTGTGTATAGACAGACATAAATTGCTTTCTTGTCCCCCCTAAGCTGTCCAAAGCTCCTGATTTTATAAAATTTTCGATAATCCTTCTATTGATATCTTTACCAGCCACTCTCTCTATAAAATCATTTAGGGAAGTAAAAAGTCCTCCTTCCTCTCTCTCCTTGACAATCTGGGCAATCACTGGCGCACCTATGCTTTTAATTGCTGAGAGACCATAGCGAATCCCTTTATTGGACACTGAAAATCCAGCTTCCCCTTCATTAATGTCTGGAGGTAAAATTTGAATATCCATATTCCTGCATGATAAAATATATTCTGCAACCTTAGAGGGAAAGTCAATAACGGACGTCATTAATGCTGCCATAAATTCCACTGGATAATAATATTTTAAATAAGCTGTCTCATAGGCAACAACTGCATAGGCAGCTGCATGGGATTTATTAAAGGCATATTTCGCAAAATCCATCATGTCATTATATATTTTATTGGCAATTTCTTCTGGTATACCATTGGCAATACAGCCTGGCACCCCCTCCTCTTTATTCCCATAAACAAAATTTTCCTTTTCCATTTCCATAACAGATTGTTTCTTTTTGCTCATAGCCCTGCGTACTAAATCACTTCTTCCTAATGTATATCCTCCCAGATCCCTTACGATTTGCATAACCTGCTCCTGATATACAATACAGCCATAAGTAGGAGCCAATATTGGTTCTAACTGGGGGCAATCATAGACAATACTTTCATGATTATTTTTTCCTTTAATATATTGGGGAATAAAGTCCATTGGGCCAGGCCTGTAAAGAGAAATTCCAGCAATTATATCCTCAAGACTATGGGGCCTTAGCTCCTTCATAAAGCTTTTCATTCCCGAGCTTTCCAATTGGAACACTCCATCATTTTTACCTGTTCCAAGGGACTCCAATACTTTTTGATCATGATAATCTATTTTTTCCATATCCAGGCAGATTCCTTTGTCTTTTTCCACAAGACCTAGGGCATTTTGTATTACAGTCAATGTCCTTAATCCTAAGAAATCCATTTTTAAAAGTCCCAGCTCCTCTAAAGTAGTCATTGTAAACTGAGTTGTAATGGATCCATCTGTTGCCCTAGATAAAGGTACAAAATTATCCGCTGCCTCGGGACAGATGACAACTCCTGCTGCATGCATAGATGTATGTCTGGGAAGGCCTTCTAAGCGTTTACACATATTAATTAAATTATAAACCTCTTCATCTTCCTCATAAAGTTTACGGAATTCTGGGTTCATTTCCAGTGCCTTTTCTATAGTCATATTCAACTCATTGGGAATCATTTTTGCCAATGAGTCTGCAAAAGCATAAGGAAGATCCATGGCCCTGGCCACATCTCTTATGACTCCTTTCGCTGCCATTGTACCAAAGGTCACTATCTGAACTACTTTGTCATGTCCATATTTTTCTACTACATAGTCAATAACCTTCTGCCTTTTCTCAAAACAAAAGTCAATATCAATATCTGGCATAGAGACTCGCTCTGGATTTAAAAACCGCTCAAAAAGAAGATTATATTTTATAGGATCAATGTCTGTAATTTCCAAGCAGTAAGAAACAATGCTTCCTGCTGCTGAGCCTCTTCCAGGCCCTACCATGATTCCATTTTCTTTTGCATAATGAATAAAATCCCAGACGATTAGAAAATAATCTACATATCCCATAGATTTTATTGTGTCTAACTCATATTTTAGGCGGCTCTTTAGCTCTTTCCCATGTACTGGATACCTTTTTCTCAGTCCTTCCTCACACAAATCCACCAAATAAGACCAAGAGTCAAACCCCTTTGGCACCTCATAATGAGGCAACTTTGCCACACCAAATTCAATTTCCACCTCACATCGATCTGCAATTTTTTGACTGTTTTCCACTGCTTCTTTTGCATAAGGAAAAAGCATCCGCATTTCTTCCTCGGATTTTACAAAAAACTGTCCCCCCTCATAACGCATCCTATCTTCATCGCTGACTTTTTTTCCAGTTTGGACACAGAGAAGAACATCATGGGATTTTTCATCTTCAGCATACGTATAATGAATGTCGTTAGTGGCTACCAAAGGAATTTCCAGCTCTTTGCTAAGCTTTATGAGAGACATATTCACTGTCTGCTGTAAGGGAATTCCATGATCTTGAATCTCTAGAAAGAAATTTCCCTTTCCAAAACATTCTTCATATTTTTTTGCAGCTTTTGCCGCCTCATTGTAAAGGCCCTTTGCTATATTTCTTGATACTTCCCCAGCTAGACATGCAGAAAGAGCAATGATCCCCTCGTGATACTGTCTGAGTATTTCCATATCAATTCTAGGTCTGTAATAATATCCCTCTGTAAAACCCCTGCTCACTATTTTCATTAAGTTTTCATATCCAACTTGATTTTCTGCCAAAAGGACCAAATGATAGTATCGATCTTCTCCTCCCGTTATTTCCTTGTCAAATCGGGAAGCTGGCGCCACATATACCTCACAGCCCAAAATAGGCTTAATACCTTCTTCTCTGGCAACCCGATAAAAATCCACCACCCCAAACATAACGCCATGATCTGTAATGGCTGCGCTGTTCATACCAAGTTCCTTTACCCTTTTTACATATTCTTTAATTTTATTAGAACCATCCAGCAAACTATATTCTGTATGGACATGAAGGTGCGCAAATGCCAACCTAATCACCCATCCTTTCTCTTAATCTTGTATCTTTCCTTTCTTTCGCAGCTTTTCTCAGTTCTTCTTCGGCCTCTCGTCTCCCTAGTCTGCCATAACAGTCTGCTAATTTATCCAATGCCTTTTCGTTTCCTAGGCTTATGTCCAAAAAAGGCTCTGTTTCAAAGGCAGCGTTATAAAACCAAAGGGAGGCTTCCTTATAGTCTCCTGCTTCAAAATAATATTCTCCCAGTTCATAACAGATTTCTGCACTGCCTCCTTGCGCTAAACTTTTTATAACAGATTTAAAAAAAACTTCCTTGTCTGAAACAATGCGGCCAGCCCTTGCTCCAATGCAACAAGCTTCCCTTATTTCCTCTACAGAACGTTCTTCTTCTGTCTGAGATTTTAAGAAAAAAGGAAGAGCTTCTTTTAGGTCATCCTCGTCTCCTGCAATAAGGAGTTCCTTAGCATACATATTATGAAGCCGTTTATCTAGCTTCTCTCCCCTTTTTAAAAAACTGGCAAATGCTTTTAAATCTCTCTTTCCATGATTTCCTTGAGACATATGCATAATTTCAATGTCGCTGTCATAAATAACAGGATCTAGCCTTACTATCTCATGAATGGGAGAATGCCATACAAAGCTTCTGTTTCTTTTATACAATTTTGGTCTCAATTCTCTGTCAAAATTATATATAGTATTGTTATTAAGTTGATTGCAATAATACATTTGTACAATGTCAATTTCTGGAATCATTGCCTCTTTGAGTACAGCAAATCTCCTTTTATTTTCCTCATCCAATACTTCATCTGCATCTGCACAATAAATGTAATCTTTTGTCGCCTTGGAAAAGGAAAAATTTCTAGCGTCTGCAAAATCATCTTTCCATTGATAATCATACACATTGTTTGTATATTTTTTGGCAATCTCTTTCGTCCTGTCCAAAGACCCTGTATCTACAATAATGATTTCATCCATGAGATCTACAATAGAATCAAGACATCTTTTTAAAATCTTTTCCTCATTTTTTACTATCATACATAAACTAATTTGGATCATAAATCTCCTCCTGTACAATTCCCATAAAAAAGTAAGGGGGATGCCTCTTCTTCGTGCACCCCCTTTCATGTTCATTAAGAGGGCGCCTCATTTATGGAGACGTCCTCTTCTATTTTACAAGTATTTTTTTAATTGTTCAACCTTATCAAGCTTTTCCCAAGGCAAATCTAAATCATTTCTCCCAAAATGTCCATAAGCCGCTGTCTGCCTGTAAATAGGTCTGCGTAAATGTAACATTTCTATAATTCCTGCTGGACGTAAATCAAAATTTTCACGGATAATCTCAACTAATTGATTATCAGAAATTTTTCCTGTTCCAAATGTATCTACCATAATAGATGTAGGGTAGGCTACTCCAATAGCATACGAAAGCTGAATTTCACATTTATCTGCAATTCCAGCTGCAACAATATTTTTTGCAACATAGCGGGCAGCATAGGCTGCGGATCGATCTACCTTTGTACAATCCTTTCCAGAAAAAGCGCCGCCGCCGTGACGGGCATATCCTCCGTAAGTATCCACAATAATCTTACGCCCTGTCACTCCCGAATCTCCCCTAGGGCCCCCAATAACAAATCTCCCTGTAGGATTAATAAAAAATTTCGTTTTATCATCAATTAGTTCTTTGGGAAGTATGGGCTCAAATACATATTTTTTAATATCTTCATGAATCTTCTCCTGACTTACATCTGGGTCATGCTGAGTGGACAGGACAACTGCCTCAAGACGTATAGGCTTTCCACTCTCATCATACTCTACAGATACTTGGCTCTTTCCGTCTGGCCTTAAATATGTCAATGTTTTGTCCTTGCGGACTTTTGTTAATTGTGCAGCCAATTTATGGGCCAGAGAAATTGGATAAGGCATATATTCCTCAGTTTCATTCGTTGCATAGCCAAACATCATTCCCTGATCCCCTGCACCTATTGCAGAAAGTTCTGCATCAGACATTTTCTTTTCCTTTGACTCCAGCGCCTCGTTCACACCCATAGCAATATCTGAGGACTGCTCGTCCAATGCTACCATGACGGCACATGTATTAGCGTCAAATCCATACTCCGATTTTGTATAGCCGATCTCCGCTACTGTCTCTCTAACAATTTTCTGGATATCTACATAGGCGCTTGTAGTGATTTCCCCCATAACGACAACTAGACCTGTTGTCGTGCAAGTCTCGCATGCAACTCTGCTCATTGGATCCTGTTCCATCAATGCGTCTAACACTGCATCTGAAATAGCGTCACACATTTTGTCTGGATGCCCTTCTGTCACTGACTCTGAAGTAAACAATAATTTTTCCATTTTCCTTCTCCTTTTCATAGTTATTCCATTTCATAAATCTTATCTATATATAAATAAACTATACATAAAGACTCTTTTAGGAACATAATTTTTCCCTTTTGTGGGATACACCTTTCCTGCTCCAGTGAAACAAAAAAATCCGCTATAAGCGGACTTGATAAAAATAGCATTCAAATCCTCTTATTGTTCGAACTGTCCTATATAAGACAATATTACTCGCTCAGGCTGGCACCTTCCTTACGGGGTTGCCGTGACTTCATAGATCCTTTGTATCTCCATCACTCTGAATAAGAGAAATATAAATATATAAAATATATT
Organism: uncultured Lachnospiraceae bacterium; assembly: GCA_910589265.1. Lineage (GTDB taxonomy): Bacteria > Bacillota > Clostridia > Lachnospirales > Lachnospiraceae > MGBC165282. Next base: position 21,627 of record CAJUTQ010000004.1, read on the forward strand.
CTTTTTTTATTGTTTTAAGCATACATCATTTCATGATACTTGTCAAGTTAAAATAAAAATATATTCTTTTGCAAAGAAAACCTACCTTTCTCCATAAGTTTTCAAGAAAGTACATTGACATTGTTCGAGAACATTCTTATAATTCTATTATACGATTACATAAGGAGGGAAATGTAATGAAACGAGTATCTACAACAGATTTAGTTCCCGGCATGGTCACCTATGAGGATGTTTATAACTATAGTAATCAGATGATTTTGCCCAAAGACACCGTATTAACCGATAAAATGATCACTCGCCTTGAATTTTATTCTATTTTAAGCATCCGAATAAAAGAAGACGGGGAAAAAATTCCTGTTTCTGAAGACTCTACCTATTCCGAAAAGATTAAATCCACAGAGGAATTTAAAGAATTTGAGGAAAATTTCTTTGAAAATGTAGATTCTCTTGAAAGTGAAATGAACGATATTGTCAGTAAAAACACTCCTATTAATCCTACGGAAATGTTAAAGAAAACAACCGATCTTATACCAAATACCGTAACTACCTTCCATGTCTTTGACATGCTTCATAACATGCGCCAATATGACGACTTTACTTATACACATTCTGTTAATGTAGCTCTTATCTGCAATGTCTTTGGCAGATGGCTGCGTTTCAGCCAAAAAGATATAGAAACTTTAACCTTGTGCGGCTTACTCCACGACATTGGAAAGCTCATAATCCCTGATGAGGTGATTACAAAATCAGACGTTCTCACAGACGAGGAATTTAAGCTGGTAAAGAAACATGCTTTTGAAGGTTACCGAGTTTTAAAGGGTAGGGATCTTGATGAAAGTGTAAGTAATTCAGCACTTATGCATCATGAGCGTTGTGATGGCACTGGTTATCCCCTTGGTCTTACAGGCCCCCGTATTAAAGATTTTGCTAAAATTGTGGCCATTGCTGATGTATACGACGCCATGACTTCTAAAAGAGTGTACAGAGGGCCGCTATGTCCATTTAAAGTTATTGAAATTTTTATTGAAGAAGGACTGCAAAAATATGAGGCAAAATATATTTTAACTTTTTTGAATCAGATTACCAATACGTATATTCATAACCGAGTGCGCCTCACCAATGGTCAGGAAGGAGATATTGTTCTCATCAACCAATTGGACATTGCCCGTCCTATTGTAAAATGCGGAAATGAATTTGTCAATCTTGCTGAACGCAGGGAACTTCATGTGGAAGCAATTTTATAAAAGAAGGAAGAGTTTTTCTCCTCCTTCTTTCTTTTTCTCTTCTTACCAATGAACATTTTCATCCTACTTTAAAACGGAATTTTTGTATTTCTTTGTCAGTAACCGCTCTTTCCATAAGTGCCCCTAAACTTTTTAGTTTTATATCAAAATCTTCATATCCCCGTTCTATATAAGCAATATCATCAATAATTGTAATTCCTTCTGCTGACAGTCCAGCAAGCACTAAGGCTGCTCCAGCCCGAAGATCTGGGGCGCTTATTCTTGCACCTGTATATCCAGAAACCCCATCAATAATAGCTGTATTCCCTTCTACCTTGATACTTGCTCCCATCTTTGTAAGTTCATCTACATAGCGAAAACGATTTTCAAAAATACTCTCCGTCACAATGCTCGTTCCCTCTGATAAAGCTAAAGCTACACCAATCTGAGGCTGCATATCTGTAGGAAAACCAGGATATGGTAAAGTTTTTACATGGGTATGTTGCAATGCTTTCGAGGAAACGACTCTGACTGCATCGTCAAATTCTTCCACCTCACATCCAATCTCTAAAAGCTTTGCAGTGATTGATTCCAAGTGTTTTGGAATAACATTTTTTACTGTTACGTCTCCTTTTGTCACAGCTGCCGCAAACATAAAGGTTCCAGCCTCTATTTGATCTGGTATGATGGAATATTCCGTCTTGTGAAGATTTGTTACTCCTTTTATACGGATTACATCTGTTCCAGCTCCCTTAATATTTGCCCCCATACTATTTAAAAAGTTTGCCACATCCACAACATGAGGTTCTTTTGCTGCATTTTCTATAATCGTTGTCCCTTCTGCCATAGAAGCTGCCATCATAATGTTGATGGTAGCTCCAACTGTAACTACATCCAAATAGATATGATTACCTTTAAGGCGCTCAGCCTCTGCCATAATAAGGCCATGAGAAATCCGTACGTCTGCGCCTAAGGCCTTAAAACCTTTTAAATGTTGATCAATGGGCCTGCTTCCTATATTACAGCCCCCTGGCAAAGCAACCTGGGCCTTTTTGTATTTTCCTAGCAAAGCTCCAATAAGATAATAGGACGCCCTGATTTTTTTAATAAATTCATATTCAATGCTTAAATCCTCTATCAAAGAACTATTCATCTTAATACTATGTCTATTTATCCTCTGTATCTTTACTCCAATTCCTTCCATTGCCTGCAATAAAACATTAATATCCTTTACATCCGGTAAATTATCAATTGTTACAGTCTCATCTGTCATAATTGCAGCTGCCAGAATTGCCAGCCCAGCATTTTTTGCGCCGCCAATCTCGACTTCTCCCACAAGAGGATTGCCGCCTTTAATCACATACTGTTCCATACCGTTCACACCTCTATATCTATTTCCAATCTTCTATTTTTTTTCCATTCAAGTACAAGTAATTTTTATTATAACATAATCTTTCTGTTTGTAAACATAAAAAAGTCTGTGTTTTAATCCACACCTGTACGAAAGGGCAGCAGATGTTTTCCTTTTGCGCAAAGAACCCGTCCCCTAAGAACTTTTATTTCCTAAATAAAAAATCCTTAAAATAGCTATTTACTATTTTAAGGATTTGCAGTTTACTCATTTTTAATTCATATAATCTAATGGATTTACCTGGGATCCATTTATTAGAATTTCAAAGTGGACATGGGGACCTGTACTTCTTCCTGTGTTTCCACTTAAAGCAATCTTATCTCCTTGATTTACCCTCTGTCCTGTTTTCACTAATATTTTGCTTAAATGTCCATATCTCGTCTGCCGCCCATCGTCATGATTTATATAGACCACATATCCATATCCACTTCCCCATCCTGCTTTTGTTACGGTTCCTGAACTGGAAGCTTTTATAGCTGTTCCAATGGGACAAGCCCAGTCAACTCCTTTATGCATCCTTCCCCAACGAAATTTAAATCCAGATGTGAATCTGCCACCAGATAGAGGTTTAATATAACTTGGAGGGACTTTTGTCCCTCTCTCTACAACTTTGGGGACTGCCTCGACAGTTACATCCTCATAAATGATTTCTCTTTCCACTGCTTCTTCATTACGGTAATTTACTTGAGCCACTACTTTGCGGTATCCTGCTACTGGCTCTTGCTTTACAACTGTTTCTGTAGTATACCAGGAGTCATTATCAATGTATTGAACCTGAGCATTATAATTTTCTTCATAATATATTTCTTCTCTGCGGACAACAGCAAGTTCTGGTTCTGGGATTGTTACAATAATCTCATCTCCTGCCCTAATTACCGAATCCTTATTTTCAATATTTTCATTGAGAGCTACAATTTTATCTATGGTTGTTTCATTTTTTTCTGCGATTTGAGATAAAGTATCTCCTGATACTACCTCATATATTTTATTTTTTTCTTGCTCCTTTGTCACAAGCTCAATAGCTTCTGACAAGGTTGTCACTTGTCCCTCCTCCACATAAGCTTCTACAACTTCTACTGTATCTCCAAAGTCCAGGCTTTGAAGACCTAAATCATAGTCTTCTGGAGTAGTTACCATCTCAATTTCCTCTTCTATAAGGGCTACTGCTTCTCCTACTCCTGCACTCTTCATAACGGCAGCAGCCTCCTTTGCCTCTCTTTCTTCAATATTTACTACTTTTGTTGTCAAAACATTTAATTCTCTTGTAGGATCTAATACTAATTCTACATCAAATTGGTTGTCAACATCATATTTATTTTTTGCTGCACTTAACAGCTCCAAGACCTCCTGTGAAGAACGCAAGTTTACAGTAAATTCGTTAATCTTAACTGTGTAAGCTCTCTCTCTTTGCTTTATAATATGGCTAGACATCACCTGAGAAATCCTTTCCTCAATCGCTTCCTCATTTTCTAACCCTCCAAAAAGGCTTCTCTTTTCCCTTACATTTACATGTATATCAACAAGCACCAGACTATCCGTCTCTTTTCCCAGCTCTTTTCTCGCATTGTTCATTAATTTTTGAGCTGTTTCTTTATCTTTTACCATTCCTGCATGTACTCCATTAATTTCAATAACATAATATTTTTTGTTAAATCCCAAAAAAAACACAGCAAAAAATATTATAAAAAGCAAGGAAAGAACAGCTATTACTATCATCCATTTATTAGAAATTTTTATATTCTTTTCTCTTTTTGTACGACTTTCCATATAGCACCATTTCTATCTTTCTTCATGTAACAATTTTGTAACAAAGTTATTCTAACAATATTTTTTCTTGTTGTAAAGGATAAGTTTTTTAATTTTAAAAAAGATCAATAAAAAAGTGGGCTTTTTACTTCCCACTCCTCTTTCTCTTCTTGGCTACAGAATAGCCAAAGGTTCCTATTTTCTTCCCAAGCTTTCTATAATCTCCGTGGGAATATGCCACAAGCCCTCCATCATTCAAATGGAATCTCCCAGCTTTATCCATATATTTCCCACTAACTTGTACGCAGACCACATCTGCCATAAACATATGATGGCTTCCCAACTCCATAACTTTGTTCACCTTACATTCAATATTGACGGGGCTTTCCTCAATGGTTGGAGCAGCTTTTAACTTCACTGTCTTTCCTGCTGTATAACCCATCTCCTTGAATTTATCAAAATCTCTGCCTGACTTTACTCCACACCAATCTGCCCCATAGGCCAACTCCTCTGTTACCAAATTTATGACAAACTCTCCTGTTTCTTTTATCATAGAATAGGAATGTCGTTTGGGGCGAATGGAAATAGATACCATTGGAGGATCAGAACAGAGAGTTCCCGCCCAAGCAACGGTAATAATGTTATTGTTTCCGAAGAAATCTGCAACGCTTACCATTACTGCTGGCACTGGGTACAGCATGTTTCCCGGCTTCCACACGATTTTTTTGTTGTTTTCCATTTTACCATATATCTCCTTTGACATTTCATGTATCACATATGTTACTTAAAATATCCCAGAATATAGGCAAAAAAACTAGCTAAATTAGCCAGGGTTAAAAGGCTGACAATTCCTAATCCTATTTTTACTAATTTTAAATTCTTTTTTTCGTTCTCTTTAAGGATTTCTGTCTGTTCCAATACAACTGCCTGAATATTTCTATAACACTTCACACTTTCTTTATGTATAAAGTCTTCCAGACGTCTTGAAATTTCTTCTTCTTTTTGGGTTAGTTCTGACATACTTTGGGTTATAAGCTCTACCTGCTTTCCATTTCCATCCATTACAAAAGATTTTATCTCTTCTTTTTTATTTTCCTGAAGTTCTTTTAATGTATTAATCTGATCCATAATAAAAGCTTCATTTAAAAATGATTGCTGTATTTGCTGCCTTTTCATATTTGTTTGTTGAATAGAACGGAATTCTGAATTTTTTGGTATATTTTTCAGTGCACTGGAAGCAGATGGGTTTTGTGTATTTCTTTTTTCTGCCAATTTATCCATAAAAGTATCCATTACCTTCCCCCTCTTTTTTTCTTTGTGACTTTCATTCTAGTACATAGACCTATAAGTTTCAAGTTATTTCCTAAAAAAGAACTTCGAAATTATACAAAATATATAGGAATGATACTTTACTATTTTTATTTTTGTATATATTTACTTATTTTTTACATTAAATTCACGGATTATTCATATTTAGCCATTATAATTTATTTAATCTATAAAAAATGAAACAATTATTATAGAAAGTTTTATTAATTTCATAGATTTTTTCATAACAGCCCCAACGCTATTATTGCATTGGGGCACTCCTCATTTCTTAATCTTCTTCTATAACTTGTATTTCCAAATAGTCAAAGGATATGCTTTCTACAAAATTATCCTTCGTAAATCGTACCTTATCATGCCTTTTAAACTCTTCAATTGTGGAGTCTAACCATATTGGTTTTGCCAAATCAAATGTATAACATACTTCGTCCAAAGCATGCAAAATTTTTTTCGTCCTTGTCTCTTCTCCTTTGTCGCAAATAACGACATCTTTTATCATACGGTTATTCTCCCAAATTTTTGCCCACATTCGAAACACTTAATAACTCCTTTCTTTAATCCCCTATCTCTTCTTCTAATGTTCTAAGCCCTGCAATGCTCGTTACTGGAAGAGAAAATACAATAGACTTTGCCTTACTCCCCATTCCAGCCTTCTCCATAATTGACTTCATAATTTTATTTTTTTGTTCTTTTTTTGCAACAATAAAAATCACTTCCTTTTCCGCAGCTAAAGACACCCCAAAAAACTTCTCCGCTCTCTCCATTCCTGTTCCTTTTGCATGTATCACCGTTCCCCCTGCAGCATCTGCATTTCTGGCAGCATCCATAATTAATTCTATATATCCCTGATTGGCAATTGTAACAAGAAGTTCATATTTTGTATTCTTCAACGTCTTTTCCTCCTCTTTTATAAATTCTTGTTTTTCTGTTAGAAACTGCAATGCTTTTATTCCTCCCATGCTACTCACAGGCATAAGAAAACTTATACCAGTCCCAGGAATATCAATGTCCATTTTTGTAATAAGTCCCCTTTTTAACCCCTTCCACTTCTCTCTTGTAACAACACTAAAAAATACGGTCTTCTCTGTTGCCTCCAAACCAAAGTAATCTAGTATTTCACTATTTGCCGTTCCAAATCCTAAAGTTTTCAAAACGACAAACACTTCATTTTCTTTGCAAAAATAAAGAAATTTTTTAGCTACACTTCTATTCAAAATCGTAACCATCATATTTAACTCACTCATCGTAAGACTCTCCTCCTACAGTTCAATAATGTCATTTTCATCTATAAATTCTGGCTCCTTTTCTATCCTTGTGTCCATTGCAGCTTTTGCAGAACTTTTCTGACAAATCTCATAGACTACTCCCATTACTTGAATTGTAATTAATGGCGTCATAGCAACCATAGCTACAATACCAAAGGCATCTGTAACAATATTCCCTCCTACTTCCATGCAAGCGCCCATAGCAAAAGGCAAAAGGAAGGTGGCTGTCATTGGCCCTGACGCAACACCTACTGAATCAAAAGCAATGGCTGTAAAAATTCTAGGTACAAAAAAGGATAAGCCTAAGGCTATAGCATAGCCTGGAATAATAAAATAAAGAATGGAGATTCCTGTCAATACCCGAATCATAGCTAATCCCAAAGAGACAGCTACCCCAATAGAAAGGCTATAGCCCATAGCTTTTGCTGGAATTGCCCCTGAAGTAATTTCCTCCACCTGGTTTGTAAGGACATAAACAGCTGGCTCTGCCATAACAATAAAATAGCCAATAATCATACCAATAGGAACAATTATCCAGTTGAAAGAAAGACTTGCTATAACCTGTCCCAAGTAATTTCCCGCAGGCATAAATCCTACATTCACTCCTGTTAAAAACAGCACAAGACCTATGTATGTGTAAACAAGACCTATCATAATCTTAATAAGACTTCTTTTTTGAAGTTTCAATGATATGACCTGAAAAAGAGCAAAGAAAACGATAATTGGAAAGAGGGAAATGAAAATTTCCATCATATATACTGGAAAACCTTTGGCAAATAGCTGCCAAAGCTCAACAGAGTTTTCAGCTGTGGGCATTGCTCCTTGCATATATCCCCCTCCATCTGGACGATACATCATGCTGAGAAGCAAAACAGCTATTATGGGGCCTACCGAACACAGAGCTACTAATCCAAAACTATCATCTGTAGCATTTCTATCACTTCGAATTGCTGAAATACCTACACCTAAAGCCATAATAAATGGAACGGTCATAGGACCAGTAGTCACTCCTCCTGAGTCAAAAGCAACAGACAGAAAGTCTTTTGGCACAAAATAAGCTATTACGAAAACAAGTACATACAATACAAAAAGCATTTGAGGAAGGGCAATTCCAAACAACATCCTTAAAAATGCCATCATCAGGAAAAATCCCACTCCACATGCAACAGCCAAAATCAATGTTTGGTTTGGCACAGAAGGCACTTGTTCTGCTAACACCTGTAAGTCTGGCTCAGATATAGTAATAACAAATCCTAGTACAAAGCAAAGACTAATACCAACCCATAAATTTTTTGTTTCAGTCATACAACTCCCTACCCTTTCTCCCATGGGAGTCATAGCCATTTCAGCCCCTAAAGTAAAAAACATCATTCCCACAATAAGCAAAACAGCTCCTAAAATAAATGCCACTAAAATACTAGGGGGTATTGGGGCAATAGTAAAACATAAAAACAGGACAATTCCAATAATAGGAAGCACTGCTTTTAATGATTCGTTTAATTTTTCCTGAAGTTTTGTTCTGTAAAATCCCAACCTCTCACCTTACCTTTCGATTTTATCATATACATTCTTTTTTAGCTGTTCCATTGTATCATTATTATTATACAATTGTGAAGTTACATTTCACAAATTTTTCCTCTTTTTAGAAAAATATACACAATATATACAGAATTGAAAAAGGTAGGATATATTCCTATATCCTACCTCATACTCATGAATCTGCATAATTGTCAAAATATCCTTGTATCAACACTACTGGAGTTCCCTTATCACCTGAACCACTTGTTAAATCACAAAGGGAGCCAATGAGATCTGTCAGTCTTCTTGGCGTTGTTCCCTGAGAAGCCATATTTCCTACTAAATTGTCCTTTTTCTCTCTTATGCTTTGAGAAATTGCTTTTTTTAGCTCCTCTCCTCTTAGTTCTTTAAAATCATTATCTGCTAAATATTTTAATTTTACTTCGTTTGGAGTTCCCTCCAACCCTTTTGTATAAACAGGAGATACACAGGGATCTGCTAATTCCCATATTTTACCAACCGGATCTTTAAATGCTCCATCCCCATAGATCATAACTTCTACATTTTTTCCTGTTTTCTCTTTTATTTTTTTCTGGATATCTTCCACCAGCTCAGGACAGTCTCTTGGAAAGAGCTTTATCGTTTCTTCTGTCGACTTGTTGGAGCCTAGCAGACCATATTTTTCATTATATCCACTAGTTCCTATAGGCTCATTTAAAATTTCATCCATTCCATATACAAGATTTGCCCCTTTTTCCTTTAGTATTCTTTTTGTTCGGAATCTTGTATGAATATCACAAGCCAAAATATTTTTGGAATAATCTAAAATTGTTTCTAGTTCATTGGAAAAAATAATCTCAATTTCACACTTCTCTTCCTTGACAATGTCTTCATAATATTGGACATAATCTATTCCTGTAAAAGGATGTTTATTTTCTCCAAAAAGTTCTCTATATTTTTTCAGCGTCAGCACATCTCTGTAAGGATGGATATTTGCCTTATCCAACTGCTCTAAAGTCATTAATGCATTGCCTACCTCATCAGAAGGATAGCTTAGTTGGAGAGTTATTTTTTTTGCTCCTCTGGCAATGCCCCTTAAACAAATAGAAAACCGGTTTCTAGACAGTATTGGAAAAATAACTCCTATATCTCCTTTTTCAAACTTATTTTTAACATCCTCAGCAATGGCATCAACTGAGACATAATTCCCTTGGGCTCTTGCCACAATGGACTCCGTTAAGCAAACGATATCTCTGTCTTCTATTTGAAACCCTTCACTTTCTCCTGCTTGTAATACACTTTCTACTACTATATTTGACAGTTCATCTCCCTCTCTTATAATAGGGCATCGAATTCCCCTGGAAATTGTTCCTACTTTACGTTCCATTTTATTGCCGTACTCCTTTACCAATTTACATTATTTGTTGCGCTCTAGTCCTAATTTTATCATACTATCTTCTTAAAGTCATGCTTTTTCGACAAAAAAACTTTTTCAAATTCTGCTCTTCTGTTATACTATAACTAGTATCTACACAAATGCAAATAAGGAAAGGCTATATTCATGAACATGCAAAAAAAACTACTTTCTTTTCATTCAAAATATATGAGCTTTCTCATTATATTTTGCTGTAGCCTTACAGCTTGTGAAATTGAAAAACATGAAAAAGCAAACATCCAGTTTAAAAAGCAACAGATTCTTACTCCTCACGCTGATGGAATTTTGGAATATACCTCTGAAGACGCTGTCATTGACGCATCCAATGCTTCTGATGGATATATTATGATTCACTACAAAGGAAACTCAAAAAAGGAAAAAGCTCAGATAGTCTATCCTGATGGAAGAGCATATCTCTATACCCTTCAAGGGGGATATGAAGTATTTCCCCTTACAGGGGGAGATGGAAATTATACAATTTCCATATTAGAATATGTTTATGAAAAGGAATATAAGATTATTTTAACGGCTGGTATATCTGTACAATTAAACAATGAGTTTTCCCCCTTTCTTTATCCAAACCAATATGTCAATTTTTCCTCAGAAAATAAAGCTGTCCAAAAGGCAGAAGAATTATCCCTTTACTGCGAAAATGAAGTCCAAATAATAGACTCCATTTATCAGTTTATTATATACCAGATACAATATGATTTTGAAAAGGCCAAAAAAGTTCACATAAATTATCTTCCTGATATTGAATTAATATTACATGAAAAAAAGGGGATTTGTTTTGATTACGCCGCACTAATGTGCGCCATGTTAAGAAGTCAGGGAATTCCTGCCAAACTAGAAATAGGATACAGCGGCTCTTCTTATCATGCCTGGGTTCTTGTGTATTCTTCCCAAAAAGGACACATTCACGATATTATTTCTATTCATGAGGGATGGACCCTCCTTGATCCTACCTATGCCAGCCAGCACTCCGCCCAAAATACATTGGCACATACTATCTCTAATACATACTTTTCTCTTTATACTTACTAATTACGTTGCTGCTAACTTGTTCCCTAATAACCTCTAGCTCAACGTTCAAAGAAATAGACAATTCAGAAAACAGGTACTTCTCTGTATTGGTCAATATACGATTATCTCTCATATTCATCTTTCCTTTTGCATCTTTCACTTCTTCTTTTTTTAGCAAAAGGGTTTTTAATAACTGAAGAACTCTTTTTGTGTCCCCTTCCCTTAAAATCTCCATATAGAGCTCATCTCTTATCCTGCTGTTTTCCACCCAATTTAGTGGAAGCTCGTCAATGGACTTTAATAAAGTCTCTGCTTCTTCTTTAGAAATGATCTCTCTCATTCTCTCATTATCCACTGGTACCATTACAGTGGCTTTTTTATCATTGTGAGGTTTAAAAATATAGTACATTTTCTTACCATCTTCCTTAGAAATTTCCCTCACATCTTCTACCTTGCATGCACCATACCATGAATACATTGTGTATTCTCCTATTTTTAACATAATCTCATCTCTTTTCTTTCATAATAAATGGTACTATTGCCACAGATTCCCCCTATGATTGATATGTCAATTATAGCATGGTAATAATTGATATGTCAATTATATATATGCGACATTCTTCTCCTGTATTTTCCCACAAGGCACAGCTTTCTAAAGTGTAAAAAGGGTTGATTCTATGAATTTGAAAAACGATGGAGGTATTTGCAGATTGAATATCCATGAAACTATAAATGATGAAATAAAAAAAGATATGAAATAGTAGAAATCTATTTATGTGTATTTATTAGCAGGCAAAAGCCTGCTTCCTATGACATACTATCCAAAAAATTTAGCAACTCCTCCTTTTCTTCTTTTGAAAACGGGGTTACTTGCATTGCAGTACTTATAAATTTTACAATAGAACCTTCGTAAGACATATCTAAGAAGTTTTGGGCCCTCCTGGCCTCATATTCTTGTATAGGAAAAGCTGGCATATACATGTATTTTCGCTCTACGGATCTTCTCTTTAACACTTCTTTTTTTAGTAATCTTGCAATAAATGTATTTAATGTTTGTTTTTTCCAATCTTTGTTTTTTTCAGTATTAAAATAATGGAGAATTTCTTTTGAAGACATTTCCCCATGTTCCCATAGTAAATCCATAATTTCTTTTTCTGAAACAGATAAATTGTATTTGTTTTTCATAGTAATCCTCCCTCTATCTCTAATAAAAGTTTAGATACAACCAATTTTCCGTCGCATCTGTCTTACATTATAAGACAAAAAAATAGTTATGTCAATAGGGTTCTTACTATTTATTACAAATATATGACAATACAACGCCTTACAATGAAATTTCCTTTTTCATTCCATTGCAAGGCGTTAACCTTTTCCTTTTCTATATGTCTAGTAAAAATACTGCCATTTTACTGTAGCCTATAAGCTCTCAATGTTTATTTTAAAGATGCTAAGTATGCTGCGGCATTTGCCATCTCTCTTTCTAACTCTAATCTTCTAATTTCTGCGGCGTACCGAGCTTGTTCATCTAAGGCAGCTTTTGTAATTTGGGCGCTCAAGGTCTCTTCTAATATTTTCAGTTCCCTACTCATCTGTGCATTCAATGCTTCTCTAGCCAGTGCCTCTTGGTTTACTGCCGCTGCATACAGGGCTTGTTGTTCTAAGGCCTGTTTCGTAATCTGGGCACTTAATGTTTCAGAAATTATAATTGCATTTCTTGTGGCAGCTGCATTGTAAGCCTCTAAAGCTAAGGCCTGTTGATTTGCAACAGCCCTGGCTAATGCTTCCTCCCTTGCCGCTATAGCGGCTGCCTGAGCAGCTGCTATCTCCTCCTCATGAGTAGCCCCCTTTACATCTACTGTAAAAAGGGAAGATGCCCAAAAAAATGTTCCAATGCTAAGGCCAGTGCACAATATTCCTGTTAATAATGATTTCCATGTTTTTTTCACCATATTCGTCCTCACTTTCCGCTTAAGCAATCTTTCTTTACTATCCATATATTCTTTTATTTATAATATTGTTTCAGTATATCTTATATTCCTATGGAATGCAATAGAAAAATTGGCTTTCTTATCCAACATAAAAACCTTTTTTCCATCCCCCTTCTGCCAAAATCATGTAGGGAGATTTATCTTCTCCTACTCCCTGTAAATCCATGTTGGGTTGGCAAAGAATTTCCTTGTGGCCCCTACACATAAAAAGACCAACTATCTCTTTAGATAATTGGCCCTGTCATTTATTAATCCACTGTATAAGGCATTAAAGCAATATGTCTTGCCCTTTTAATTGCAACAGTAAGGGCCCTTTGATGTTTTGCACAGTTTCCTGTAATTCTTCTGGGAAGTATTTTCCCTCTCTCAGAAACATATCTCTTTAATTTATTCACATCTTTATAATCAATTGTATTATCTTTTCCACAAAAAACGCAAACCTTTTTTCTTCTGCGTATCCCGCCTCTTCTCTTCATTGGAGAATCGCCTCTGTCTGATGCCTTGTTATAAGCCATTATTTTTCCTCCTTTTTTTATTAATTAAAGGGAAGTTCCTCATCAATTCCATCAGGAATATTTATAAATCCATCTCCTATTGATGCATTGCCAGGCGATGGCCTAGTATCCCCCATATAGTTGTTCTCACTGCTTGCAGCCTTACTCTCTGCAAATTCCTGCTCATCTACAACAACGTCTGTAGTGTATACTTTTATTCCATCTCGATTGGTATAACTTCCTGTCTGTATACGACCGCTTATTACAATTTTTAAACCTTTTCTAAAATATTTTTCTGCAAATTCACCAGCCCGTCCAAATGCAACACAGCTTATAAAATCCGCTGTATTCTCATCTTGCTCTCGTCTTCCTCTCCGATCTACTGCTAATGTATATCTTGCAATGGCCATGGCATTCTCTCCTGCAGAATATCGAATATCTGGATCTCTTGTCAAACGGCCCATTAAAATTACTTTATTCATATGCTTCCCGCTTTCTCTATGCCTTGTCCTGTCGAACGCATAAATATCTGATTACGTTTTCCATAATACGGATACGGCTTTCCACTTCCAGTGGAACGGATGCATCTGCGTCAAATTGAATGAAGTAGTAATATCCCTCTTTCATTTTCCGAATTTCATAAGCTAGTCTCTTTCTTCCCCATTCGTCAACATTAGTAATCGTTCCGCCGAAACGTTCAATAAGCTCTTTGCACTTTGCAACAGTTCCGTTTCTCTCTTCATCTTCCATCTTTGCGTTGACAACAACGGCTAACTCATATTTATTCATTTTTATTACCTCCTTTTGGTCTCTGGCTCCTTATTACATAAGGAACAAGGAATAAAATATATCACAATTTTTGATTTTATCATAAGCAGCCTTGTTTTTCAAGCCTTTTTCCTTACTTCCCTTGTATTCTTTTCCACCTGTCTCCTAGGCATCATTATTTGATGTCCGCACCCCAAGCATCTTAGCCGAAAGTCTGCCCCTATCCGCAGGATTTCCCATTCCTGGCTGCCACATGGATGCTTTTTCTTTAATTTTATAAAATCCCCTAATTCATATTCTGGTGCTGCCTGATTCATATTGCCCCCATTCTTATCCACTCATAGTATAGATACTGCCATAAAGAAAGATTGGGAAATATCCATTTATAGTTTTCCTAAAATTTCTCCAATGCTTCCTTGTATAAGAAGATCTGCCCTCTTATCCATAGGTGTTGCAGATTTATTAATAACTACCAGCTTATGTCCTACATAATCATTTATAAGTCCTGCTGCTGGATATACTGCCAAAGACGTCCCTCCTATAATAAGTACATCTGCCTCTCGAATAAAATGCACAGACTTTTGTAGTATTTCTTGATCAAGACCTTCTTCATAAAGAACTACATCTGGCTTAACAACTCCTTTGCATAAATCACAAATAGGCACTCCTTTTGCCCCAAGTATTTTATCTATCCCATATCCCTTTCCACACTTTGTACAATAATTGCGAAGAGTGGATCCATGAAGTTCCAGAACCGTTTTGCTTCCTGCTTCCTGATGCAGGCCATCAATATTTTGTGTAATGACTGCCTTAAGCTTTCCTCTTCTCTCTAGTTCCGCCAATTTCAAATGAGCTTTATTGGGCTTTGCCTGGGTACATATCATCTTATCTTTATAAAAACGAAAAAATTCCTCTGTCCTTTGTTTGTAAAAACTATGACTCAAAATAGTTTCTGGGGGATAATCATACCTTTGATTATATAGCCCATCAACACTTCTAAAATCTGGTATCCCGCTTTCTGTTGATACACCTGCACCACCAAAAAATACTATGTTTTCACTTTCTTCCACCCATTTTTTTAAAACTTCTATGTTCTCCAAAATGCTCCTCCATTCTCAATATACGTTCGCAGCTTAACTTTCCTCCCCATAATCTTGAAAAATATCGTCAAATTGTATGTTGACTGCCCGAAAAGCCTGTACAAGAATAGGATCAAATTTCGTTCCTGTGCCACTAAAAATCACCTGGCATGCCTCTTCGTGCCCCATAGGCTCTCTCCTATGGGAAAAAGCTCTTAAGGTATCGTAAGTATCTGCTATTGACATGATTCTGCCAATAAGGGGAATCTCCATCCCTATTAAATGTTTTGGGTAACCTGTACCGTCATAATTTTCATGGTGACTTGCAGCAAGATCTTTTGCCATGCGTAAATATCCTTTTATAATGGCATTTTCAATAAGTCTGCTCAATATTTCTTCTCCAATAAGAGTGTGCTCCTCCAGCTCCCCCTTTTCTTCTATTGTTAATTCATCTTCGCAAATTAATAGCTGGTCCCTAACTCCAATTTTTCCAATATCATGAAGAGGAGCTGCCTTTTTTAAGTCTTCCATAAACCATTCTGTCACTTCATTCTCATAAGGATACCCATCTCTAAGCTCCATGGCCAATGCTTCACAGTATAACGTTGTCCGAACAATATGATTTCCACTTTCGCCACTGCGAAACTCCACCAACTCCCCAAGGCATTGCATAAAGGCATTCTCCATACGGTCTATTTGTTTTGAACGCTGGCTGATAACTTGTTCCAAATTTTTTCGGTAATCTGCCAGCTCTATATGGGTTTTTACCCTTTGCTGAACACATTTGGCCCTATATGGCCTTCTTATAAAGTCAACAGCCCCTTCTTCTAAACTATCAATTTCCACACTATCATCTTCATTGCTAGATAAAAGGATGACAGGAATACTTTTTAGAACAGAATCTTTTCTCATAACTCGCAATACGTCAAATCCGCTCATTCCCTTCATGGTGTTATCCAACAAGATTAAGTCAGGAGTAATTTTTTTTAAATAGCCTAGGGCCTCTTCCCCTGACTGGGCTGTTAAAACAATGTAATCGTTTTTCAAAATGTCTTCCAGCATTCTTACGTTCAAAGAAACATCATCCACAACCATAACTTTCCTTGACATATTCCTTCCCCCCTTTCCTTTATTCCAATACGCCGACTCGTATTGTGGCTCTGGAAACCTTTTCACCATCTTGGTTGCGAATAGAAGCCTTAATAATTAAAAGTTTATAGGTATCATTTTTTTCACTGACCTTTCCTTCCACAGTTAATGTATCTCCCACAAACACTGGCTTTAAAAATTTAGCATCCACGCCGTGAATTAAACTATTTTCTCCTGGCAAGTAGACCCCTGCCAGGGTTGAATAATAAGAAGCTGTCAGCATTCCAAATACAACGCAGTCCTCATATCCTTTTTTCTTTGCAAATGCCACATCCCTGTGAAGAGGGTTGACGTCGCCTGTTATGTTTGAAAAAGAATCCTGCTCTTTCTGGTCTACTCTCACCTGAAAGCTGTGGCTCAATCCTACATAAATATTTTCATATTTATAGGTGTTCATTGACCATTCAGTCTCCTTTCAATTAAATCAATCATTTCTCCTACATTTTCCAATTCTCCAACTTCCTGAATATCAAATTTTAGCTGAAATCTTTTTTCCATGGCCACAATTAAATTAATATGCTCTAGAGAATCCCAGTCTTCAATATCTCCTGAATATGTGGAATCCTTTATCTCTAATTGTTCATCGTCAAATACTTTCCTGAAAATTTTTTGGACTTCCTCAAAAATTTCTGCTCTCTTCATGTTTTCCTCATTTCCATTACTTGATTTTTCTCTTCATAATTGGGAAAGACTTTATACTCCCATGTACTGTTCCCATCATCTTTTGTCATAAGTTGAAATCCTAAATCCTTATACAAATTTTCAACAAAAGCATTTTTTTTCGTCTTATAGTAGACGCCTTGAATCATTTTGATCTTTCTTTTTATGCATTCTTTAACTAGGAAGTCAAACATTGCCAACTCTAAGTCTCTTTTTAGCACCCTGCAGCTCATAACCCACAAATCAATAAAGGCAATTTCCTTACATACGCGAACCATCATGACACTTACAATTCCATTCTTTCCAAATTTATCGGATAAATGGCTGCAAAAAGTAATATTTTCTTCTTTTTCTGAGAAGTTTTGCACTTGTTCTTGTGTATAACGCTTTGTTGTTAAATTAAACTGATTCGTCTTGTTAATAAGCTGGGTGATCCTTTGTATATTTTCATTGTGAAATTTCTCAATAAGGCAAACCATTTCCATGGACTTTAAATATTCCTTATAATCTGTAAAACTAGTCCAATACTCTTCCCTTTTTTTATTTGTTATATAATATTCTTTCCTCTCAATATCGTCACTAGATAATACTGTGACTTCAAAAAAACCTCCTTTGTCCAAAGTCCTCACATAAGATTCTGGAGAGCTTAAGTTGGGCGCTTGAATATCTGGAATTGCTTTTTTTACAAACTCCCTCTCTGCTGGATTATCATCCAAAAAAACGATGGCATTTTCTCCAACCCTCAATTCCTCCATTATTTCTTTTATATTTTTATCTTTATCATTCCAATTAGCCTTAAAAGAAATAAAATCATCCAATTGTAAAACCGATTCTCTATGGGAGAATCCCGTTTTGGCAATATTTTCATCATTTTTTGAACAGACATTTAATGTAATTCCAATCTTACTTAAATCTTTAATATATTTTTGAAAAGAAGAAAATGCCATCCCAGAGGGAGTATCTACTCCTAATTCCAAATTCTCCACTCCATCGTCTCCAATAACCCCTCCCCATAACGTATTATCTAAGTCAAGAACTACTGCTTTCTTGTTCTTTCCATAAATACTTTTCACTATATTGGCAATATTAAAGGCTACTCCTGGTATGGCATCTACTGCAAAAGGGTATTTATACATATAATACATGCCCTCATCAAACCATCGCTCCAGCCCATACGAGGACGCTTCGTAGGCAAGATCATTAATATAAAAGTTTTTGTTTTCCATTGCATACGCATATAATTTATCATTAAATTTTCTAATATAGTATAGTTTACCTGATGGACTGTACACATCTTTATTTCCAAGAAGCCGGTAAGGAAGCTGCTCAAAATTATTTTGAATAACTGGACATTTTACTTCCCATAATAATTTATCCCATACTTGGCGAAACTTGGAAAACTCCCCTTCTACTGCCTCCTCTACTTCTTCTATAGAAGCTCCTGGTTCCAAAAAGCCATAAAGATTTATAACACTCGTATGAATGTATACAATATCTGGGGCAAACTTAACTAGCTCCTCTGTCTCATACACTGCTTCCTCATAAAACCGGTTGTATTGTCCTTCAAAAAAAGTAGGGCGAATTCCATGACCTAGCAAAAATAGTTCCAGCATATGCTTCATCTCTCCCACTGTCCCTCCACATAGGATGGCCACCCTCTTATCCATGAAATTCTCTTCTTTTAAAAGCTCTCTTTTTATGGATTTTTTCCTTTGCAGCAACTCTCCACTGTCAAAAGGGTACTCTAATTGTTCTATCATCGCTTATTTTCCTTCCTTAACAATGCGAAACAAGTCATTTTCAAGAAACTGATCAATATAAGGAAGCATTTGACGGACAGGAACTTGGATTCTACTGCTTAAATCAAACAGATCATTTTTTCCATCTGCATACCCTATCATATCCCGAACAGCCATAATTGCCTTTAGCCCATCCTTCCCACTAATATTCATGTCTGGATACAATCCTCTTGCCCCAAGCTGAGGTTCGCATAAACAGGTTACTTGATAATATTCGTTATACTCCAGAGCTAAGATCACATCCATCATAACGTCAAAGCTTCCCTGGAATCCTTCAGGAGAAAGAATTTCCATATTGTCCAAAGATGTATGATACTCTTTATATTCCCCAAACTTAGAACGGCAGAAAGTGCAGACTGGCAAATCCACTCCTGGAGCACAATATTGCCTTTCATCTGACCCTCTCTCTAAATAAGAATATCGTTTATACGTTCTCCCCCTTTGTTTTAATATTGTTTCCAAAGCCTTGTCTGCCAGACTGTTTCCATACCTAGATTCTATCATGGAATAAGCTCTGTCATCTCCTACACAAGTCAATACAAAACCTGCCTCCACATGTTTTTTTAGATATTCCAAATTTCGGCTGAGATAGGCAATAGCCCCAATAGTTTCAGGGACAAAAACAATACGATAGGTATATTTTCTTTTTTTCATTCTTTTTATAGCTCTTGACAGGCTAATTGCCAAACTTGGCCCTGAACATTCATTATTTGCCATAGAAGGATGACAAATATATGTGGACAAGAGAATCTCTTTCTCTGTATCCCCTGGAATCATTATTTCTCCATATGTCATACTCCCCTCTTTTAACTCGCTGTCAATAACAATATGGTACCTTCCCTCTTTCAAAGCGTCCTTTTGATTTTCAGAAAGGCAAAACCCATACCGCTCTTTGTAATAAGAAGTTCTGTATGGGATCGCTTCTGGCTGTTCTGGCAGTGTATATAGAATCTCCTTTAACTCCTCTAAAGAAAGATACCTATTGACAGGAATTGAATAACCCAGCACATGGAGATTATTTTTTTTAAAATCTACAATCTTTTCCCCTGACTCATTTTCAATATATGCGTCTCTTATATTCCATTCTTTTGGAACTTTCCAATCAAAGATCGGTATGCCTGTCGGAATTTCAAATACTTTTAAATCCTCTTCCTGTCTTTTTAATATTTGAAATGTTTCCCTAACTCCTTCTCCAGTAATGCTTCTACATATAGGGAACAATTCTTTTGCCAGCTCATACATATTCCTGCCTTCTATTCCCACTTTAATCCTCCTGTCCTGCATAAGTGCATATTTTTCTACTCTTATTATAGCGGACATCCTTTTCAATAATTGGAAAAGTTTTTCCCATGTCTTGGATTATCTTGTAGTCTACTCCGTTCATAGTAAACTTTCTCATTACATGAATCTCTTGAAATTCCTTTTCAAAGTCAAAATTTGTATGAACTGCATTTTTCTCTAAATCTCTGGCATACATACTGTATGTCCTCTGACTGGAGTTTCCCCATTGATCAATATAATTACTTGTGAAATCTTTAAAAAAACGGTACTCCACCCCAACTGTTTCCTCTACATAATGGACAAATGCATAAGAATGAGCACAAGGTACATCAATGAACAGATTTTTTACATGGTTATCCTTCATATATTGAAATGGAGAATCCATTCCAAAGGAAGTTTTATTCTCCATCTCACATAAAATATCTCTTTCTCTTCCCCACACAGTCATGGAATGTATAGGATGCTTTGTTCTCTTAAAATCCTTTCTGGAAAGAGCAAGCTGTGTCAAATGCCCCATTTTCGAAGGGGTCTTCCAGTAATCAAATGTTTCCCCTTTACAGAAACTATAATTAAATGTGGGAAAAATGAGTAATCCTTCTTCCCCTACTATATTTTGAAGGCTATCAATGAAAACGTTCAAATCTTTTTCATCTTGGTTTGTTATACATGAATAGAGTAACCTTTTAACATCGGAAGCAATATAAACTTTGTCCCCCTCCTTTAACCCAAGACAGCCTGCCAAATCCCGCAATGGAATATATTTCTCCATAGTCCACCTCATTTCTGTAAAGCTCTTTTATCTTTTTGTAGAAAAAGTTAAATTTCTTCTTCTTCGATGCCTATAACTTTAATGAGAGCCCTCTTGTCCCTCTTTCCATCAAATTCAAAATAAAAGATTTGCTCCCAAGTGCCAAAATCTAACTTTCCTTCTGTAACTGCTACCACAACCTCCCGTCCCATAACTGTTCTCTTTAAGTGAGCGTCTGCATTGTCTTCATATCCATTATGTCTATATTGATTATATGGTTTTTCTGGAGCAAGCCTTTCTAACCAGACTTCCAAATCATGGTGGAGCCCTGTCTCATCATCGTTAATAAAAACTGATGAGGTGATATTCATAGCATTTACCAATACCATTCCTTCTTTGATTCCACTTTCTGTTACAGCAGCCTGTACCTTTTCTGTAATATTCTCAAGTCCTCTTCGGGTGGGAAAATGGAAGTGCAATTCCTTTCTATATGCTTTCATAAATATACCTCTGCCTTTCCGATCTTGGGCTTTTTAAAGCAAGGTAAGCCCAAACTCACTCATTTTTTAATTTTTATAAATTTCCAACTACTACATCTTTTATTATGGCTAAACACTCCCTTATCATATTTTTGGGCTGCATCCACCAAACGCTTTTGGCTGCAATTCCTTCCGCCTTCTTATATCCCAGTTTTTTTGCAATGCCCACTGCCCGGAAAATATGAAAATTATTTGTAACTATTCCAATAGAACAATTTTTGTTTTCAATCCACTTAGAGCTATACTTTATATTTTCACTTGTACTTGTAGACTTATTTTCCATTATAAGACGTTCTGCCATAATTCCCATGTCTGTTAACTGCTCATACATACACTGGGCCTCGGAAATTTCCTCGTCATCCCCCTGTCCCCCAGATAAGATTGCCACTGTACCTTCATTTTCCATTAAATAATTTCCTGCTTCCTCAATACGGTACTGTAAACTTAAACTAGGAGTCGTTTTATTGACCTTGGCACCCAAGATAATAATATAGTCTAAATCTTTGGATCCCTTTTCAAAAAAACCCTTTACAATAAAACTTTCTATGACAAGGAATAGAAAGACAAAAATATAAAAGAAAGCTTTTAGCCAACTCCATTTCTTTTTCTTACGTAATATTATACCTGATTTACTATTCAATCTCAACATGCATCTTCCGTTCCAGCTCCTCTATATTTTTTAAGTATTTTTCATATATTTTTATACTTGTCTCCCCATCAAAATGGAGCCCATCTTTAGTATTCATATGCTCTTCCACAAAAAAGGTAATGTTAATAAAAGGAATTCCTGCCTCTTCTATTTCTTCCATCTTTTCATTAAACTGGTATATATTGAAGTTGCTGACACTCGTGCATAATTCTGGCACAACAGGGTTGACCGCCGTCACATATATATGATGACCTCTCCATTCTTCTTTATGAAGGCGAATATATTCCTTTTTATAAGAAGATAAATTCATAATATCATTGATTCCTAGATTGATAAGAATGATCCAGTTTTCTATTTCTCCATGGCTCCTTATTATATCATTCGCCTTTCCCTGAGCCTTATTCACAAACCACTGATATCCTTGTCCATCTTCCGCTATAAAAAATACATGTTCATGGGAAATTCCTTTTGTAACTTCTTCCATATCTCTTGTTCTGCTGTCTCCTATAATAATAAGCCCCTCTTTCATATTTGGCTTATAATCTGGTGTAGCTACTATCATTGCTATGAGAAAAGTAATTAAGCTTTTCATTTTATTTACCTCCCACCCCAGATGTCACTATCATTAGCGTAAGACATCTGTCAAGTTATTTTAATTACGTAGATTATACTACCGGATAGAAAAAACAGCAAGCCTCTCAACTAAGGCCATGTCATCCATTATTTAAAGCTATTGAAATGCCCGTAGAAAAAATTTTTTATAAATATAGAAAAACTACGGAAAAATCAGGAAGAAATTCCGAAATAGAATCCCTTCCTGATTTTAAAAATAAAAGCAAATGCTTTGCTAAAGAAAATAGATAAAAAGAAAAAATCTAAGACAATCTTGTCCCTTATTATCTTAAATAAACATCTTTGATCCATTTTCCTTTCATCATTACGAAATGTATTTTTCAGTAAGAGGAAAACAAATCTCCTCCATTTTTCTATATGAATTAACAATTTGTTCTTCTGTAAAACGAGAGGATTTGGCCCGCCGTACCTTGTCCAGTACCATCTCTTTGTCTACCATTCCAAACAAAGAATTTTGCTGACGGTATATAAAATACGTTGTTGCCAAAATTTCCAATTGCTCAGCAGACATATTTCCAAAGGTGTTGAGAACATCTTGTACAATTCTCTCCTGCTCATTGCTAAGAGAATTTTCACCATTTAGTGTATATGCATATTCCTTAAACTCCATTCCTTTAGAAATTAGTCCTCTTGATTCCTGGAAAATCTCTTCCATGACGCCTTCCTGCAAAGAGTCCGCTACCTGCTGGCTATAAGGACCATAAATGTACAGCCTGTAGTTGGCGTCTATGGCAGTGCCATATGCTTTGCAAAAATAAATGAGTTTTTGCAATGGAATACGTCCGTGAATCTCACCATTCATATAATTCAGAATATGGGCAATCAGTGCTTGTGTCTTCATATCAACCTATGACCTCCTCGTTTGATTATTATATCCCAACTCTTTTCATGAATCAAGGTGGAACCTTTTTTATCTCAAACCTCTAATTTCATATCCTACAAAAACAATACATTGCTGTCAAGTACCATATCTACATCAATGGCGCAAAAAGCCTTAAAATACTCCCAACTATTTTTATTGGCAACTTTTCATTTTTGCAATCTGCCAAAGTCACTTCTTTACATTTTTTTAATGTTTCCTCCATATCTTCCTCAATTTTTTTAATTTCTTCTACTTTATATAAATATGTTGCACATTCAAAATGAAGATGAAGGCTGCGAAAATCTAAATTAATTGTTCCAACAACCGCCTTATCCCCATCACTTGTAAAAACTTTTGCATGAACAAATCCAGGTATATATTGAAAAATTCTAACCCCTGCCTCAATTAATTCTTTGTAATATGTTTTTGCAAGGATAAATGCTGCTCTTTTATCTGGAATAAACGGCATAATAATGATAACTTCCACTCCTTTTTTTGCTGCAAAAGTCAATGCCGTTATAAGTTCATAATCTAAAATTAAATAAGGGGTCATAATGTGTACATACTCCTCAGCCCTATTTATAATATCCATATAGACAAGCTCCCCTACAATTTCCTCATCCAGGGGACTATCCCCATAAGGCATGACGTAGCCAGAAGCTTCTTTATAAATAGGTAGTTCCACATCTAAATACTTACTATAGTCTTCTTCCTTTTCATTAATATTCCACATTTGGAGGAACATTAATGTAAAGCTTCTCACCCCATCTCCTTTCAGCATAATTCCCGTATCTTTCCAGTGTCCAAACCGAATCTTCTTATTAATATATTCATCGGCCAAGTTCATTCCCCCTGTAAATGCTGTATGTCCATCTATGACAAGTATCTTCCTGTGATCTCGATTATTTTGGTGTGTAGACAACGCTGGTTTTATAGGAGAAAACATTTTACATCGAATTCCCAGTTTTTCTATTTTTTTAGGATAGTTATATGGAAGAATGGCAAGAGAACATAGTCCATCATACATAAAGCGTACTTCTACTCCCTCTTTCACCTTTCTTAAAAGTACTTCTAATATTCTGCCCCACATGTAACCTTCCTCTACTATAAAATATTCTAAAAAAATAAAATTATTTGCCTTTTCTAATTCCTTAAGCATTGCCTCAAGCATCTTTTCTCCTATGGAAAAATACTTGACAATGGTGTTTTCATAAACTGGAAATCCTGCTCTTTTTAATATATAAGACGTTAGATTGGCAACTCCTCTGTTTTTCTCCTTAATCTGCTGATACACCCTCTCATCCTGTCTGGAATAATCTCTTGTCCTCTTTTCCAACTCCTTAATTCTTCGATTCAAAAGTCTGGTTCCAATTTGGGTTTTTACAAATACATATAGAAGCACCCCAAATACAGGTAAAATCATAACAATAACTATCCAGGTAAGCTGAAATGCCGGCTCTCCTCTTCTATTTAATATATATATGACTACAATATATCCAAGGACTGTATAAGCCCCAAAAATATATACACTATACCTGTTTAAGTACCCAAAACATATAAATAAAAGAAAAATCTGGATGAGCAAAAGAAAAACTACAATGGTTGTCCTTCCAAATAAAATACGTAAAATCCCCTTTTTTCCCTTTTCCAGTAGAATAATTTTCTCCCTTGCTATCTCATAATCTTGATTCATTCTTTTGTCTTCCCTCCTAAATCCCTTTTCCCTGACTATCCTACAAGATACCTTTTTATGCTGTCATTGTCAAATGTCATCCTTTCATAAAACGACAAGAACACCTCTAAAAAACAAAAAATTTTACCACTTGATCTTATCCCCTCGATCAATTATAATATCTTCTAGATAAAGTCTTCAGGGCAGGGTGTAATTCCCTACCGGTGGTAAAGCCCACGAGCCGCAAGGTATGATTCGGTGAGATTCCGAAGCCGACAGTATAGTCTGGATGAAAGAAGATGATAGAATACAAGAACGATTATTTTTTAAAGGATAACTACTTTAAATAGTGGATTGTTTTGAAGTTTTTGTTTTTTATGTGCAATTTAAATCTCCTTTGTATTTTATGCCTTGAAATGACTTTGTTCAAGGCATTTATTTATTTTTATAAGGATAACTTGTCCTATATATTGAAACAGGAGACGATTGCAATGAATGACCAAAAATACATGGAACTTGCTCTAAAACTTGCAAAAAAAGGCCAAGGATTTGTTTCCCCCAATCCCCTTGTTGGAGCTGTTATTGTAAAAGATGGACGAATACTTGGGCAAGGATATCATCAACGTTATGGAGAATTCCATGCAGAGCGAAACGCATTGGCATCCTGCAGAGAATCCCCTGCAGGTGCGACTATGTATGTTACTTTGGAGCCTTGCTGTCATTATGGAAAGCAGCCTCCCTGTGTACATGCCATATTAGAAGCAGGTATAAGCCGCATTGTTATTGGCTCTAGAGATCCTAATCCCCTTGTTGCAGGTAAAGGCATAGACATCCTCCGTTCCAGCGGAGTTTCTGTTTCTGAAAATGTGTTGACCAGGGAATGTAATAAACTTAATGAAGTTTTTTTTCATTATATACAAAAAAAAGAACCCTTTGTAATATTAAAATATGCAATGACCATGGATGGTAAAATCGCCGCCTATACTGGACTTTCCCAATGGATTACTGGGGAGGAGGCAAGGGCTCATGTCCATGAGCAAAGACACCGCTGCAAGGCTATTATGGTTGGGGTAGGTACTGTACTTACAGATAACCCTCTTCTAACATGCCGTATGGAAGGAGGAAATAATCCTGTACGCATTATTTGCGACACACATCTTAGGACTCCTCTATCTTCCCAAATAGTAACAACAGCCGTACATATTCCTACCATTATCGCCACCTGTCAGACGGATGAGGAAAAGCAAAAAAAATACAAAGATGCTGGCTGTCACTTTCTTATCCTATCAAAATATGACGAACATGTGAATTTAAAAGAACTCATGAAAAAACTTGGAGAAGCAGAAATTGACAGCATCTTGCTAGAAGGAGGAGAAACCCTAAACTGGTCGGCTCTAAAATCTGGCATTGTTCAAAAAATCCACGCATACATTGCACCAAAGCTTTTTGGAGGTTCCACTGCGAAAACTCCAATTGGTGGAAAAGGGGTTCCCTCACCTTCCCATGGGATAAAACTTAAAGAAAGCATTGTTACTCAGTTGGGTAAAGATTTTCTCATAGAAAGCGAGGTATGCCATCATGTTTACGGGAATTATTGAAGAAATTGGAACCGTTGGCAGTATTCTAAAAGGCAAGCATTCTGCTAGGATAGAAATTTATGCAAAAACTGTACTGGGAGATCTAAAAATAGGCGATAGTGTTGCCGTAAATGGTGTGTGCTTGACTGCTGTATCCCTATCCTCCCATTCCTTTACAGCGGACGTTATGCATGAAACTTTAAATCGTTCCTCCCTCTCCTTCTTACATCAGGGTAGCTGTGTAAATTTAGAGCGAGCTATGGCTGCCAACGGGCGCTTTGGAGGACATATCGTAACAGGACATGTGGATGGAATAGGAAAAATTATTCACATTCAACAAGATGATATTGCTGTCCAGTATAAAATTTCTGCTGAAGACGCCATAATGAAGTATATTGTAGAAAAAGGCTCTATTGCTATTGATGGTATCAGTCTCACAGTAGCAAGTTTATTCAGTTCCTGCTTTACCGTTTCCATAATACCTCATACTTCCAGTATGACAATTCTTAAAGAACGTCAGGTAGGAGATATAGTCAATCTCGAAAATGATATTATTGGGAAATATGTGGAAAGACTTCAAAACCCGCTAACTTCTACAGAAAAGAAAAGCAATATTACACAAGAATTTTTATCAAAATATGGATTTTAACAGTCTTTCATCATCTTCATGAAAGGACAAAAAAGGTACAGGAAAGGAGCAAAATCATGTTTCAATTTAACACAGTGGAAGAAGCCTTAGAAGATTTAAGAAACGGCAAAATTATTCTTGTAACCGATGACTGTGATAGAGAAAATGAGGGAGATTTTATTTGTGCAGCTCAATATGCTACAACAGAAAATATTAATTTTATGGCCACCTACGGAAAGGGATTAATCTGTATGCCCATGTCCCAAGAGTATACCCAGAAACTTTGTCTTCCTCAAATGGTTACAAAAAATACAGATAATCATGAAACCGCTTTTACCGTTTCTATTGACCATATTAGCACAACTACTGGCATTTCTGCCGCTGAACGTTCTATCACTGCCATGAAATGTGTTGACGACAAGGCAAAACCTGGCGACTTCCGCCATCCTGGACATATGTTTCCCCTTCTTGCCAAAAAAAATGGTGTTTTGGAGCGAAATGGCCATACGGAAGCCACTGTAGATCTCATGCGCTTAGCTGGTCTAAAAGAGTGTGGACTTTGTTGCGAAATTATGGAGGATGATGGAACAATGATGCGTACGCCATCTCTCATTGAGCTGTCTCAAAAATGGAATTTAAAGTTTATAACCATTTCTGACCTTCAAAATTACCGAAAGCAGCATGAGAAACTGGTAGAGCGTGTAACAACTACAAGAATGCCTACAAAATATGGGGAATTTACTGCATATGGCTATATTAATAAACTAAATGGGGAGCATCATGTGGCTCTTGTAAAAGGTGATATAGGAGATGGAAAAGACATATTATGCCGAGTTCACTCAGAATGTCTGACTGGGGATACTTTTGGCTCACTGCGTTGCGACTGTGGTCAACAATTTTCTTCTGCCATGTCCCAAATTGAACAAGAAGGACGGGGTATTCTTCTCTACATGCGCCAAGAGGGTAGAGGCATTGGTCTCATTAACAAGCTCCTTGCCTATGAGCTGCAAGAACAGGGAATGGATACATTAGAGGCAAACCTTGCCTTAGGTTTTTCTGGAGATCAGAGAGAATACTATATTGGTGCACAAATATTAAGAGATCTTGGGGTATCAACTATGCGCCTTCTTACCAATAATCCTGATAAGGTTTATCAGCTTGGAGAATTTGGCCTTAACATTGTAGAACGGGTTCCTATCCAAATGAGCGCAACAGCCTATGACTTATTTTATCTTAAAACAAAGCAGAAAAGAATGGGACATATTTTAAATTATGAATAAATGAACAGAAAGGAAAACATATCATGAAAACATTTGAAGGACAATTAGTATCCCATGAAATGAAAATTGGAATTGTAGCTGCCCGCTTCAATGAATTTATAACATCAAAACTCTTAAGCGGCGCTATGGACTGTCTGATACGTCATGGTATTTCAGAAGATCAAGTTCAGGTGGCATGGGTTCCTGGAGCTTTTGAAATTCCTCTTATTGCATCAAAAATGGCAAAAAGCGCTAAGTATGATGCTATTATTTGCCTAGGCTCTGTTATTCGCGGCAGTACAAGCCATTACGATTATGTCTGTAACGAGGTTTCCAAAGGAATTGCTTCCGTATCCCTTTCTAGCGGTATTCCAGTTATGTTTGGAGTGCTTACTACGGAAAATATAGAGCAGGCTATTGAACGGGCAGGAACAAAAGCTGGCAATAAAGGATATGACAGCGCTCTTGGAGCAATTGAAATGGTAAATTTAATTCGTGAAATAGAAAAGCCTAATTAATGTAAATTTTCAGTGGAATAGAAAAGGCCAGTCTCTTTTCATAAATATGTAGAGGCTGGTCTTTTTATTTATCCAATTGTTATTAAGAATTTCCTGTTGGTATATAAGGCCTGAGAGCGCCTGCTACATTAGGAATAGGCATTGTCTGAAGCCACACTTTTCCAGGCCCTGTGACTACTGTATTAAAAAATCCTTCTCCTCCCAGAAATTTATTCTTTAGCCCTGGAACTGTTTGGATATCCATATGACAGCTTGCTGACATTGCTGCCAAATGTCCTGTATCAATGACAAGCCTCTCACCTGAGTGCAGCTCATATTCCACTACATGTCCATCAAATTCTGCAAAGGCTATCCCTGATCCGCTGATTTTCTGCATAATGAAGCCTTCTCCTCCAAAAAAGCCTACACCTACCTTTTTATTAAAGTGTATCGACATGCTCACCCCTATTTCACTTGCCAAAAAAGCACTTTTTTGAAAAATCATCTCCTGGTTAGGTGCAATTTCAAAAGCTCTTATGGAGCCGGGAAAGCTGGATGCAAAGGCAATCATTCCCTCTCCATCCATCGCTGTATATACATTTTGAAACATCTTTTCAGATGAAAACATTCTTCCCAGCGCCTTGCCTATACCTCCGTTTGACGTTGTCTCCATCTTCATATTGGGAGACATCCATGCCATGCCGCCTCCCTCTGTTATCATCTTTTCTCCTTGCTCCAAATGACAAATAACTACAGGCAAAGTTTCTCCCTTGATCTCGTATTTCACGTTCCAATCCCCCTTCCTTCTATAATAAAATTTTGCATTTAGGAAAATTTCTTGATTTGTTCTGACAAATGTTCCACTAATCCAGCAATATGGGAAAGAATTCTGGCATTTTCTTCACTATCGTTAAAAGTATCTGTGGCATGGGCAGAAAGCTCTTCCGTAATAGCTGAAATATTTTGTATACTCTCCACAATACTTGTGTTAGCTACGTCTAAATCTGTAACTGCTGTTCCCAGCTTCATGGAGTTTTCATGAATGACAATGGACTTTTCTGCTATAGACGTAAACTCATCTGCCGCTGTATTTGCAAGGGAGCTTTGAGTCTCGTTACTTTCCATCAAACGTTGAATAGCTTTTATTACATTTTTTAAAGAGTCCGAAATACTGTTTATTAAATTTGTTATATCTACCGTAGCGCTTTGGGTCTGGCCTGCCAAATTTGATATTTCAGAAGCTACCACCGCAAATCCTTTTCCTGCTTCTCCAGCTCTTGCCGCCTCAATACTGGCATTTAGGGCAAGAAGATTTGTCTGGGTTGTAATATGATTAATGAGATCCACAATAGACTGCATCTCTCCTGTATATGTATTTAGCTCCTCCAAGTCTCCAGATACAACTTTTCCAGCCTCTTCCGATTCTTTTACCTGTCCAATTAAAGAATCCATACTCCCTTTTCCTTGAGATATAGCCTCTCCCACTGCCTTTAAATCTCCTACAATGGATTCTGTTACTTCCTTTGCCAATGTAATCTGATTTTGAATCTGCTCTGTATTTAAAAGCTGGGTTTGGACTTGTTCTGCTGTGTCTGTAGCCCCGTCGCTGACTCCTGACATAGAGTTTCTTGTATCTTCCATGGAATTTCTCAGTTTTTCCATTTGACCATTTACTTCGGTAATGTCAGAAGCTACATTCTCCGACACTTCTAAAGTCGTTTTCAAAAGTCTTGTAGCCGTATCCTTTTTTTCATTTGTCTCCTGTAGTTTCTTATCATTAATTTTATGTGTTACTACAGAAGTAAAGATAGAATATGCAGCTACTAAAACAATCACAATAATTTGTATTTCAGCCTCCACAATTCCCTTGGGAGATAGTCCCTGTTCTATAGCCGTATAGGTAATGTATCCTATGTTCCCCAACATTGCTATAATAGCAATTCCTGTAGAATATTTGACGTCTGTATACAAAGAAATAATAATGATAAAAGGAATAATAAAGGTAAATGTAAGATTTGTGCTTGCTGTAAACAAAGTGAGCAGATACACAACGCTATATCCCACACCCATAACATATCTTTGGGCCCTTCCTCCTTTGTTCCAAAAGTAAAGCAGAATGCTAATAACACTGGGAACAAATAACATCACAAAAATTGCAACGATATATCCTGGTGACTTGCTGCCTTTAAATCCTTCCACTAAATATGATAAAAACAAAATACTGTTTAAAATTAAATATGCAATGAGCGCTAATTGGTTTATCTTTTCTTTTTCCAAAAAAATATCTTCGTTATTCAATGGATTATCCCCCTTTTATATTTTATTTTTTTTATTATATCATAATCCATCTGTCAATTCTATTCCCATTTTTGTTTCCAATCTGTCAAAAACCGTTTTCTATATTTTATGTCAGCATATGTTAATATTTTATGTAAATAAATGGTATTATAAGCTCCCCCAGCTACTCCCACTGCGGGCAATCCCTGGAGAAATTTTATGTAAATCAATTCTTTAGACAGTAGCTGAGAAGTGCGTAGAATCTCTTCCTTCATATCATATCCTTCCCTTCTATTCAAAATGTCATCAATCTTTGTCTCCCCTTTTTCAAATTCCTTTCCATATGACATAGCATTCTGTATTAACTGTAAAATATAAAGGCGCTCTTTCTCCTCTTCGTAAGAATAGCCGTATATAAGGGAGATTTCATAAATGCTTTTTAATATCATTCCTACAAAAATTGGTATATCTGGCAGCCCAATACCTAAAACCCCAAGCCCAATGCCTTCTACTCCTGAAAGAAAAAGGTTTTTCTTAAAAGAGTCCTTTGATTTCTTTTTAAATTCTTTCAAATATTTTCGCCTTGGACTCAGTTTGGCTGCATACTCCCTAACTTTATATTCCTTTTGTATTTCCTCTTTTTTATACGTTTTTTCTATTACTGCTGTCCCTTTTTCAAATACAAGGAAAAATGCTTTTGAAAAGGCAGCATCTAATTTTTCTTGAAGTTTTTTTGGAACCTTATCCTGTAATTTCTTATTGACAAAAGTTTCCTGTCTTTTCTCTTTCCAGCGAATATAAGCAGTTTCCTGCTTTCTCAAGGCTTCCCACTCTTTTTCTAAGTCACTCCTTTTTGTAAATATACCCACACTCCCTATCTCCCTTCAACTGTATATTTATGTATGTCTATCTTTTCATATATCGAAAAAAAAATAGTTCTCATTAATTCCTTTTCATAGAGAAGCCCTTCTTTATAAAAACCTCTCCCTTCCCCTTGCGTCACAAAAAAACCTATTATATAATCAAAGAAAGTCCCAAATAGTGGAATGAAAATGGAGAGAACAGATTATGAATAAAATTACTCTAAAAAATATAGCCCACACCTATTTTATTAAAGAAGTCAGTATCCTCTTCCTCCTTTCTGTACTATTTCTTTTCTTTGCCTCCACATGGACAAGTCCTTTTTATTCTTATTGTCTTGGAGATGATTCTTCTTTTTATTCTATGGTAGGTCGGGGAATCCTCCATGGATATGTCCCCTATAAAAATTTTTTTGACTTAAAAGGCCCTTACTTGTTTTTTATTCAGTCTTTTGGGCAATTTATTTCTAGGGGAAAGTTAGGTATTTTTCTTTTTCAAATTCCTTTTTGTTTTGCAGCCATTCTTCATGTATGGAAGATAGCAAGGCTTTTTCTTAATTATAAAAAAGCTTGTATTGTCATGGGGTTTTTTCTTCTCGTTTATACTGCAACCTTATGGGGAGGCAATACAGCAGAAGAGTATTCCCTCCCCTTTTCCATGATATGTCTTTATTATACTTGTTTGTGGATACTCCATAAAGATATAGACAAGCTTTCCAAATATGCATGCACTTTTGGATTATCCACAGGGATTATGGTATTTATGAAAATAACATTAACTGCTCCTATTTTTGCCATGATTCTTTGTATTCTATTTCTTTTAATCAGAGAAAAAGCTTATTTTCAAATCCTCTCCTCCATAGGTTCCTTTCTCTTTGGTTTTTTTATTTCCCTCTTCCCTGTTGTTATATACTTTAGCTATCATGGGGCCATAGAGGATTTAATCTATCAAGAATTTATTTTCGGATTTCTAAGAGGTACCGATTATGGGGAATCCTTTAATTTATTATGGGAACTGAAGCTTTCTGCCTTTTATGTTGTATTCTTTTTTGCCCTTTTTCAAAAAAGTCTGAAGGCTCCCTTTCGAATTCTTTTATTTACTATGTCTGTTATTGGATATATTTTTCTTCATTTAGGAACTCCCTTTATTTATTACTTTACTTCCACCCTCCCTGTTTTTGTCCTTGGTCTTTCTTTATTTTTGCAATTGAATGATCCTTTTGTCATTACTCTTAAGCTTTCTTTTTTAATACCGCTTTTAGCCTTTTTCGTTTTTTCAGGCTTTTATGTTGGGGAAGCTTTAAACCGTATTGGGGATTGTATTGACGCTAAAACAAATCCATATTATCAAAATTATTATGAGCAGTCTTTAGAACTTTGCAGCCTTATCCCTGAGCAAGAGAGACAGAGCATTTATTGTCTAGAATCCAGCTGTACCTGGTTTGAAATCAATCAGGTTCTCCCTGCCTACAAATATCAAATTAATCTGCCCTTTTTTATTGCCTTAGATCCTTCTATTGAGTGGGACTTATATTATTATTTTTTAAATAAGCCAGCAAAGTGGCTTGTCACCTCTCCCTTAGAAGATTTGGATATTCCAGACTCTATAAAAGATGAAGTGCGATATCGTTATGAATTAATAACATTTAATGATTTTCATGAACTCTATACCCTCCGTCGCTAACAAAGGGTAAGTAATTGACCTTTGTTAGCTTCTTGACAATATGTAGGGGAAACGTTATAGTGATACAGTAACAATTCTTTCAATTTTCAAGAAAAATACAGGAGTTTTCTTATGCTTTTTAATTCTCTTTCCTTTGCTGTTTTTTTTCCAATTGTGTTTCTCTTATATTGGTTTTTACCTCATAAATATCGTTGGCTTTTTTTACTAGCAGCCAGCTATTATTTTTACATGAGCTGGAGTCCTAAATATATGCTTCTCATTTTATTCACTACCTTTGTTTCTTATTTTTCCTCTATTGCTCTAGAAAGGGCTGACAACCCTGCTGTTAAAAAAGGAATTTTAGGAATTGGTATTGCTGCCTGTCTCCTTGTACTCTTTTATTTTAAATATTTTGGATTTTTTCTTCAATCCATTGAGTCCGTCATGAAACTCTTTTCCATGTCCCTTCATCCTGTAACTTTGCATATTATGCTTCCTGTTGGTATTTCCTTTTATACCTTTCAAACATTAGGTTACATGATTGATGTGTACAGAGGAGCCCTTCCTGCTGAACGCCATTTTGGAAAATATGCCTTATTTGTCTCCTACTTTCCCCAACTGGTGGCTGGCCCCATTGAGCGCAGTAAAAATCTTCTCCCCCAGGTACAAAAGATACAAGTGTTTCAATACGATAAAGCAGTTAATGGAATATTGCTTATGCTTTGGGGCTTTTTCAAAAAAATCGCCATTGCTGACTCCTTGGCTTTTTATACAGATCTTGTTTATAGAGATGTATCTTCCTATCATGGACTGGCCCTAATTGTGGCTGCTGTTTTTTTCACTCTTCAAATATACTGTGACTTTTCTGGATACTCAGATATTGCTATTGGCTCCTCGAAACTTCTTGGCATTGACTTAATGACCAATTTCAAAAGTCCCTTTTTTGTCACGTCCATCAAGGAATACTGGGCACATTGGCATATTTCTCTCTCCTCCTGGTTTCGAGATTATGTATACATTCCCCTTGGGGGAAACAGGGTAAGAAAAAGCCGTCATTACTTTAATACCTTTTTTACTTTTATGCTCAGCGGCCTTTGGCATGGAGCTAACTGGACCTTTGTTTTCTGGGGCTTTCTTCATGGGACGTATATTATTATAGGAGATCTTCTGAGAACATATACGAAACTTCCTCTTTATCCACAAGAAAAAGGTAGGGATAGAGGATGCAGAAAAGGTATTTACTGGTGGATTAGTGCAGGTGTAACTTTTTCTCTTATTGCTGCTGCTTATGTGGCTTTTCGCTCCAACACTTTGGAAGATGCTTTCTATGTACTGACCCATCTGTTTACTGGAATTTTATCACCTGTGACCTATATTAAGGAAGGCTATCAATCACTCCAATTGGGAATGGGAGGTTTTATTACCCTCCTCCTTCCTATTTCCTTGTTATTTCTTTTTGATTACCTTTCCCTAAAGATGGATGTCATTGCCCGAGTAAGGATGCTGCCTCCTATAGGAAAATGGATTCTTTACTGGCTTCTCCTCCTCGTTGTCTTTTATTTCTCTATAAGTAATACGGATCAGGCATTTATTTATTTCCAATTTTAAAATCTCTTTGGAATGGAGGATTCCTATGAAAAAATTTATTTTAAAATGTATGATGGCTGTCAGTATTCCCCTTTTATGTATATTGCCTTTTCTTATTGTTGGATTTTACTCCAAGGAGATGTACAGTCCAGACAAGCTTATACAGCTCCATTTGGAAAGCCCTGAAGATACAAAATTTGGTCTTGCCTACACTGATCCTGCACCTTATTATAAATTTAAAAATATAGTTATCCGAGAACCAAAAGTACTAGCTTTGGGCACTTCCTGTGTCCTCCAGTTAAAGGGCAGTTTCTTTAACGAAGGGCAATTTTATAATGGAGGGCGAGGAGTAAAAAATATCAACGAGTTTTTAGATTATATGGAGGCTGTTGAAGAACATGGTAAACTTCCTGACATTCTTATAATCGGCCTGGACTGGGACTTTTTCAACGATGCTTGGAATGGAGATCTATCTGTTTCCACACTGGATTTAAGCACTCCTCCCCTTCCTATATCTCCTGTTTTAAAAGGTATGATCCCAGATTTCTTTCAAAAAAAATGGAATTTTTCCACAGTTATGGCTAACAATCCTTCCTATATTGGTATAAATGCCTCCTTAAAAAATAATGGCTTTCTAAAAGATGGATCCTACTATCATGGTTTTATTTATGAATTTCCAGAAAAACAAGAGGATTATGAATTTAAAAATACCTTTTGGAGAATGGAGAAAGGCACCCTTCGTTTTGAATATGGAGAACATGTAGACACGAAAGCATTGGAATGTCTGGAAACGTTTTTACAATACTGCACTAAAAAAGGTATTTTTGTTGTTGGCTTTACTCCTCCACTAGCTCCAACTGTTCTAGATAAAATGGAAACAATGGGAACAAAATATGGCTATGTAAAAGAAATCCCTGAAAGCTGTTCTCCTCTTTTTTCTCAGTATGGATTTGAATATTATGACTTTTTGGATCTTAGATCCATTGGACTGGATGACAGTTATTTTATCGACGGCTTTCATGCCAGTGAATCTGCCTTAGCAAAAATGCTCCTTTCTATGTTAGACTCTGGTTCCATTCTTCATCCTTACATTCCTGCAGATTATTTACAAGAACTCTATGACAATAGAGCTTCTAATATACTATTGCATCCTTATTCCTGGTAACTAAAAAAGGGACGGAAAATTTATTTTCCATGTCCCTTTTACTATGTTTTATATATTTTTGCATAACTAAAACTCAATCCATTTTATAAAATCCATAGGATAAATATCCATCAAAGCGATGAAAGCCCTTGTTTTCCAACTCATTCACCAGTTGGCTGCTTTCATCTTCCTTTATAATATAAATTCCCTCCTCCCATTTTTCCATGTTTTCTCCTTCTCCTGGATAGGCAAAGGAGTAATTTCGAATACGTTCCTCCTTTCGTTCCCATTGGAATGTAGAAGCCCTCAAAAGAAGTAAAAGCTGTAAATCTGCTGACAAGACACCCGTATCATCTAAATATATCTTATCCTCTTCTCTATAATACATTTCATTATAATACTCCATGACTTTTGTAAATTCCATATCATCGAATAACTCCTGCTCATAGACCTTGTCATATTCCTTAAAATAAAAATTACAAAACACCCAAAAGCTCCCTAAATAAAGAAGGAGAAAAAAGAAGATCCACTTTTTATAGATCTTACAAATATTTTCAACAGCAACCGCCATAAAAAAGGCAATCGATAAAAAGGCTGGATTAATTTTATTCAAATTTGTATCATTGACAAATAAATTCGTAAAAAGAACACTTATAAATAAAAATAAAGGGAAAGCCAATAAGCTAAAATTTTTTCTATTCTCCTTTTTAAACACTGTCATAATACACAATGCTAGCCCATAAACAAGAAATGGAATGGAAAAATAAAAAAGGGAACCAAAAGGTGGCAAGGCATTATATATTAAAACAGGATTTTTATCATAAGTCACCATCGTAATAAAAATATGAAAATTATGGAGAAATGTGCGAATATTTACATCATCTCCCCTATACATAGGAATTCTCGGAATTGTAAAGTACGTAGCGGCAATTTCTGGCAGCTCAAAGGTATTAATAATAATCATTACTAGCAAAGGGGCTGCCAGTAAAAACAAAGGAACTGCGAATATTATCCACTTTTTTAACAAGAGTTTCTTTGTCCAGCCCGTATAGAAAAAACATAAGCAAAGGAAAAGAGGCACAATAACATAGGCAAGGGCATACGTGTACAAGGTTAGTCCAAAACATCCCCCAGACAAAAAATAAAAAATTGTTTTCTCCCTTTTTAACGCCAAAATAAGAAAATACATAGAGATTGTAATAAATCCCAGCATTAAAAAGCAGTCCAACCCCCATCTTTGGGACATGATGTACCAGGGACAGACTGTTATAAAAAAGGCTGTTATAAAGGCTGTTTTTTTACTCCCAGTAATTTCCTTTGTTATGAAAAAACCTCCTACTAACGTACAAAATCCCATAACTACAGCTGGAATTCTTACAAGGGTAATGCTGTAATCAAAGAAAAGCATGAGAGCTCCAGCCATATATGCATACATAATACTTTGTCCGCCCCCAAAATTAATTAAATAAAAAGGCATTTTTTTCCGGTAGCGGTCCACATGATCTAGGGCCAAAGACCATGCATCATACGCCATACCCATTTCATCACAATGCATCCCAAAGGGAACCTGGCCCAGGCGGTATATTCTGGAAAAGGCAAAAAGAACGAGAAGGCCAAGGACTAAAACCCAATCATATTTATGAGAAATATTTTTCCAGTTTATGCCCTGCCCAATAGTAGGCTTTTGTATATAAATATCTCCTTTGTTACGGACAAGTTTTGTATGATTCATGGCATGGGCAATACAAATGCCTGCAGCCAACATAAGGCATATCATTTCCAATACAAAAAAGCTCTCTATCATTTTAATACCAATGCCTTTCCTTCAAATATTACCAATATCTCCTAACCCCTAATATTGTCCTGTAGGTTGCCGTAGTAATTTTAATTCCTGAAGCTGGAGTGCTGGCATGTACAATTTGCCCGTTTCCAATATAAATTCCCACATGCCCCGCATAACAAATCAAGTCTCCAGGTAAGGCGTTGGAGTAATCAACAGCCTTTCCCCCTGCATATTGAGAAGAAGAAGTTCTTGGAATGCTAATTCCAAAATTCTGAAATACTGCCATTGTAAAGCCAGAACAATCAGCTCCCTCTGTCAAGCTTGTCCCCCCTAGTACGTAAGGCCCTCCAATAAACTGTTGCCCATAATTGGCAATACGCTGGCCTAACGAACCGTCTACAGGCTCCTCTTTTTTAGGTTCTTCCTTCTTTGGCTCTTCCTCTTTAGGTGGGGTTTCTTCTGTAGTATTCTCTTCCACTGGTTCTGGATTGGAAGAACTCGTAGTTTCTTCCCTTTGCTCAGGCTCTGGTTCCTCCTCGACTACTTGGGAGCTGGTTCCTGAAGAAGAGGAGGAGGACTGTTTTGCAAAATCTTCCGCTGCCTTTCTTCTGGCCTCTTCCTCCAAAGCCTTTTTCTTAGCTGCCTCTTCTTCTTTTCTTTTTCTCTCCGCTTCTTCTGCTGCCCTTCTCTGTTCTTCAACAATTTTTTTAATAGCTGCATCCTGTGCTTTAATTTGTTCCTTATAAACAGCAGCCTGCTCCCTTGCTTTTGCCAATTTCCCGTCAAAATCTTCTACCACTGCCCTTTTTTGGGTAATTAAAGTTTCTAATCCTTTTTCCTCCTGGGCATATTCCGCCATCATTGCTTCCAGCTCAGATTTTTCCAATTTAAGCTTTTCTTGGAGTTCAGCCACTTCTTCCTTCTGCCTTTGGTAGCTTTCTAACAAATTTCTATCATATGTATAAAGCTTATCAATGTATTCCGCCTTATTTATCAAATCAGCCATACTTTTTGCCATGAGAAAAACTTCCAAGTACATAGCATCCCCTTTTTCATACATGA
The DNA here is from genome assembly GCA_910589265.1 of uncultured Lachnospiraceae bacterium. GTDB lineage: Bacteria > Bacillota > Clostridia > Lachnospirales > Lachnospiraceae > MGBC165282. Next base: position 61,232 of record CAJUTQ010000004.1, read on the forward strand.
ACCGGATTCTTTTCTTCATAGCCTCATATTGGGTTTCTTCCTTTTCTTTCGCCTTATCATATGCAACCTGAGCCTGAGCTAATTCCTCATTCTTCTTTTCCAAATCTCCTTGGAGTATATCAACTGTCATCAGCAAATCAACTAATTGGTTATCTAGTTCCTCAATCTCACCTGCAACCTGATTTTTTTCAGACTCTATGTTATTCATTTCATTTTGCACAGAATTTAACTGATTCTGTGCCTCATCTCTTTTCCTCTGTGCATCAGACACTGTTTCAGCCCCAATAGACATTGTTGGCATAGCACATAAGACACCTGCCATAATAAAGCAGACTACCCTTCCTTTGTTCATTTACATTCACCCTTATATTTATCCCTTATAAATCACAATTATTTACTGTTCTTGGAAAGGGAATGACATCTCTTATATTGGACATTCCTGTCAAATACATGACACATCTCTCAAATCCCAAGCCAAAGCCTGCATGACGGACTGAGCCATATTTTCTTAAATCAAGATAGAATCCATAGTCTTCCTCTTTCAGTCCCCCTTCTCTCATCCTCTTTATTAATTTATGGTAATCATCTTCCCTCTGGCTTCCGCCGATGATTTCCCCAATTCCTGGAACAAGACAGTCCATTGCCGCTACTGTTTTATCATCATCATTTAATTTCATGTAAAATGCCTTTATTTCTTTTGGATAGTCTGTGACAAAAATAGGTTTTTTATAAATTTCTTCTGTTAAAAATCGTTCATGCTCTGTCTGCAAATCACATCCCCAGGATACTGGAAATTCAAATTGTTCATTGTGGGCTTTCAAAAGTTCTATTGCCTCTGTATACGTGATATGGCCAAAAGATGAATTGATAACATGATTTAGCCTCTCTATTAAACCTTTATCTACATACTGATTGAAAAAGTTCATTTCTTCCGGAGCATTTTCCAATACATAACGAATCAAATATTTGATCATGTTCTCAGCCAATTCCATATCATCTTTTAAGTCTGCAAAAGCCATCTCTGGCTCTATCATCCAAAATTCTGCTGCATGCCTTGCCGTATTGGAGTTTTCTGCCCGAAAGGTTGGTCCAAATGTATATACATTTCGAAAAGCAAAGGCATATGTCTCTACATTCAGCTGCCCGCTTACAGTAAGGTTTGTCTCCTTTCTGAAAAAATCCTTTGAATAGTCTACCTTTCCCCTGCTGTCCACTGGGAGATTTTCCAAATTCATTGTCGTCACTTGGAACATTTCCCCTGCCCCTTCACAGTCACTCCCAGTAATAATAGGGGTGTGAACATAGACAAAGTCTCTTTCTCTAAAAAATTGGTGGATGGCATAGGACAAAAGAGAGCGGATGCGAAACACCCCTTGGAAAGTATTTGTTCTTGGACGCAAGTGGGAAATTGTTCTTAAATACTCAAAGCTATGCCTTTTCTTCTGAAGAGGGTAATCAGCAGTAGACATCCCCTCTACTCTAATTTCCTCTGCCTGTATCTCAAAAGGCTGTTTTGCCTCTGGCGTTGCCACAAATGTTCCCTCAGCGACAATGGCAGCCCCTACATTGAGCTTGGAGATCTCTTCAAAATTATCTAATTTATCACTATAGACAATTTGAAGAGTTTCAAAAAAAGTACCATCATTTAAGACAATAAATCCAAATGTCTTTGAGTCTCTTATAGACTTTACCCATCCTCCTACTCTTACCTTTTTCCCAATATATTCCCCTTGATTGCGGTATAAATCTTTTACCCTTGTAAATTCCATGGCCAACGTCCCTTTCTTCATTTTACTATTGGATCACCTTTGCATTATCCGCTACAAAATTCTTTACTTTGTTTGTAAGAATGTATTCGTGAAAAGATTCCATATTTGTATTTTCCTTAAACTCATCTTCTGACTGATAACCAAGCTGCTTTGTATAGGAGGATACTGCTTCCTTCATCTCCTCATCTGTAAGCTTCAAATTTTCTTTCTCAGAAATGGAGGAAACAATTAAACTTTCTATTGTATTTTGTCTGGCAAACTCTTCTGCCTCCTTCTGAAATTCCTCCTCTGTTTTTTGAAGATAAGTCTCAATATATTCCTTTGTATCTACATTGCTCCCTGCAGCATAAAGGGCAACGCTTTCATACATTTTTTCATAATTGGTTTTTACTAACTCTTCTGGAAGAGAATTCACAGTACAATTTTCCACAACTGCATTCCAGGACCCTACTAAAATTTCATTTCTTATAGAATCTTCTTTGGATGCCTGAAGATTTGTCTTTATCCCCTGTCTATATTCCTCTGCCGTCTTATATTTATCTGATATAGATTGGACAAACTGGTCGTTAAACTCAGGCAAAACTGGCTTTTTAATAGAGTTGACTGTTATGGTAAATACTACGTCTTTCCCTGCATATTCTGGTTTCATAATATAAGATTCAGGAAAAGTAAGATTTAAGTCAAAGGTTTCTCCCACCTCGTGTCCTATTAATTCTTCTCCTGCGGATATAGGAAAGCCTGCAAAACTTGTATATCCCACTTCCAGATCATAGCCTCCTGCTGCGCTGCTGCCTCCTTCTATAGGCTCTTCATTCATAGCGCCTGTAAAGGTAATATTCACAATGTCTCCTCTCTCAATAGGCCGATCTGTAATTTCTATTCTTTCCTTTGACTCTGCCCGAAGTTCCCTTTGAATCATGTCTTCCACATTTTCATCCGTTACCCCGGCAGTATCTACTTGTATTTCTACTCCTTTGTATTCTCCCAGAAGGATATAATCGTCTGGATTCACTTTACTTAACCCTGAACTTGTATTCTTTGCCTGGCATCCCATTAGTCCAAGCCCCATGGCAAGAAATATTCCTGCTATACAAATACCTTTTTTCATTTTTATACCCATGCCTTTCTCCTTTTGGCTTCTTTTCAATATGCGGATTGGATACTATCTTTGCAAAATGATAACTATTACAGTTATAACATATCCGGGAAAATCTGTCTACATTAGGGGGGAAAGCAATCTGCAAAATTGTTCCTTTACTCTTACAATAATCTTTCTTCTAGCATATACATGGGATGTAATTTCACTGCATTTTTTTAAATCACTAATAAATATTTGTTCCATTTTCTTTGATGCTTCCCCATCATATATGATTACATTCACTTCAAAATTTAGTTTAAAGCTGCGAATATCCATATTTGCAGTTCCAAAGCACATTACTTTGCCATCCACTATCATTCCTTTTGCATGGAGAAAACCATTGTTATAAGCATAGCATCTTCCTCCTGCCCGAATCATTTCTCCTATATAGGAATACGTTGCCCAGTAGACAAAGGGATGGTCTGGTTTGCATGGAATCATAATGCGTATATCAATGCCTGCCACAGCTGCCATTTTTAATGCGTCCATGATTGACTCATCTGGAATAAAATAAGGAGTTTGAATATATATATACTTTTTTGCACTGTGAATTAACCTTAAAAAATTGTTCCGTATGTTATGATAGGTGGAGTCTGGGCCGCTGGATATGACTTGGGCCTGGCTTTCTCCTGAAAATGGAATGGATGGCTTTGGATAATACATTTTCTGTGCAAAAAGGTTTTCTTTAGCAGCATAGTCCCAGTCAAGAATAAATCTTGTTTGAAGCTCTGGTACAGCAGAACCTTGGATTCTTAAATGAGTATCTCTCCAATATCCAAATCTTTCATCTAAGCCTAAATACTCCCTTCCTACGTTAAATCCGCCAATATAGGCGATCTCTCCGTCAACAACTACTATTTTTCTATGATTTCTATAATTAACCCGCAGCTGAAGTCTGCCTAAAAATGCAGGAAAAAACTCCGCAATTTGGATTCCCTGACTTTTCAAATTTTTAAAATACTTTTTTGGAACAGATTTACAGCCCATACTGTCATATAAAATTCGCACTTCCACCCCTTCCTTTACCTTTTCTAACAGCATATCCTTTAGATGATCAAATAATTCATCCATTCTTATGATATAGTATTGTATATGAATAAACTTTTTGGCAGATTTTATATCTTCCTGAAGTTTACTAAATTTCTCCTTTCCATCTGTTATAATTTTTATGTCATTATTTTTAGTCAATAAGGAATTTGAACTTTCCATATTATAGATTATCAAGCTCTCATAGTCTCCTGCTTCCTCTAGGCCACCCTTGTATTTGCGGCGGGCTATGCTGTCCTCCTGAGATTTAATAACTGCTTCTAATTCATCTTCCATTTCCTTTAGCTTAAACATTTTACTTTTATGCATATCTTGTCCAATCATAAGATATAGAATAAATCCAACAATAGGAAGGGCATAAAGAACTAACAGCCAAGTCCAAACAGATCTAGGCTCCCTTCTTTGAAAAAATATAATAACAATGGCAAGTATCATATTAATGACATTTAGATTTGCTAGTATCCATCCTCCTATTTTGGAGAAATAATTGAAAAGCATATTCATACCCTCCCCCTTCTTCTTATGTTTCCCCTGCCTAATTCCTGTCTTCCTTTAGGCGAGACTTTCAGACTAAGAAAACAATTTAGACAGACATATGCGTAAACATTCTCTAATCCCTTGCACTTTGCTAAAAAAAATGATAAAATATGATTCGCATTATTAGTTAATAAAAGAATTAGCCAATCAGGAGGGATTGTCTTTGTCTACAACTACCATTGTTCTCATTATTATTTTAGCCGTTCTTGTTATTGGTTTTCTTGTCCTTTATTTCCTTGGCAAAAAAGCAATGAAACGACAAGAAGAGCAACAGGCCCAGATTGAAGCTGCGAAACAGACGATTTCTATGCTTATCATTGATAAGAAAAAAATGAAATTAAAAGATGCAGGTCTTCCTGGAGCAGTAGTGGAAAATACCCCAAAGCTTATGAGAGGCTCTAAGCTTCCTATTGTAAAAGCAAAAATCGGCCCTCAGATAATGACTTTAGTATGTGATGAAAAAATTTTTGATATGGTTCCTGTTAAGAAAGAAGTAAAAGCAACTGTTAGCGGCATTTACATAACATCCGTAAAAGGCGTAAGGGGGCCTCTGCCCACTTCCACCCCTAAGAAAAAAGGCTTGTTTAGACAAACTCTTGAAAAAGTTCAGGAGAAAGCAGGAGCAAAACCAGTGAAATAGCTTTTACATCCTAATGATGAATGAAGAACCTCTAAGTTTTTTAGAGGTTCTTTCTCTATTCATAATCTAACATTTCTTTCATATTGCTGTGAAGGGCATTTAAATACTTTTGCATTTCTCCTCTTGTTTCTTCATTTCTTAAAGCAAATTCTATATTCGCCTGGAGAAAACCAGACTTTGTCCCTACATCATAGCGGTGTCCCTTAAAATCATAAGCATACATCGCCTCATCCTTAGCCATTCTTTTTAATGCATCTGTTAGCTGTATTTCTCCTCCGGTTCCCTCGTCCTGGGTCTCTAAATAGGAAAAAATATTCGATGTAATAATATATCTTCCTAAAATTGCAATATCCGAAGGAGCCTTTTCCACCATAGGCTTTTCCACCAGGTCCTTTACTTTATAAACCCTTTCGTCTATTTCTTTGCAGTCAACAATTCCATATTTGTTTACAGTCTCATGGGCTACCTTTTGTACTCCCAAAACGGAAGTTTTATATTCATCATAAATTTTTATCATTTGGCTTAAACAAGGTTTTTTGGATACAACCACATCGTCCCCTAAAAGAACTGCAAAAGGCTCACTGCCAATAAACTGTCTCGCTGTTAAGATTGCATGTCCTAAACCTCTTGGTTCCTTTTGACGGATATAGTGAATATTAGCCATATCTGAAATTTGACGAACTGTATCAAGCATTTTCAGTTTCTTACTTCGTTCCAACTCCAACTCCAATTCTATGGAACGGTCAAAATGGTCTTCGATAGAGCGTTTGTTTCTCCCTGTTACAATAATAATATCCTGAATGCCCGATGCAACAGCTTCCTCTATTATATACTGAATCGTAGGCTTGTCCACTATGGCCAGCATTTCTTTAGGCTGCGCTTTTGTTGCTGGTAGAAATCGGGTTCCAAGCCCTGCTGCTGGAATAATTGCTTTTTTAACTCTCATCCATCTTCTCCTTTGTTTCTTTCTGAAGCAGGAAATTTTTCCTCTCCCTAGGTACAATGCTCATATAAATATTACAATGGGCCAAGTACTCATAATTTACTTCCAGATCGTACTGAATTTCTAATTTGATTTCTTCCTCTTTTTCCTTTACTTCCACGCTGTGTGCTTTCAGTCCAACAAAAACGGTTCCATAGGGCGTCACATAGTTTGTCAGATTTTTCCTTCCCTCCTCAAAAACCATATGGACATTGACCAGCCCCTTCTTTGTTAATTCCATACTTCGATCCTGAAATTGATAAGTGTTTAATGTTGTTCCTTCGTATCCTTCTGTCACTTCTTCATATATAATATAATGCTTGCCATTTTTTTTAAAATATTCCCCTGGGGAGATCACCTCCAATGGCTCGTCATCTGCCATAGTTCCGAATTGAATTCCTTTCACTGAAATTAATACATCTTTTGTCATAACGATTTACCCATGCCTTTCTCAAATTTAAGCAGTTCTCTTAGTATTGTTCCATATTCATTGCATTTGCGGATAAAATACCGTAGGGCAAAATGGAATTTGCAATCCGTTTAAATTTTTCTGCAGCATCACTTACAAAAAACTGATGGCGGTTTTTTCCTAGTCCTGGAGGCTTTTCCCTTAGGAGTCCCTGGCAGTCGAGTAATTGTTTTAGCTCCTGTGCTGTCTCATAGGCAGGATTTACTAAGAATACTCCCTCCCCCATTACCCTCCCAATTGCTGTTGCGATAAGGGGATAGTGGGTACAGCCTAAAATTAAAGTGTCTATGTCTCGATCAATGAGCTCAGATAAATAACGAACTGCAATCTCATCGGTTACTGGATCTTCCAAAAGTCCCTCTTCCACCAAAGGCACAAACAGGGGGCAAGCCTTTCCAAGTACTTGTATCCCCTTTTGAAGCTCTTCCATATATTTTGAATAGATCTTACTATGTATTGTCCCCTCTGTACCAATAACTCCTATCCTGCCGTTTCTCGTTGCCTTTACTGCTGCCTTTGCTCCAGGTTTTACTACCCCAATCATAGGTATATCCCATTCCCTTTCTATTTCGTCCAAGGCATAGGCGCTAGCTGTATTACATGCAATAACAATAGCCTTCACCCCTTGGGTTTGTAAAAAATGGACAATTTCTTTAGAATATCTTACAATGGTCTCTCGGGACTTACTTCCATAAGGAACTCTGGCCGTATCCCCAAAATAAACAATTTGTTCATTGGGTATCTGTTTCATAATTTCCCTTACAACAGTCAACCCCCCTACACCGGAATCAAAAACACCAATAGGTGCCTCCTTCTCATGACAATACATATCTCTATCCATGCCTTTCTGCGACTCTCCTATATCTTTTATCTGCTTAACCACTCTTGTATTATTTCCAAGCATCGAAAACTCACCTGAGTGTCTTCTGTTTTAGCAGACAAAATGGTACGGTATTCTTCCTCTGAAAGAATAGCTTTCAGTTTTTCGTCTTGCTCTTCTTCTATAACTTCATAAGAACCTTCTGTCAAACAAAGATTCGGATACAAAATTCCCCACCAGTTTTTTCCTTTTCCTTCTCCAATAACAAATCGGACAGCCCTGTAATTCCCTGCTGGGAACTCATATTTTTCATAATTTTTTTTAGGAAAAAACATTTCTCTTGTTTCCATAGTAATAACATATTCATAACCCCTGCCCCTTATTCTCCTCTCCCCAATTTCTTTGAGTTTCTCCCCTTCTTCTATCAAATAACTTTCTGCCTCTTTCGCATCCTTTACGTCTGGCATGTTCTTTTTAAGATAGTCTTCTATGTCCTTTTTTACTTCCATTTTTAACCTTTGATCCTGTATGCTGTCACTATTCCCTATTACATGAAGACGAAGTACCTTACTGGCAATTTCATTATATGTATTCTCCCTATTCCTTATAGAAAGGAAAAGCCCTAAGGATACAATGCCTAATATAAAACATAAAACTCTAAGTTTTCTCATTTCCTCTCCTCCACCTTTTCTTGATGTGAAGAGTTTTCCCAACTTTTTCATGCCTTATACAATTTCTTCCCACTCTTTACTTAAGAATATTAAAAGGTGTGGTCAAATAAACATGCCTGGCAAGGTGCCCTGCTTTTAAATAAGAATAAGCTTTTTTTGCTTTTTGTATTTCATTGAATAACCCAAATACTGTAGGCCCACTTCCACTCATAATAGCATTGAGCGCTCCCCACTTTTTCATTTCTTCTTTGATTTCTTCAATTACCTTATACTCTTTTGCAGTTACTGTTTCCAATACATTTTCCATCTTGCAGGCAATTTTTTTTAGATCTCCTTCCTCTATGGCTTTTGCCATCCCTTCAATATCTGGATGAATTATAATAGCATTCATGTCCAAGTTTTCATAAACATATTTTGTAGAAATATTTATTCCCGGCTTAGCGATAAGAATGTAACAAGAGGGAAAAGGAGATAGGGGAGTGAGCAATTCCCCAATTCCTTCTGATAATGCTGTGCCCCTCATAATGCAATAAGGGACGTCTGCACCAATGTTTACTCCCCGCTCCATTAGCTGCTTTTTACTAAGGCCTAATCTAAACATTCTATTCATTCCATAAAGGGCTGATGCTGCATCAGAGCTGCCTCCAGCCATACCAGCTGCAACAGGAATATGCTTCTTAAGCTCTATCTCTATTCCTTCTTCAATTTGAAACTCATCTATTATCATCTTTACTGCTTTATAGACAAGGTTGTTTTCGTTGGCTGGGATAAAGGGTAAATTTGTATATAGGCGAATACCTGGTTTTCTAGATTTTTTAAGGAAGAGCTGATCATATAAATATAGAGTCTGCATAATCATCTTTACCTCATGATACCCATCTTCCCTCTTCCTCACTACGTCCAAGCCTAAATTCACTTTGGCCATAGCCTTTAGCCTTAATTGTTCCATAATAGTAAAGCTCTCCTTGCAATTTATCTGACGTTAAGAAAATTATAACAAAACTAGAAAAAAAATCAACCAAGCTATAAACATATTCTGTTATTTAGTCGATATAAATAACGAAATATAAGAGTACATCAGCATGGTTGCTGACAAAGGAATGTAAGCCAAGGAGGGTATGCCATGAGCGTTTATGGAGTTTCTAATCAAACAAACACAGATATTTACAGTAATTACAAAGCAGCATCTTCTTCCCAGCCTAAAGCTGAGAAACAGACATCAACAACTACTCAGGATTCCGCAGCTGTTTATGAGTCTTCTAAAAATACGCAAGATACTGTTAAAAAAACTTACACACCAAATACTGCATTAGTTAATAAGATGAAGGCAGATGCTGAAGCAAGAACATCTCAGCTTCAAGGCCTAGTTGACAAATTATTAAAAGAGCAGGGCAATGCTTACGGTCAAGCTAACGATATTTGGAAGCTGCTGTCAGGAGGAAAATTAAAAGTTGATGCAGCTACCAAGCTTCAAGCTCAGAAAGATATTGCAGAAGATGGATATTACGGAGTGGAGCAGACTTCCAGCAGAATCGTAGATTTTGCTAAAGCATTGACAGGAGGAGATCCTGATAAGATTGAAGAGATGAGAGCTGCTTTTGAAAAAGGCTATAAGATGGCTACAAAAACATGGGGTAAAGAACTTCCAGATATTTCTTCCAGAACTTATGACGCTGTTATGAAAAAATTTGATGCTTGGAAAGAAGAAAGCGCCAATGCAAACAGCGCTAACAACACTTCTGTTGTATAATCTGAAGTAAACAGAAAGGAACCTCTTAAAGTAGATTGTAATCTGCTCTAGGAGGTTCTTCTCTTGTACATAAACAATAGAATCCACGCTTTGCGAGGATTCTATTGTCATGAATAAAAGTGCAAAAGCATCATCATTTGATGTCTTTGCACTTTTTCCATTTATTATAACTGACCTAAAGTCTTTACTATAAGAAGCTTATCTCCTGCTTTCACTTCTGGTGTGTTTAATTCATTCAATTCCTTTAACTGTTGAATGGACACATAATATTTCTTGCCTATCTGCCATAATGTATCCCCCTCTTTTACAATATATCCTACAATTCCTGGGAGATCCTTTAGCTTTTCAGGATCTAGATCTTTTAAGGATATTTCAGATATGATATTCTCTTCCATTTTGTCAAATACAAGAGCTTGTAAGTTTAATACAATTTTCACTTCGATTTCTTCACTATCTATCATATTTGTAATCAGCTGCTCTAAAGAGCTTTCAATTTCATATATGCTATTTTTCTCAATACCTGGGATTTCTATTGTATGTTCAAAAGGAATACTTCCCTTCATGGAAAAGAAAGGTATCTTATCATCTGCTGTCACATAAAGCACCTGCACTTCCACTGCCCCTGTAATTTTAATTCCGTTTTCCATTATTTGGGTCTCATCAATTTTAACAGTTCCCTCACTTGTGCAAATCTGCAATATTCTAGCCCCTGTATTGTTAATTCGAATTCTTTCATCTTCTCTGCATTTTGCACTATTTTTTATTCGAAGATTTTTGTAACTTCCTATTTGGGTACGGGTCTCTACCTCTTTTGTAACTCCATATACATCTGTAAGTATCTCTACAAATTCTTCTTTATAAAGCTTTATGTCTAAATCCAGCACCATATCAATAGCAACAACTCTTTCCTCCCCATCATAATCTGGCTTCATTTCCAGTTCTTTATGAATAGCGCTAATGGCAATATCGGATATCATCCCCTCTACGCAGCCATGACAGTCTACCGTGCCACTAAAAGGCAGACGGCTTTCGTGCCACTGTACTTTTGCTTCCTCTCCCTCTGCTTCATAGAGAATAAATGCAGCCACTTCACCTTGTACAGATATTTTTCCATCCAAAGGTTTTAGTTCAATTTGTTCGAGTCTCACGCTCTCCCATAATATCTCAAAAATATTGGGCAGGTTGGAAGGAAGGACAATTTCCTCTTTAATGCGATAAATATCCTTCTTCTGTACAGCAATTTCTACAATATCCATAGGTTTTTTTCGATATTCCAGCATCTCTGCGCACAATATATCTACTGTCGTCTCCTCATCAAATAACTCTTCAATGGAAACGTGTAAGGTTGTAATAGCTTGGATACTTAGTTTTCTGTTATTAATAACATTAATTGTCAAATCTTCCAGATCACTTTTAACAATAGGAGTATCTCCAGGTTTTGCACCTTCCATATGTACAAATTCTTCAAATTCTACTTCTCCATCCAAACTATGAATATTTTTTTCTGTTGCCCCGCTTTGATATAAAAGGGAAAAATGCAGACACCCTTTAATATTTACATGATCTTCCGATGCCTTCACTTCGTCAATCCTAATCTCCCCTTTGTCTAATATGACTCTATCAATATCTGATTTACCATCAGGAATGTTATAGTCATCATCTACTGTTAGCTGAGTCACTGCACTGCACTTTTTTCTATCCATATGGACATTTTTTTTAATCAGTTCCAAAAAAATCCCTCCAGATTCCAACTCTTTTTGTTTCATTTTATTCTTATCCTTTGGGCTTTATTCCAATTTCTTACTGGACTTTTCCAATTATATCATGGATATCTTTTACTTCATACTTTTCCATATAATCTTCAATTCCTTTTAATACTTTTATGAGAGCATAAGGATCATGAAAATTCGCTGTTCCCACAGCGACTGCACTAGCCCCTGCCAGAAAAAATTCCACTGCATCTTCTCCGTTCATAATTCCTCCCATTCCAATAACCGGCAAACTTATGCATTGGCACACTTGATAAACCATACGAAGAGCAATTGGTTTAACAGCAGGGCCTGATAAACCTCCTGTTTTATTGGCTAAAGCAAATTTTCTCTTGTGAATGTCAATTTTCATTCCTGTAATTGTATTAATTAAAGATACTGCATCCGCTCCTCCTGATTCCGCTGCTTTCGCCATCTCTGTAATATCTGTCACATTTGGACTCAATTTCATAATAATAGGCTGTTTTGCCTTTTCTTTTACTTTTCTTGTTATGTTTTCCAAGGAAAGGGGATTCTGTCCAAAGGCAATTCCTCCCTCTTTTACATTAGGACAGGACACGTTTATTTCCAGCATGTCCACCTCCTCGTCTCTCAGGCGTTCTACAACTTCTATATAGTCTTCTTCTGTCCTGCCGCATACGTTTACAATGATCTTTGTGTCATACTGTTTTAAAAAAGGAAGATCTCTTTTTATGAAAACTTCCATTCCTGGATTTTGAAGACCAATGGCATTTAGCATTCCCCCATAAGTCTCTGCCACTCTTGGCACATCGTTTCCATGCCAGGGCACGCTGGCCACTCCCTTTGTGACAATCCCTCCTAAACAGTTTAAATCAATAAATTCTTTATATTCCATACCCGAACCAAAGGTGCCAGAAGCTGTCAAAACGGGATTTTTTAATTCTACACCTCCAATTGTTACTTTTATATTCAAGAAAAATCCACCTCCTGAGCTAGAAAAACAGGTCCATCTACACATATTCTCCTGTTAGAAACTTGAGAATGGCTATCCTTTTCTTTCATCTTACATACACAGGCAAGGCAGGCTCCTATTCCACATGCCATTTTTTCTTCTAAAGAAACATAGGCTGAAATTTCCCTCTTTTTTGCAAATTCAGCTACTCCCTTTAACATAGGAAGGGGACCACATGCCAAAATGACTTCTCCTCTATGCTCCCCCTTTTCCAAAATATCCAGCACATTGCCTTTCATTCCTGCGCTTCCATTTTCCGTTGCAATTTCTACACTACCATAGGGCAAAAATTCCTTTTCCATAAATCTCTCCTCTTTAAAACCAAGGATAATTTCCTTTTCCCCTTTATACTCCTTTGCCAATTCCAGTAAAGGAGGGATACCAATTCCCCCACCTATCATGATTGCCTTTTTATCCAATAAAGGAAATCCATTTCCTATTGGTCCCATCACATGAATAGTTTCTCCTTCCTTATACTGTGAAAATTCCTTTGTTCCCTTTCCAACAGCTCTGTATACAATACGTAGCATTCCTCTCTCTTTATCCCTTTCACATATACTAATAGGTCTTGGCAAAAGTGTGCTTTCTCCTTTTGGATAAATGGCAATAAACTGTCCTGGTTTTCCATTCTCTGACAATTTTGTTTCTATCCACATGCTATATATATCTTTTCCTATCTTCTTCTGTTTAATGACCCTTCCCTTTTCTTTTCTCTTATCTTCCATTGGCCTCCTCCTAGTTTTCATTTTTGAATACAATATTGCCCTTTGCAATGGTATACTCTACTTTCCCATAGAGATTTTCCCCAAGAAAAGGAGAATTCCAAGATTTTGAAGCAAACTTTTCTACCTTCCACAATTTATCAGGATGAAAAATAACAAGATCTGCTGTCTTTCCCTCAGCAATATAGCCTTTATCCATTCTATATAGCTTTGCAGGGTTTATAGTCATTTTTTCTAACAACTCCATCATTGACAGCACCCCTTTTTTTACGAGATTTGTTATTCCCAAAGATAATGCTGTCTCCAATCCAATAATTCCGCTGGGAGCTTTTGGGAAAGGAACCTCCTTTTCCTCTTTTTTATGAGGTGCATGATCCGTTGCTATGATATCAATAGTACCATCTTTTAATCCATCCAAAATAGCCTGCCTGTCCTCCTCCTGCCGAAGGGGAGGATTCATTTTTGCCATTGTTCCATAAATTGTTACTGCATCCTCTGTCAAAGAAAAATGATGGGGAGTGACCTCGGCATGTATGTTGCCTCCTGACGCTTTTCCTTCTCTGACAAGCTCTATGGACTTTTTTGAGCTTATATGCTGAATATTAATAGAAGCCCCTGTCTTTTTGGCCAATGCTATATCTCTTTTTATCATCTCCCACTCTGCCCTTGACGAAGCTCCCTTTAATCCCAGACTTTTCGCTGCTTTGCCAGCGTTCACGCCTGATTCCCATACATAGTTTGGATCTTCCTCATGAAAGCTCAAAGGCATGTTTAGCCTGACTCCCTCTTTCATAGCTTCTTCTACAAGGAGATTGTCCATCATTGGTTTTCCATCGTCAGAAAATCCTATTGCTCCTCCTTTTTTTAAAGCCTCCATATCTGTCAGCTCTTTTCCTTCCATATTTTTTGTAATACATCCAACAGTAAGAACTGTAATTCCTGTTTTTTCTCCTTCTTCCATTACATAGTTTATAATTTCTTCTTTATCTGCCACTGGTTTTGTATTTGCCATGCACACTACTGTTGTATATCCTCCTGCAGCGGCTGCCAGAGCACCTGTTTTTATTTCTTCTTTATGGGAAAATCCAGGCTCTCTAAAATGGACATGCACGTCAATGAATCCTGGCGCCACAATACATCCTGATGCATCTAACCTGTCCATTTCTTTTAAACAAGAAATATTCTTCCCAATATGTTTAATCTTGCCATTTTCTATAAGAATATCTGTTTTTTCCTCCCTGCCTGAATAAGGATCCATAAGTATTCCTCCTTCAATTAATAAGGTCATCACTTTCCTCCCTTTCTCCTAAAGCCTTTTCTTTTTATGTCTTTCTTTACTAGATGAACACATTTTATAACAGACAGTATAGGAAAGCAATGGGACTGGAGCAAATCTTTGCTCCAATCCCATTCTTTTTGCTTTTCAATCAAAGACAACTGGTTCTTCTCTTTTTTCCAATTTTACTACAATATAAGGATAAGAAGCAGCTACCTTCTTTTCTTCTGATTTATCTGGTCCTATTAAATTCGTATCAATATAAATAGCATTTTGAGTTAAATACAAATCATTAACTTGAATACTGTATCCTCCTGTAATTTGTTCTCCATACCCCACACATATGTACAGATAACTTTCATCCATAAAGGTCATTTTGAAAGTTTCCCCTTTCTTTTTCTCAATCTCGTCCTTTAACTGCTCTGGTATATCTTCCTCCTTTACCACTGTAAAATCTAAATCTTTTAGCTTTTCTGACTGAATGCTGGCAGCACTACATCCATTAAACAAAAATATTCCTAAAAGAATGAAAAAAATCAATTGTTTTATTCTTATCACCTACTCCTTGTTTTTATCAATCTATTTCCTTTCACTCTAAAATATTCCTTTGTCCCTATATTTCAGTTGTTTTTTCCGAAAACCTTCGCTATAATAAAAAAGATCAATACGACAAAGATAGGTGGACTCAAAAATGATACGTTTTATAATCATCTGCATCATTCTGTTTGGTTTTTTAATATTAAGCATTCCTGTTTTAATCATTGAATGGATTATAGGAAAATACAATCCCCATTTTAAAGACACAAGCTCTTTAGCTATTGTAAACTGTGCATTCCGTCTCATTCTTCTTGTAAGCGGAGTAAAACTTACAGTTCTTGGAGAGGAAAATGTTCCTAAAGACTGCCCTGTCCTTTATATTGCCAATCATAGAAGTTATTTTGACATTCTTCTTACCTACACAAGAGTCCCCCGCCCTACTGGCTATATTGCTAAGGCGGAAATGCTTCGTTATCCTCTTTTGTCCCATTGGATGAAATATCTTCACTGCCAGTTTCTAGACCGGAAAGATTTAAAAAAAGGAATGCAGACAATTTTAGCTAGCATTGAACTTATAAAAAGAGGAATTTCAATTTGCATTTTTCCTGAAGGCACCCGCAATGAAAGGGATGACGAAATGCTTCCTTTTCATGAAGGCAGCTTTAAAATTGCCCAGAAAACCAACTGTCCCATTATCCCAATGGCTATAACAAACTCTGGAGAAATATTTGAAAATCATCTTCCTTTTATAAAGCCCTGCCCTGTTATACTAGAATATGGCTCCCCTATTTATCCTGATCAGCTCTCCAAAGAGAATAAAAAATTTATGGGGGCTTACTGTCAAAATATTATGAAAGAAATGCTGGAAAAAAATAAAAACCTCCTTGATATTTCCGAATAAATCTATCTATTTTGACAATGTTTCGATTATATTATTGAAATTCATGCTGTGAGATGCTTTTACCAAAATGGTATCTCCCTCTTTTAAAATTTCTTCTGCCTTTTCCAGAAATGGAGCTTGATCATAAAAATAAAAAGCCTGTGTCTTTTTTCCACCTTCTTTTATCCCCTTATATATATGTTTTGCCTCTTCCCCTATAGAGACAATGACATCTATTTCTTTTAGAGCTCCATACTTACCCAATTCTTTATGGAATTGATCTGATTTTTCTCCCAAGTCTTTCATATCCCCTAAGATGGCCACTTTCCTTCCTTGGGCTAAAAGGAGCAAATCAATAGCTGCCTTCATGGAAACAGGATTGGCATTGTAACAGTCATCGATAATCGTATATTTTTCCCTTTCTATAAGGTGGCTTCTCCCCTCCATCCCAGGAACTGACTCAATTCCTTCTTTTATTTCTTTTAGTGAAAGTCCTAAATATCGTCCAACTCCTGCGGCTGCCAAAGCATTATATACCATGTGGCGCCCTGCCAGAGGAATTCTCACATCTATTTGATCCCCTTCTATATAAATAGTACAAGCTGTTCCCTTTAATCCCAGATCCTCAATACAATCCGCCCAAATATCATTTTTTCGTTCGAAACCATAAAATGTGGGCCTAATCCCTTTTATATTTTTTAAGGACGCTAATTTGCTATCATCCCCATTTAAAAAGACAGCTCCCTCTGGATTCCAGAAATCAAATATTTCTGATTTCGCAGACAAAATTCCATCTTGGGATTTTAAATCCCTGAGATGGCTATATCCAATATTGGTCAAAACACAAATGTCTGGTTTTGCAATTTTGCTAAGGCGGTGCATTTCCCCAAAATTGCTTATCCCCATTTCCAGTACAGCAACCTCATCCTCTTCCTCCAAGGAAAAAACAGTAAGGGGAAGACCAATTTCATTGTTCAAGTTGCCTTCTGTTTTTTTCACTCTATATTTTTCCTTTAATACAGAAGCAATCATTTCCTTTGTACTTGTCTTTCCAACGCTTCCTGTAATGCCTACCACCTTAATATCTAAATTTTTCCTATAAAATTCTCCTATATCCTTCAATGCCTGAAGTGTACAATTCACAAGAATAATGGGGCCTTCTACCTTTGCTGGTCGTTCCTCACAAATGACACATAGTGCTCCTTTTTCAAATACCTGTTCTATAAAAGTGTGACCGTCTACTCTCTCTCCTTTAATAGCTATAAAAATATAGCCTTTTTTTATCTTTCGGCTGTCAATGGCAACTCCAGTCCCCTTTTCCCCCTTTTTTTCCTCTGGCCCTTCATAAATGCCATTACATACCAAGGTCAGATTTTCTAAAGTCATCTCTTTCATTTATCATACCATGCCTTTCTCTATTGGGACTTTCTATCCTACTTTTTGTATTTTTTCAAGGATACTTCTATAATTTTCTCACATAATTCTCCAAAATCTATTCCTATTGCAGCAGCTTCTTGGGGAAGAAGGCTAATCGGTGTCATCCCTGGCAAGGTATTTGCCTCTAGGCAGAAAATCTCCCCATCCTCTCGAATTCTAAAATCCATTCTGGCATAAGTCTCTAATTGAAGAATCTCAAAAACCTTTTCCGCTATTTCCTGTATTTTCTTTGTAAGATCTGCTGGAAAATCTGCTGGACATGTTTCTACTGTGTTCCCATCCTGATACTTATTTTTATAGTCATAAAACCCTTCCTTTGGCTCCATCTCAATAATGGGCAGCGCCTTTTTGTCAATAACCCCAACGGAACATTCTCTTCCTTTGATGAACTCCTCAACAATAACTTTTTCCTCATAAGTATAAGCTGCCTGTAGAGCAGCCTCATATTCCTCCTTATTGTTTACTATGTATACGCCAACACTGGAACCACCGCAGCAAGTTTTCACTACAGCGGGAAACCCTGGCTCCCTCCTCCTTTCTCCCCTTTTAAGTAGAAACCAACTTGGTGTTTGTATTCCTCCAAACTGAAAAAGTATTTTTGATAAATCCTTATTCATGGAAAGCGCACTGCTCACATATCCTGTCCCTGTGTAAGGAATTTCATATAAGTCAAAGGCTGCTTGTATTTTTCCGTTCTCCCCATTCTCTCCATGTAAGGCTAAAAAAACTAGATCTGACATTTGACAGATAGGAAGAACCTTTGGGCCAAAATATCCCTTCTCCCCTTCTTTTCTCATTGACTTAACCTTTTCTATATCTGGCTCATCCTCACCAATTTGGGAAATACCACGAATCCAATCCATCTCCATCTCAAAAATGTCTTCTTTCGCCTCTCCACAATAGCCCAAATAAACATCAAGTAAAACTACCTGATGTCCTCTTTTTCTTAACGCTTCATAGATCATTTTGCCAGTGCTAAGGGACACATCTCTCTCCATGCTAGTCCCTCCTGCTAATACTACGATTTTCAAAAAATTACCCTCCCTTTCTTTTCAGTATCTCGATTATGAGAATTTCACCTTTTTACATTTTATAGTTTAATAAAAAATAAAGAACTCCTTCCATTCCATCTATTTCTAAAAAACGAACATTGTCTTTATTGCATCCAAGAAAATAATCTATTTGGGCTTTTATTGCCGTCTCATACTGTTTACTGGGAGCCACATACTGGGCATACATAAGCAATAGAGGCTCTCTGTAAAGTCTCTCCCTATCCCCTTTATCCATTTCATGATTCATTTCTGACCATTTTCTAGAAACAGAACTGGCCTCTGTCAAAAGGCGGCCCATAAGATTTGTACACATTTCAATATCAATAGGATGTTTTGCTGTTAAGTAAGATAAAATACTGTATACGTTTTCTTCCTTACCATAAGCTTCCTTGCCCATATCCATTGTTTCCTCTACTAATCTACGATAAATAGGGCTTCCTGTCAAATTGTAAAGTTGCGCAGCCGCCCATCTCCTTTCTTCCTCGTCTTTTAAAACCTTTTCTCCAGAAAGTACTAAAGGATGATAATTTTCCAAAAAATTCCATGCCAATAAAGCAGCCTTCTTGCATTCCTCACTGTACTCTTTGTTGTAATCCCTATATGCTTGACTAAACATAGCCAGTGTTGCCGCAAATCTCCCTGTGGATTCAGAAGAAACTCCCTTTTTTATTCCCCCCTCTATTCCCTGGTGAACTCCTCCATCTTCCTCCTGAAGAGAAAGGAGCCAGTCTATCCCAGGTTTTATCTTTTCTAAAATAGAACTTTCCTCTGTTTCCATTCTTTCCTGAAAATAGAAATAAGCTAGAAGGCAATCTGTCAATACCTTTGTCTCAACCCCTGTATCCTTCCTCTGTCTTTTTTCAATTTTATCCAGTATTTTTCTTGCCTCATTTTCATAAATTCCTGTGTCTATGGAAAACAAATAAGAACTTCCCATGTTTTTTGTCCAAATAAAGTAACAGCCTGGCTCTTTTACTTGAGAAAAATCCCCTATTGCAGTTTTCTCTTTATACTCTATCACTCCTGTAAAAACAGCTTCCCCTGTCTCATAAGAAATCACTTGAAAGTTTCTATCTTCTGTTCCAAGAAAATAAGCTGTCTTTTCCCCTCCTTCCTCATATCCCACATGGTTAATCAAAACTTTCGGGGCATCTCCTTCTAAGAGCCAAGGCTCCTTCAGCTCTTCCATTCCTTGCGTCGGCCTTTTTATTTGCTCTAAATATTCTCTCTTCTTTCCTTCCTTATATCTCCAGTCCTCTGTTGTAAACAGTACAGTAATCCCTATGAGAAGAAAGAGAAATTGGAAAAATTGGCTTTTACTCCTATTAAGAAATTCCTTTGATTTTTTTATCTTGATCATAGTATATTATGCGCTTTCTCTCAAAATAAGAAGGAAATATCTATTTTACGAAATATTTTATTCCCTCTTATAAACAACTTTGCCATCTATAATTGTATAAAGAGTCTGGGTGAATACTTCCATTGGATTTCCGTCAAAAATAGCAATGTCTCCATCCTTTCCCACCTCTAATGTTCCCACTCTGTTAGACACCCGACATATTTCTGCTGGATATTTTGTAATAACCTTTAAACCTTCGCTCATGGGTAGCCCTGCTTTCACAGCTAAGCCAGCACATATGGGAAGGGACTGAATAAGGGAAACAGGGTGATCCGTAATTATAGCTGATTTTACTCCTGCCTTATTTAAAACTCCCACTGTCTTAAATGCCATGTTTTGAATTTCAATTTTATTTCTGCTAGATAAATCTGGTCCTACAATAGCTGGAAAACCAGATTCTAATATTTCCTCGGCTATTAAATGTCCCTCGCTGCAGTGATCCAATGTAATATCCAAGTCAAATTCTTTTGCAATACGTATTGCAGTAAAAATATCATCCGTTCTATGAACATGGGCTTTTAGGGGAATCTGTTTTTCAAATACTGGAATCCAGCACTCATACTGGAAATCTTCCTTAAATTCTTCTTCCTCTTCCTTAGCCTTTTTCTTTTTCTCCCAATACTGCCTTGCAAGAAAGAGTTCTTCCCGAAGCATTGCGGCAATGGCCATTCTTGTAGATGGCATTTTGGACAAACCACTGTAATTAACCTTGGGATTCTCTCCAAAGGCTACCTTCATAGCTGCAGGAGCTTTTACAATTAAATCATCTATTTTCCTTCCATACATTTTCATGAATACCCACTGACCTCCTACAACATTGGAGCTTCCAGGGCCAGTCATGGCTGAAGTAATTCCTGCTTTTATTGCATCTGAAAAAGCTGCGTCCATTGGATTAATAGCATCTATTGCCCGTAAATAAGGGGTTATAGGATTCACCGATTCGTTACAGTCGTCTCCCTCCATTCCCTTCTTCTCTTCAGTAATGCCAATATGGCAGTGAGCGTCAATGAGACCTGGCATCACAAGATGTCCCTTTGCATCAATTATTTCTAAATCCCCATCTTTTAGCTCCTCTGGCTGTGAATCTGTTCCAATATAAATAATCTTTCCATCTTCTACTAAAATATTTCCATTGGGTATGCGCTCCCCAACCATTGTCTCAATTGTGCCGTTTTTGATAAATAGCATACACACCTTTTTCTCCTTCCAAAGTTTTCCTTGTACAGTTGAGTATGCCTCTCTTCTATCTAAAATATTCTTCTTTTTCTACTTAACATAAAAACAGCGCCCATTGCTCCAGCACTTATAAAATAAGAGATTTTTTGCGCCCATGTGCCTTTATATGCAATGACCACCTTTCCCTCTTCCTTCCCTGTGAAATATACTCTGCAAAATCCATGGCGACCCTCTCCACTTACTTTCAAATCTTCTATCTTTTCTCCCTCATTGTCATAGGAAACAGCCCTATATCCCTTATAATATATAAAAGGCACATCCATATAGGAACTCTCCATATTTTTACAAGAAACATGTATCTCATTTTTCTTTCGATAAAAAGAAATCTCCTCCCCAGAGTCCCCCACAATTTTATCAGAATACTCCAATACTTTTTCCAGACTATCCACCTGTTCTGGCAGCCATTCTCCCCCAATCACAGAGGCAGTAAATGGTTTATAACTATAATAGTCGTCAGAGTAAGAATAATAACCTTCCTCTGTCCTTTGTATATTTGTCACAGAACTGAAAATCATGATTCCCAAAACAGCTATGAGGGCAGCCTCCCTAGACTTTCTATTCTGGAAATATATCTCGTATAATATGGCAATGCCCATAGATAGGCAAGCAGAAGCGAGTAAATAGAATCTCCATGGAAACTGAATAAAGTTTACAAACCGCTCTAACCTTTCCCATGGAAATAATACAGTTGCCCCTAAGGAAAAGGCAATGCCAGAGAAAAGCAAAATATCTCCATAAACTAGAAGCTTTTTATTTTTCTTCGTCTTTATTGTAAATAATCTTGGAATGCAAAGAAGAAAAATAGCAATGCCCATTCCAGGCATTTGATTTTCAAAAATGGAAGATATTTCTCTCATTGTATCTTTGACTGAAACCCAGCTATTGGACAATCCGAAAGTAGAATCCTTCAACTGTTCCAAAACCGGCAGCCAATAGAAACAGGTAAGAGCTAACGTTATAAGTCCAGTAAGAAGAAGTTTAAGAAAAAGTTTTTTATTATTATAAAAAATTTTATAATGGAACAGAACGATGAATCCATATAAAAGAATACACATGATAAACGTATTTGTATGGCTTAATAATACACCTGCAAATCCCATAGCCATTATACCTGGCTTTGATAATTCTTCATATAATAAATCATAAATTCCATATAATAAAAAAGGAAGAAAAATAAAGGCTGTAAATTCTCCCACCGCACTTCTTGTATAAATGTCATCTATATGATATTGAGACAAGGTCATAATGATTGCCCCTATCATAGACGAAAATCGTTTCTTTGTAACCATTTTTGTGCAAATATAAGTAGAAGCATAGCAAAGAATAATGCAAAGAGCTACAAAGAGATGGTAACTTTGATTAATGCTCACCCCCAAAGCTCTTAAAACACCAGGAAAGTATAAAAGCAAGTCTGGGTAGAACAGTGAACTGGCATATCCAGCCCCTCCTAAAAAGAGCATATTCACTTTTAAAAAGGGCTTCCCTGCAAGTATCCCTTCTTTCAGACTTTCAATACGCAGCAAATGATAATCTACATCATGGCCATTGATACAATGCTTTGTCATAAGTGGACTGCATGCAAAAAATATAACGACAAAGAAAATGCTTCCCAACAAAATGTATGATCTTTTTATATGGATCTTTCCTATTTTCATAGCTCTCTTATCACCAACTCCGTAATACCTGGGTTCCACCCTTGTTCCATTCTCTTTATTTTGGGATTTCTTCCAAAGCTATATTCCTCTTGAATCATGCTGCGAAGCTGGGTGCCCCCTCGATAGCCGTGAATAAGACGAATTCGATATACATTGGAAGCTGCCTTTTCTACCTGGGCGTCTATTTCCTTTCTCGCCTGTTCACAATTCATTCCATGAAGATCTATTTCTATAATGCCGCCCCTCATTTGGATTCCTCCTATCTTTTTAAGAGAGAGGGCCCTTAAGCCCCCTCATCCTCTTTTGTCCCTGTATAAATAGCATACCCGTTCTTTGTATTTCTTTTCACAGAATATAAAGCAGCGTCTGCTTTTTTATATAGTGTTTTAAAGTCTTTTCCATGAATAGGAAAGATTGCAATGCCTACTGATGCGGATATAGTAACCTTTTGGCCGCCCTCTTCATATGTATGTTTTATTACTTTAACCAGCTCCCTAGCGCTGATTCCCACATCATCAATGGAATCTACATCTTTCATTAGTATAATAAATTCATCTCCTCCTAAACGCCCTAACACATCTGTTTTGCGAAAATTTCCCCTTATCTTTGAGGCAACGTCTGTGAGAACGAAATCCCCTTGGGCATGACCGAATATATCATTGATCTGCTTAAAATTATCCAAGTCTAAAATCATAAATGCCTGAATCAGTCCATTCTTTTTCTGTCCAGCTAAGAAGGCGTCTATAAAGCTTTCTGTTGTTTCCCTGTTATATAACTGAGTCAGCGCATCTATCTGAGCTTTATATTGAAGACTTAATTCTCTTCTCTTCTGATAATCTATGTTTTTAACTAAAACAATCGCTCTAACATCAGAGGAGTCTGACTCTTTTGCCAGATGAAGGCGATACTCTGTCCAGTATACGCCCTTCTCCCCATCTGTCCTCCTTAGTTCTACAGTAATCTCGTCCTCTCCATTTTCATATCTTTGTAACAGACTCTTCCTTGAAAGGGCTGCCTCTACTTTTTCCTTGTCCTCTTCATAAACAGATGAAGTCAAAAAATCTTTTAGTACTTCATCATAAGATTTATTTTGCCTTACATCTCCTTCTTTATCTGTTGAAAATATATCTCTTGTTAAGTTAAGAGAACAACTATACATTAAATGTGCCAAAAAAATCTTTTGATATTCCTGTCCCTGTCTGGCTTGTTCCTCCTGCTCTTTTTGTACCGTAATATCCTCTATGACACCGACAGAATGCATCACTTTTCCACTATCATCAAAAATATTTGTCAATGTCATTTTTTCCCATAGGTTTCCCTTTGAATGGCTGCAAAAAATGCAAGACGAGCTTTCCTTTCCCTCTCTAATTTCTTTGAAAGTCTTACGAATTTCCCCAGATGTCTCTTCTGAAACCTTTCCACCAGAAATAAATGACTCTGGAATATTCTTCATTATGTTATATAGTCCCCACCAACCATGGCCTTTATTTCGAAATATAATTTCATCCTTATCCAAATAATAATCAAAAATAACATCCTGGGTTTTGGATACAGCTATACGAAAGCTTTCTGCACTGGCTTTTAACTCCTTGTTATTTAATAATATTTTTTTACGGATTAAATAGCTAAAAATAATTACCAAAAAAAGTATCCACAAAAAAACAAGTAAAATCCTTCCTGTTAGTATAAGGACTAGTTCCCTGCTTATGGCGGCATCTCTATAAACCCCATCTTTTCTCGTTGTAGAAAAAATATACCAATTATTTATCCCAAGGGGAGTATAGTAAGCAATCCTCTCTTCCTCTCCCTGGTGATAAGAAGTAAAACCGCTTTCTCTATTTTCCATGGCCTTCCAAATTTCTTTTTTGCTATTCCCTTCCTCAAAAACCATCTTATCTAAAGCATCCCACAAATTATCCTGCACAAATATATTACGAGGATTTGTGGAGCGGACAATAAATCTTCCCTGTGGTTCCACTACATGTACATAACGGTCATCGGTTTCTTCTGTAGGCATTAACAACTTTCCTAAGTTATCCACGTCAAACATACCAAATATAACGCCCAACACCATATCATTGTGGGTGAAAGGATTGGCTATGACAAAGTAATTGGTAGTACCATCTCTGGACAAAATAACATCAGAAATATACATCTCTCCTTTGATAGCTACTTGAAAATAGTCTTCTTTTCCCACATTGATTTCTGTTCCGTCTGTAAGCCATGCCCTGCCCTCCTGGTCGGCAATGCCTACTACATGAAAAGTTCCTTCTCTTGCTGTATGCTCCAACGTTTCCATTACGTCTTCTGAATGGAAGGAAATATCGGAGTCAACAAAATACATAGTGCTTTTTAAAAGCGCCGACGAAGAATTTACTTTATTTTCTATCAAAGAAGCGCTTTTTTCTGAAAGCTCCTTTAGCTGTCTTCTGTAATTTTCTGTCTCTTTATCAATAAGCCTTCTGCTGAAATCTGTAAAAGAAAATATTATAAAAAAAAAGGTAAAAAAAGAAATGACTCCTAAAACAGGTAGTTTTTTTGTTGTAAGCTTACAGTCTTTTTTAGACATGTCCTGAACCCTTTCCATACTTTATTTATCTGCCTACCTCTTTATATTTTTAAAAAAATCATAACGATTTCTTCCATTACTTTTCGCATAAAAAACTGCTTGATCTGCTTTTCTTATAAGTACGTCATACGCCTCCCCATCCAAAGGATAAAGAGCTACTCCAATACTTGCTGTAATCTTGCCATTTATCTCATGTTGACGGTAAGCATTGTGTATGACTTCCATTATATGGATAAGCTTCTTTTCAACTACTTCCTCATTGGCTACATTGCCCATGAAAACTAAAAACTCATCTCCATTTCCTTTTCCAACAATATCTGACTCCCGAAAGCAGTGCTTTATTCTTTTTGCTAAAAGCTTTAACACCTCATCTCCATATGCGTGTCCAAAATGGTCATTCACCCATTTAAACTCGTCGATATCTATAAAGAAAATGGCTGAAAGTTCCTTATGCATACTTTCTAACTTTTCTATTACCTTATCCCGAAATGCTTCTTTATTATACAAATTTGTCAAGCGATCCCTAAAAATCCTTTGTTTCCAATGTTCGCTTTCCTCTTTCAGCTCATGGATATCTACAATCTTTCCTACAACCTGAAGGCAGGTGGAATGTTCCTTGTCCCAAATAGAGGACGCCCATGCCTCAAACCATTCTAGCCGTCCATCCTGGAGTCTTAACCGAATTCTTCCCCTTGTTTTATTGGGCCCATCTTTACATATTTTAATCATTGTATGTACAATTTTCGTATCTTCCTTATAGACAAAGGCATACTTCTTGAGGTTGTCCTTTACATTTTCAATTTTTCCTTCCTGCCCAAACATTTCCTGAAAATTTTCTGAAAAAAGAATTCTGTCTTCCTGGACTTGATATATGTAAAAAATCTCTCCATTATTTTTAGGCAAAACCTGATACTGGGTTTTTTCCTTTTCCATCATTTGTAAAAGCTGATCTGGAGTCTGATGTGACTGCTTTCTCACGCTATCTCTTCGCAGTACCTCATTGCTTTCCGTTGTCTTATAAGCCGCTTTCAACTTCTCCTCCATTTCTTTCATTCTTTCCAAAAGGAGGGGATTGAATGCCCCACATTCACCATTTATTATCATCTCCATTGCCTTTTCATGAGTGCAGGCTTTTTTGTAGACTCTCTCACTGACAAGGGCGTCATATACATCTGCTAAAGACACAATCTGGGCCCATATGGGAATCTGGCTTTCGCACAAATGATCTGGATAACCTCTCCCGTCCCATCTCTCGTGATGATATCGGCAAATATCATAGCAGTATTGGAAATATTCCTCAGAATTAATAAATTCCAAATTTTCTAATATTTCACATCCCTTAACCGAGTGGGTTTTCATAATCTCAAACTCTTCATCTGTAAGGGGGCCAGGTTTGTTCAGCACAGAATCAGGTATGGCGATTTTACCAATATCATGCATGGCAGCAGCATTACATATTACTTCTATCTGCTCCCTAGTAAAATGGTATTCTTCCGATATATCACACAAAGCTTCCAGCATCATCCTTGTAATATCCCGAATTCTCTTTATATGCTGTCCTGATTCACAATCCCGAAATTCCACTGCTGTACACAAGGTATCAATAATAAATAAATTGGATTGACGAATTTGTAAATCCTGATTTTCAATTTCTCTCATTTGGTTTCTTACGGTTTCTTCCAATTTGTATCGATAGCGATAAAGCTCAATGACATTTTCAACCCTTCTCTTTACAATACCAAAATTGAAAGGCTTCAAAATAACATCTGCTGCTCCCAGTTCATGAATCTTAAGAGATATTTCCTCTTCAGTACTAGCTGTAATCACAATAACTGGCATTTTCATGAGCATCCCTTTACTGCTCATTGCTTTTAGAACATCTATCCCATCCATAATTGGCATAACTAAGTCCAGAAGCACGATTGCAATGGAATTTTGCTCCTGTTCCAGCACTTGCAGAGCATCTTCTCCGTTTTCTGCTTCCAATATCTCATAACTTTTAACAAAGAGATCCTTTAAAATTATTCGGTTCCATTTTACATCATCTACAATTAATATTTTTTTTCTTTGATCCATTTTTTCATCTCTTCTCTTATATCTTCATTCTGTTATTAGTATACCATAATCTTATGGAAACTCCTAATCCAATTTTTATAGAAATTAAATTATCATGAAAAATTTATTTCTTCTTTCATAAAAATAGAGGATTCTTGTTAATCATTGTAGAATTCTCTTTAGAAATATATTAGAACTTTTTGTAGTAATCTTATGAATACAAACTCTGAGTAATCCATTGCTTTCGAAAGGACGGTACTTACTATGTTACATTCATTCCATAAAAAATATAAATATTTATTTTTTCTCATGCCCAGTATAAGCGGCGTTACCCTTTTTGTCCTTATTCCTTTTATGCATGTAGTAAAACGCTCATTTCAGACAGCCATTACCAAAGAGTTTCATGGGTTGAAGAATTATATATCCGTCTTTCACAATCAGGCTTTCCACCTTGCTGTAAAAAACACAGCTCGGTTTACAGTTGTCTGTCTTCCAATTTTAATTCTTCTCTCTCTCTTTATTGCCATGGCCATGAGCCAATTAAAAGAGATCAAGCTCCTTAAGTCTGCCTTTTTGCTTCCCATGGCCGTTCCTGCTGCTACTCTTGTTCTTATTTGGAAAATACTTTTTTTTCAAGAGGGGATTTTTAACAGCAGCCTTCTGACTTTAGGATTAAAGCCTATTGCCTTTATGGACTCAGGTGCAGCCTTCTGGGTTCTAGTACTTAGCTATGTTTGGAAAAATATAGGATATACCATTGTCTTATGGCTGGCTGGCATTCTCCAAATCTCCAATAGTATATTAGAGGCCGCTAAAGTGGATGGCTCTTCTCCCATGCAAACCTTCTTTTATATTATAATACCTAATTTAAAATCTACCTTGTATATCATAACGATTCTTTCCTTCCTGAATTCTTTTAAAGTATTCAGAGAAGCTTATTTAGTAGCTGGAGCCTACCCCCATGAAAGCATCTATTTACTACAGCATTTATTCAATAACTGGTTTACAAATTTGGAAGTAGATAAAATGTCTGCTTCTGCTGTCTGTATAGCTGTCATTTTATTTTGTATCATTTTTGCCCTGGAAATATTGTATGAAAAAGATAAATAAATCCCCTTGTTTGAAAGAAAGAGGTGATATCCTTTATGCTGAAAAAACTAAGTTTACTCCTTTTATACTTGACTGCCTTCCTCATCTGCCTTCCTATTCTCCTTGTTCTCCTTGGATCCCTAAAGAGTACCCAGGAGTTAATGGGAAGTCTTTCTCCCATATTAGGAGATGCCAATGGAATGGTAAACTGGTCTCCTTTCCCCCTTTATCCAACATTGAATCACTTTTATAAACTCCTCTTTTTTACTCCTTCTTTCTTTATTGTTTTTTGGAATTCCATGAAAATAGTATTCTGTATTTTGGCAGGCCAATTGTTTATCTCACTTCCTGCTGCCTGGGCCTTTGCCTGCTATTCCTTTCCTTTAAAAAAACCTTTATTTACATTATATATTATTCTTATGCTTATGCCATTCCAAGTAACTATGCTGTCCAGCTATCTTGTTCTTGACGCCCTTCATATGCTGGATACCCACAGAGGAATTATTTTACCAGCTATTTTCTCTGCATATCCTGTTTTTATTATTTATAGAAGTTTTACTCAAATACCAAAAAGTTTATTAGAAGCTGCCAGAACAGATGGAGCTGGAGAGTTCTACCTTTTTCTTCATATTGGCATCCCATCTGGCTCCTCAGGCATACTATCCGCCTTTGTCCTTGGTTTTTTGGAATACTGGAGTCTTATTGAGCCCCCCTTAGCCTTTTTAAAGGACAAATCTCTATGGCCCTTGTCCCTATATCTCCCAGAAATAAGTATAGAACAGGCAGGCATGGCTTTTACTGCATCTGTCATAACCCTTGTCCCTGCCATTTTTGTTTTTATTATAGGGCAGGACTACTTAGAGCAAGGCATTATGTCATCTGCTGTTAAAGAATAATGATCCACAAGGAGAATATATGTTATGAGAGAATATTTATTAACCCTGTCCCAACTATGGAAAGAAAAAAAAGTTTCTGTCCTTTTTTCAAAATTTCTTCTGTTTATGCTCCTTTGCACTATTTTATCCAGGGGCATCTATGCGCAGGGAATAGCCCAAGTGACAACAGTCTCTCCCAGAAAAATGTCTATTTCCCATAAAGTTCAATCTGATGGTTTCATCGAAAAAAAACAGGAGGCTTCCGTTAATATTCCTCCTGGAATCCCCATTGAATCGGTCTTTGTAAAACCAGGTCAAATGGTAGAAAAGAACACCCCCCTTTTTCAAATTGATATGGACGGCCTACAGGAAATGATAATCGAAGATTCCAATGAGATTGAGAAATTGACCTTACAAATCAATGATATTGCTGCCAATCAGCAGTTTGAAGCCAAAAGAGACGCACAAAATGCCAAAAGGGCTGCTGAGGACTATGCCTTAGCTCAAGCATCTGGAAACCGGCAAATAGGGGAAGCTGCCTACGATTTACAAAAATCTCAGGAAGAACTAGGAAAGTGGAAGGACTTTGCATCTTATCTAGAAGACAACCTAGAACACGATCTCCAGAGGTCCGCTCTTGCCAGAGAGGTGGAACGACTGAAAGAAGAATTAAATATGCTAAATGATAGCTCCCGTTCTATAAGTGTTAATGTTATTGACAAAGAAGAACAAATCAGACAAAAAAAGATTGAAATCGAAAATGCATCTAAATCTTTTGATGATTATGTACGCAGTATGACCAATCAATTAGAAAAGAAATGGAAAGAAATAAAAGAAAATTTAGAAGAAGATTTCCATGCAAAAGAAAAGGCATATTACGACACTGGCGAAGCAGCTGCAAATAGTCTCCTTGAAGCAGGCAGAACAATCGAAGACGCTTCTATGCAAAAACCTTTTGACAGCACATTAAAAATATATCAACTAGACAGAGAAGAAAAGATAAGAAAACTAGCAAAATTACAAGAGATCCAGGCAATGGGAGGAACGATTACAAGTGATATCCTAGGTTTTGTGACACAGGTAACCATTACGCCTGGTGAACGCAGCAAAGACTCTGGCTGCATTCTTCTTGCCCTTATGGAAGAAAGCCTTAGTTTCTGCGCTCCTATAACAAAAGAACAAAAAAAATATGTTGACATAGGAGATACAGCTCGCATACATTTTCATAACAACCGTCATACTCTTGAAAACCTAACCATTGAACGCATAGAAGAAGATACTGCAAATCCAGAAAATTATTTTTTATATACAAACGTTCCAGCCAAAAATCTTACTATTGGGCAAAATGGAAGCCTGGAAGTGGTAAAGCAAAGTGAAAGCTACCCCTACTGTGTTCCCTTGGGGACCCTTCATGGGGATGGAATCAATCTATATGTACTTGTGCTGCATGAAAAAGAAACCATATTAGGAAAAGAATTATCTGTGGAAAGGAGAAATGTAAAAGTGATTGATAAAAACGAAACTTATGCTGCCCTTAATGAAGGAAGTGTGACAGAACAGGAAAACATCATTCTTACTTCTACAAAACCTGTTACTGGAGGCGACATTGTACGCCTTTTTGAAGAATGAGGCCTCATCTGCATCTAGCCATTGGAGTAAGTGGATTGTTTCTTCTTTTCTTTTCCTTTATTTCTTTAGGCTGGACATGGAATAATGTTAAAAACTATAAAGATGTACATATTATTCATCTCTCAAAGGAGGTGGCCCCCTCTCAAATATTCCATTCTTCTTATGTCCATGAAGAGAAAACCCTTGCTATTACTCTATTTTCAGAAAAAAAAGGACAAATCATTTCTAACAGCTATTTTAACCGTTCTGTAGAAGTAAAAGCTATTTCCATTTTTGGAAGTTCCGCCCTTCTTTTTCCTGATTCTTATCCTTTAGAAAAAGAAGATTTAACTGGCTGCCTTATTGATACCCATACAGCCTGGGAATTATTTGGAGATATGAATATTATTGGGGCAACTATTGATTATAAAAATCAAACTTACGAAATACGAGGACTTTTGGACCATCCTGTACCTGTATTTTTGTATGAAGCGCCCTTGTCCTCTCCATCCTTGAAAGAAGAAGAGGAAAATATTTTATTTTCCCAAGTTGTTGCAAAAGCCCTTCACCCTGCAAATACAAAAGAAGTTGGGCAGATGCTTTGGAATCTCTATAACTTAGAAGGAACGGAAAGCATTTTAAATTTTGGCCGAATACCCGATTTTAGTCTTTCTTGGAATGAACATAAAGCTGCTTTGTGGCATCTTATATTAAAAGAAAATAACTGTGTGGAAACCGTTTATTTAATATACTTAAGCCAGCAAATTTATTATTATAGTTTATTCCTTCTCGGGCTTTTTTTCTTTATTATATACAGAAAAGAACTGTTAAAGCATACCCTTTTAGCTCTTTAAATTAAATCAAAAAAACAGCCTCTTTCAATTCAATATTTACTAATCGGATACCCTATATTGTCTTGAGATGCTGTTTTTTATTTTCATTATTTATTTTATACTTTTCAATTTATGTGGCTCCTTCTTCTCTCTCCCCACCTCTTTTTCCTATGGTTACCTCTTTGGCATATAGCGGGAAGTTGCTATAAAGGTTGTGCTTACTTCCACTCCATTGAAATAAGTGGTCAAATAGCTGTCAGCACTACGAACGCCTGTCTTGTCAGACCAAAATTTATAACTGCGTCCTCCTAGTGACACTGGGCTTACATAGACATTCACTGTTAAATTGCTTCCTTCCACAGATGTCTGAATATAAACAGGCATGTTATAATTATTTAAAAATTTCAGATCCTTGCTTGTGCCCGCTATCGTTGCATCCATACCTAATGGAAGATATCCCACGGTCATGCTGTGGGGATGTCTTTCTGTTACTGTAACTCCTGCATTCATAAGGGCTGCGTATAAAGTGGAGGATACTTGGCATATTCCTCCCCCTGTTACAGAGACCACTTTGCCTCCTACGTATGCTCCCCCTTTTTTATAACCATTAGCAGCTGTTCTTGGAAGAATTGTCTGGCTAAAAGACACTTCCTGTCCAGGAGCTATTACCATATTGTTAATCCGATCTGCCGCCACCTGGATATTATTTATTCGATTAGAGGAGCTTCCTGAAAAACTTGTTGTATATGTACCTGCCAATGTATTATTGGAATATGCCTGGGTTAGAAGTGTGTTAGGATCAACTGCTTCTCCTAAAACTGGCACATTGCTTATTGGATCTTCTGGAAATGGCCTTGTAGCTCCAAATCCCTGGGCAGCAGCAGCTTCCATCGCTTGAAGAAAAACACTGGGATCTACCTGTTGGATTTCCCCTCCATGTATATTCGTTGAAGAAAACATAGCTATGGAAAAAAAGAGCGCCCCAAACTTTATGATTCCTATTCTTTTTTTCATAAAAATTCCATGCCTTTCTATTGCCTGCAATCCTTTGGATTTCAGCATACATTTTACTATTTCTTTGATTTAAAGTGTATCCTTTGTCCTCCACAGTCTAAATAGGACATAATCCAAGGTCTATGGCATTTTTTTACACTTTATTTAATATACCACTGATTTGTCGAAAAAGCAATATTATTGCTCTAACTCCTTATCTCCTTTCTCCTGAATCACCAATTCTTTTCCAAGAAAATCTGGGAGTTCCAACCCTGCCTGCTCCCATACATCCTTCATAGGAGGAATTGCCTTCATCATTCCTGATAAAAAATGGGCAGTAGCTGTTTTTTCTTCTCCTTGATTCCCATAAGAATCCCATACGGTCACCTTATCAATTTTAATATTTTTAATCGCCTCTACTTGTATCTTTGTCAATTCTTCCAGCTTATCAGCAATCATGAGTTTTACTGCCGCATCAGGATTATTTCCCGCAGCCTCTACTAAGCTTTTGATTCCTTCTGCCTGTTGTTCTAATATTTCCTTTGCTCCCCTTGCCTCGGCTTCCATCTTTGCAAAAATTGCATCTGCCTCTCCCCTTGCCTTTCTTCTCATAA
Source organism: uncultured Lachnospiraceae bacterium (assembly GCA_910589265.1). Lineage (GTDB taxonomy): Bacteria > Bacillota > Clostridia > Lachnospirales > Lachnospiraceae > MGBC165282. The sequence continues at coordinate 94,627 of CAJUTQ010000004.1, forward strand.
CTTCCGCCTCTGCCTCTGCTCTGATTTCTGCTTGTTCCTTTTCTATCTCTGCTTTGACAATAACGTCTGCCTGCTGGGTCGCCTTTTCTAGCTGTGCTCGTATTTCTTCTGCTTCTTGCTGCGCAACATAGGCTTCCTGCTTTGCCTTTGCCGCCTGAACAGCCTCTGCCGCTGTGGCCAGACGAAGAGCCTCTGCCTCCTTTTCCCTCCTCTTTGCTTCTGACTGAGCTACTTCAATTTTCGCAGTATTTTCACCGTCAATAGCTCTTGCATCTGCTGCTGCCACTTGGATTCTCTGATCCCTATGTGCGTTTGCCTGTCCAATTTCTCCGTCCCTGTTTTTCTCAGCAACACTTTTCTTAGCGTCATTAATAGCCTTTGCTGCAGCTTCCTTTCCCAGAGCATCTATATAGCCAGATTCATCATTAATGTCTGTTATGTTCACATTAATTAAGCGAAGTCCGATTTTCTTTAATTCAATTTCTACATTATTGGACACAGCCACTAAAAATTTATCTCTATCTGTATTGATCTCTTCAATATCCATAGTTGCTATGACAAGCCTTAACTGTCCAAAAATTATGTCCTTTGCCAACTCCTGAATCTCCGAGAGCTTCAGTCCTAAAAGCCTTTCTGCCGCATTTTGCATAATGCCTACCTCTGTAGAAATTCCCACTGTAAAACGGGAAGGCACATCTATTCGAATATTCTGTTTAGACAATGCATTTTTTAAATCAACACTTATAGAAATGGGGGTTAAATCTAAATATTGATATGACTGGAGCACTGGTATAATAAATGCAGCTCCTCCATGGATACATTTTGCACTGCGGGACTGCCCGTTTTTGTCAGAACCTACTTTTCCATAAATGACCAAAACTTTATCAGCAGGACATTTTCTGTAACGGGAAAGTACAACAATGAGGGTAGCCATTAAAATAACTACAATGCAGCATACAGCAACTAATACTTGAATTTCCATCCTTTCACCAATTCCTTTCTAAAAGAATCATTACACCACTTTATATCATTCTATCAATTTATTCCCTTTCTTCCTCCTTCTCCACTACAAGAACATTTCCTATCATATCCACTACCCGGACATTAGAACCTGTCGAAATGCCCTCTTCTCCTTCTGATATGGCACTGCACTCCATATAGCTTCCTTGAATCTGAACCATAATCTTCCCTTCTCCCCCTCCCTTTCTTGGAATCGGAAGGTATACTCTGCCCATTTCTCCAATAGCATTTTTTAAATCGGTTGTCCCGTTCTCTGCCAGTTTAGCAGAAAGTTGAATAAGCTTTGCAACTGCAAGCATGGCTACCAGACCTAGAATAACTCCTAAAAAGATACTGGCCGCCTCTTCGCCTCCAGACTGAATAGCCGCTATAGATGACCAGCCAAATACTGTTAAAAATGCAACCATTCCTTGGAGAGTCAAAACTCTTAGAACTGCTCCGTCTCCGGCTCCTATAGCTTCTGAAATATCGTGGGACAATTCTCCAATATCTGATGCATCTATAAAATCCATATCTGGTGTATCCAAATCCAGCCCTGAAGTATCGCTGAAATGAATTCCTTCTCCACCTTCCAATCCTCCAATGAAAGATAAAAAAGTCTGTATAACAAAAATAAGAGTTGCCGGTATTGCTATACAATAAAGTATTTTTAGCACATGACTTAATCCATTCCACCAAACCTCCATCATAACAAAGCCTCTCTTTCTACGTAAATTTTATTTACTTTTATTATAATCAAACCCTTGTATAATGTCAATTATTTCCCTTAAATGGAGAAATAATTTTACTTTTTTTCTTAATTTCATTATATGATTGTTATTTTATTATTTTTTTGTTAGAATAAAAGTAAATATTATTTACTTTGGAAGGGGATAACTATTATGAATCCTTCTTTATTAGGAAAAAAAATAAAAGAAGCCAGGCTGGCAAAAAAAATGACCCAAAAGGAAGTCGTAGGAAATTTTATTACCCGTAATATGTTAAGCCAGATTGAAAGCGGGAATGCTATGCCCTCTTTAAAAACCTTAAAATATTTGTCCCAGGTTTTAGATCTCCCCGATCTTATTTTAAAAGAAGAAACTCTTCCTGCCTATACGCAGCTTCAAGATGCAAAAGAGCTCCTTCGAAAGAAGAACTATCAAGAACTTATTGAAAAATACTCCGCTTATCCCCAAGAGTTTAGAGACGAATTTCCAGCAATGTTAGCCTTGGCCTGTCTAGGTTTTGCAAAGCAGCTTATTACAGCTGGCCAACTCCCTGACGCTGCTTCCCTATTAAAAAATGCTATTTTCTTTTCCTCAAAAGGCTTATACGCGAATTCATCTCTGAAAACAGAAAGCATTTTATTGCTTCAAGAAATAGCAGAGAAATTAGGGAGCTATTATCTCCAGCTCTCCGCCTCCCATCCCTTTTTTGAAGAAGGCAAAAATTCCCATAAAAATAAGGAAGAAAATGAGTCATAGTTACTGTTGACTTTCATAGAATCCAAATTTATAATATGCTTATTATCTTTTAAAAATAGCTGGAATGGAGGATTATTATGGGGCAAAGACGCGTTGAATTATTAGAATTAGTCAGCCAGCATGGCAAAATTGAAGTAAATGAACTCTCCCGCCTGCTCCATGCATCTCAAGTAACCGTTCGCAAAGACTTGGAATATTTAACTGAGAAAGGCATTTTAAGGAGAAAACGGGGATACGCCATGTTAAAGCACCCTGATGACATTAATTATCAAATGGCTTTTCAATATGAAGAAAAAGAAAAAATTGGTAAAGCCGCTTCTACACTTGTAAAGGATGGGGAAACAATCATTGTGGAATGTGGCTCTACCTGTGCCTTATTTGCAGAAGAAGTATTAAAGCACCACAAACATATTACAATTATTACTAATTCTACTTATATAGCCCACTTTATTCAAGACAAGCCTAATGTGGAAATTATATTATTAGGAGGCAACTATCAAAAGCACAGTCAAGCTTCTGTAGGACCTATCACAAAACAGTATGCGAGTCAATTTTCAGTAGATAAAATTTTTGTAGGCACTGGAGGGTTTAATTTCAAAGATGGATTTACTGGCAATGATATAACCCGTACAGATACGATTAAATCTATGACAAAATCCGCCAAGCAGATTATTCTCCTCGCTGATTCTAAAAAGTTTATTCATCCTGGCTCTGTCCCCTTTCTAAAGCCGGAAGAAGTTCATCAGGTCATAACCGATCAAGGTCTTCCTGAAGACGTAAAAGCCTATTTTTATGAGAAAAATGTTCATGTACAATTTGTATAGATTGACATTTTTTCCATAACATACATATACTATCATAAACTACCTTAAATATAAGGAGTATGATAATTTCATGCATTCTCAAAATAAATTTCCTACTTTTCATGCGTCTTCATTAAGAGCACTTGACGAATCCATGCGAAACACTGGAACTGCCTCTCCTGGCTTTGGTCCAGTAGGACCAGTAATGCCTGAGGTAACTCCTGGTGAAAATGAACCTGCCTCTCCTGGCTTTGGTCCAGTAGGGCCAGTGACGCCTGAAGTTCCTCCACAGATAAATACCCCCGCCTCTCCTGGCTTTGGCCCAATAGGGCCAGTGACGCCTGAGGTTCCTCCACAGATAAATACCCCCGCCTCTCCTGGCTTTGGCCCAATAGGGCCAGTGACACCTGAGGTCCCTCCACAGATAAATACCCCTGCCTCTCCTGGCTTTGGCCCAATAGGGCCAGTGACACCTGAGGTCCCTCCACAAATAGATGAACCTGCCTCTCCTGGCTTTGGCCCAATAGGACCAGTAACACCTGAAGTAACCCCTGGCGAAAATGAACCTGCTGGTCCGGGAATGGGTCCCATAGGCTCTGTTATGCCAGAACTTTCCTTCGTAAACCGACTTGCCGCTTATGTGCGTTTCTTTCATTCCTCCATTGATACAGAGCCTTTCCACATATACGTTAACGGCAGACTCACTGTCTCCTATTTAGACTACGGTTCCTTTTCTGGATATTTTGTCTTCTTTCCAGGAACCTATAGTATTGTTATATACAGAGCTAGAAATACAAAAGTTCCTATTTTGAACACAAGAATTACTGTCCAGAAAAATATGGTTTATACAGCTGCCATTATGGGTACCCCTGCTTTCCACTCCTTGGAGCTTATTGGAGCCAGAAAACAGGAAGTTCCCCATGATCAGGCAAGAATTCGTTTTATCCATCTGGCTTCCAACACTCCAGCTGTAGATGTCATGGTAGACGGACAGACTTTATATTCCAATCTGATGTACACAGATGCAACGGAATACTTTATTTTGGCCCCTGGCATTCACTCTATTATTTTGAAAAGAAACAATTCTAGCATCTTTTTATTTGATGAGCCAAAGGCCTCTTTACGTTCTGGAAGTCTAACCGGAGTTTACCTTATTAGCAAAAGGGACAAAAGTTCTGTTCCTGATGTTATCTTTTCCAATGAAATGCCTTTCTCTTTAAATTAATCAATTCGAGACAGCAGCTGCAGCGCCGGCTGCTGCTCTACCTCTATCACTCCATATTTTTTTGTCTTTGCTATATACTCCTTCCATCTATCTTGAGTAAACTGTTCTTTATAATTTTTATTACAGTAGTATTTTCCATCTTTTTTATATATTAAAAGAATAGGGATTCCCCAAAGGCCCCTATTTCCTATTTTATTCAGTCTGACATATATTTTATTCTTTGTCGTTATGGCAAGAAAAAATATTCCTCCCTCTGTTTCTTTCTCAAAGCCATAATGCAAAACAACTCCCAGATCCTCTGTTTCTTTCTTTCTCTTTATTATTTCTTCCTCTAAAACTTTGTAAGCAGTATTACAAAAATCTCCAATCTCCTTTTCCATAATTGGAGTGTACGGAATCCACCTGTCCAATTCCTTATCTTTTAGACAGTCTACTTCTAAGGCTCTTATCATTGCTAAAGCCTCTTTATAGTTTTCATCGGGCATACGAAATACAGCTGCTTTCTTTTTTCCACAGTATAAGTACACCGGGCGTCCCCTTAGCCATGTTTGTATTTTCACATCTGTAAGTTGTTCATAAGTATATTCCTCTTCTCTTCCCAGCCATCTCCTTACTGTAAAAGAGTTCTTCGTAAAACCAATTCTACTTCTCTTATAATATAATAAACTACCGCTTCCAAGGCAAAGAAATAGAAAGGCCAACAGCATAAACAAAATAAAGTCTTCTCTAGCTGTAAATTCTTCTTTGTGAAAGAAGGCCACAACAGACAAAAATATTCCACAAGTTAAGAAAAAAATTCCTCTTGTCAAATGGATTTTTGATGGTTTAACTTCCAATATTCCTTTCATTTTTTTATACATTTTACATCATCCAAGCCCTTCTGTCTTTTTCACTTTTGCGCAAACTTTCTCAAAAGCTGCATTCCTATAATCACAATAGCTCCCATGACAAAAAATAAAAGGTCAAAGGTTGCAAAGGACATAGCAGGCTTTGGAACCTCCAAGGTGGCAGGTCCCATAACGATAGCATAAAGAGAGCCAAGCATTAGTCCAACAATTGTGTAAACTGTTTGGGAACGATATTTTTCCAAGGCCACCTTTACTAATTTAATGACAATGACCACACCTGCCAATATACCCAACCCAAAAATAAACACTATAGGAAATGCCTCCAATTGAAACCTCATCAGCTCTTTAATAGCTTCTAAGATAGGCAGATATAAGCCAAAGATAAGCAATAAAGTAGAACCTGATATTCCTGGAAGCACCATAGCAGAAATGGCTATCATGGCAGCTATGAATATATATGCCATAAGTCCAATATTTAAATTGCTCATATCTACTGCCTTCCCTTCCCCTGCCACTGGATTATAATATGTGATCAAAGAAACAACAGCAATTCCTAAAAATGTAAAAATTAGATTGGCAAATTTTCCAAGAATCACTTCTTTCTCTTCTTTTAATACAATGGGGATGGAGCATATTATAAAGCCCATGAACAGAGAACTCACCTGATAAATATGGGACTCAAATACAGCTGTTAAAATAAGCACAGCCATTCCAAATCCAACGATCCATCCAATTCCAAGTTTGATTAAAAAGGACAGGGCTCTCTTTCTCTCCTTCCAGGTTCCATAAACTAAATCGTTAAGAGAATTTATAAACTCATCATAAAAGCCAAGCAAAAATGCAATGGTTCCTCCTGAAACTCCTGGGACACTGTCTGCCAGAGCCATGCAAAATCCCCCTATAAACTTCATCAACATAAAAAAACCAAGCCTTTCCTGAGTCTGGGGCCCTTTGGCCCCAGAAATCATCATATCTTCTTCATAACAGCCTATCGCTGCATAGGAAGATTCTACCTATAAATCATAGGAAAGTCAATGGTTAGTTTTTATTGTAAGTCTCTCTATGATACATTTATACCGCATATATGCTTCAGCGTTCCATCAAATTTCTTATCATAGACCATTGTCTCATAAAGACGGTATCCTCCATCTATATTATAACAATTGTATCCCTTTTGATTCAAAATCCTGCATGCTATATAGCTTCTCAAACCGCTCTGACAATGGACGTATACTGTTTTATCTTTATCGTGAAGCTTCTCTATATTTTCCCTTAATTCATCTACTGGTATATGAAGAGCTCCCTCAATATGCCCTCCGTCATACTCTGCCTTTGTCCGCACATCCAATAATACGTTATCCTTTCCCATTTCCAAATACTGTACATCCTTCCAATGAACTTGCTTTACCTTACCTGTAAGGATATTTTCCATAACAAAACCTGCCATGTTCACTGGATCCTTTGCAGAAGAGAAAGGAGGCGCATAGCATAACTCCAATTCCGTTAAGTCAAAAGCTGTCATTCCCCCTCGGATTGCTGTGGCCAATACATCACATCGTTTATCCACCCCTTCAAAGCCTACAATTTGGGCGCCTAGTAGCCTGCCTGACTTATTCTCAAAAATTATTTTTATTGTCATGTTGGAGGCTCCTGGATAATAAGAAGCATGGGAGGATGAAAAAACGCAGACTGTATCATAATCCAATCCTTGTCGAATGGCTTCCTCCTCATGGATTCCCGTCATAGCAATGGTCATATCAAAAACTTTTAATATGGAAGAACCTTGGGTACCTTTATAAGTTTTAGATATTCCGCATATATGATCTGCTACAATTCTTCCTTGTTTATTGGCAGGGCCTGCCAGAGGAATATATCCTTCCGACTTAGTCACATAATTTTGAATCTGCACTGCATCACCCAGCCCATAAATATGAGGATTGGATGTCTGCATAAATTCATTAACAATGATGGCTCCCCTTTCGCTCATTCTCAAAGAAGCTTCTTTCGCCAAAGCAGTATCCGGGCGTACACCAACACTTAAAAGTACCATATCTGCCTTTAAAGTTCCATCTGATAATTCCACCTCTATCTCTTCTTCATTGGGATGGAATGCTTTCACTCCATTTCCCAGCTCCAAATGAATTCCTTTTGACTTCAAATAGCGATGTACATCACAAGCTAAGTCTTCATCTAAGGGCCCAATCACATGCTTTGTAAATTCAACAATCGTCACGTCCATCCCTGCATGGGATAAGTTTTCTGCCATTTCAACTCCAATATAGCCTCCTCCTACAACGACAGCTCTTTTTGGCTTATTGGCATCAATAAATTCCTTGATTCGATAGGTGTCTGGAATATTTCTTAATGAAAAAACACGCCTGTCTTCTACTCCCTTGAGGGGAATTTTAACAGGTTCAGCTCCTGGGGAAAGAATCAACTTATCATAATTCTCTTCATAGATTGTCCCATCTTCCAAATTTTTCACTGTGATTGTTCTCGTATCTGGGTGAATTGCTGTCGCCTCATGTTTTATCTTAACTTGAATTCGGAACCTTTCATAAAATTTCTTGGGAGTCTGCAAAGTCAAACTTTCCTTTTCTTTAATGACTTCTCCAATGTAATAAGGTAGTCCACAGTTTGCATAGGAAATGTATTCTCCCCTCTCTAAAATAACAATTTCTGCCTCCTCGTCCAATCTTCGAAGCCTTGCAGCAGCAGTGGCGCCTCCAGCCACTCCTCCTATAATCACTACTTTCATCCTTCTCTCCTACCTTTCTAACTCTCCAGAGTAACTTGCAATTCCTCCAATATTTGTAACGTCCACATAACCTAGCTTTTGAAAAATACCACAGGCATTTTTACTTCTCCCACCGCTTAAGCAGTAGACAAACAGAGTCTTATTCTTATCTGGGACAATGGTACAAATATTAGAAGCCTGATCCAATGGAATGAGCAAACTTCCTGGAATATGCCCCTCCTTGTATTCCTCCTCTGTTCTTACGTCAATTAACACTACGTCGTTTTTTTCTTGAAGCAAATTCTGAGCTTCTTTCATAGGCATTGTCTTCATCTTTTCTCTTATCCTTTCTATTTAATGAGCCTTTAAACTTTAAATCTGCTATTTTTTATAAACCCTACTCTTTGACAAAGATGTTAACACCTCTTTCGAACCTTTTTCCGTGACAAAATCACTTTTTCTATAAAAGATAACCTATATTCAATATAAGACTCCATCATAATAGGCAAGCAGCAATTGAACAACTCGATGATAACTTTTCATTCCGTCTGACACTCCATTTAAAACCAATGTAGTTTCTGTAAAACTGTTGGAAATCTCATTGATAGTTTTTGTATCAAATAGCTTTTTTTCTTCTATTCTTTTCCAATCTTCTGCTTTTAGAAAAATATCGTCCCTTTTTACAAGGGGATGGATTGCTGGATGAACTTTCAGCTCTTCCTCATTTCTTATTGTGTTCTTAAAATCTTTTTCTATGTAATTGATTACTCCCATATACCCACTGTAGCGGAAAAAAGGTTCTTCTGACTGTACACATGCTAAATAACCAAAAAAGTTAGCCTCGTCTTCATAGATAAATCCTTTTACATGAGCCAATTCATGGCACATTGTATAGGGTACGTTTACAACATACATTGTTTGATTATAAGTAGCTTCCATAGCAAAGGGAAAATAATAACCCATCATATATTGCTGACTTAAAAAATCTGAAAAATAAATTCCTTTTGGGTTAGGGTAATGCCCCTTAAGCCTTTGAAACTCCATTCCCAGCTTACTCATTTCTATCCTTGCCTGTTCTCCCATATTTCCATCATAGGTCAAATCCCCATTTGAATCTCTTTCCATCTTAAGAGACAAATCATTAAGCTGTAAAACAATATAATCCCGTAATTTCCAAAGCTCCTCATCCCCATACTTTCCTTTTCCTGCTAAATAGGTCTCTTCCAAAGTAGAGACATGATATAGCAGAGAACAATTTAAGGTCATCACAAGACAGACAATAATAAAGATCCAAGTAAAGCCTCTTAAATAATTTCCTGCCATCACTCTTTTTTTCTTTTTTCCAAATGTATAAAAAAATATCATAATCCCTGCCATAAAAAGGAGAAAAGCTCCTATGGCAATCATAGCTTCTCCTACAGAAAAAGGCAGAACAGAAGTGAGTCGTCCATATGTTTTTCCTAGCAGAGGAAAAACATATTGGACATACCAGTCACAGAAGCTTTTGCTGTACCAGCCTAACACATTTAAGATAATTGCAGCAACTGCTAAAATCCATTTCATTTTCTTCCTCATTTCCTTTTCCCCCTTTGTTCAATTTTTTTGGTATTATTTGCTAATTATTTTTATAAAATATTTTTTTATTTAGTACAATTGTATAAGATTACTATACTTGAATTTCATTATTTTCACAATATTCCTAATACAAAAAGATAAAAATTATCATTTTATTCACAAATAAGACACAACTGGGAAATGACAAAATTACTCATTGATTTATCCACAGTGACGTTATATAATTCACATAAATGTGCCTATTCAACATTTAAGGAGGAATATCCTATGATATCACTTTTAGGAAAATACATTTCCATTCTGCACAGACAAGAGCAGAAGAGTCTTAACGTATCCTTGAAGCAATATGGTCTTGGCTATTCCAGCTATAATTTTCTTTTGTATATTTCTAGAAACGAAGGCTCCAGCCAAAAGGATATATGCCAGACATTGGCTATTAATGAGGCATTAGCTACAAGAACTATGAAAAAGCTGGAGCAAAAAGGATATATTATTCGTAAAAAGGAAGAAAATAACCAACGTTCCTATGCCCTTTATTTGACTGAACATGGAAGAGAAATCATTCCAAAGCTCATTGACGCTGTCTATCAATGGTGGGAAGAGTTAACCTCAGATTTTGATGAAAATCAGTCTTCTCTCCTTATCGCCCAGCTTGAACAAATGACTGAGAAATCTTTAGAAATTGCCCAGCATCATTCCTTGCAGTTCTAAAAGTCCCTATGGTATAATATTCCTAACAAATACTACTTGTGTAGAATAAAAATCGGCTTCTATGGTTATACTTAGCCGACAGATTTTTAAGAAAAGGAGGAAGCATTATGAGTTTACCAGACTTTGGAAACATGACCCTAATGGGATGGATCGTGCTCATTGCCATAATACTCGTCTCCATCATTTCTATTTATGTTGTGGAAGATGAAAAGAAAAAGGGAAGAAAAGTTCCTGGGCATATGTGTGCTGGATGTAAGGAAAACGGCATGGTACTTAACGCTAAAGAAGTAGAACCAGTTCCCATGGAAGAAGACTAGAAAGGTATATACTTATCATGTCAAAGATTAACATTATTTCCGGCTTTTTAGGAGCCGGCAAAACAACTTTTATTCAAAAGCTTTTAAAGGAAGTATTTACAGGAGAAAAAATTGTCATCATAGAAAATGAATTTGGTGAAATTGGAATTGACGCAGGATTTTTAAAAAATGCAGGAGTCCAAATTACAGAAATGAATTCTGGATGTATTTGCTGCTCCCTTGTGGGAGACTTTGGCGCCTCCCTAAAGGAAGTAAAAGAAAAATTCTCACCAGATCGTATTATTATTGAACCCTCTGGTGTTGGAAAACTATCTGACGTCATAAAAGCTGTTCAAAATGTTCAAAATGAAGCGGAGCTTATATTCGATAGCTCCATGACTGTTGCTGATTCTACAAAATGCAAAATATATATGAAAAATTTTGGAGAATTTTATAACAATCAAATAGAACACGCAGATACCATTGTATTAAGCCGTACCCAGAACTTATCTCAAGATAAGCTTGAAAAATGTGTTTCTACAATTCGGACAAAAAATAACAAGGCAAGTATTATTACAACACCTTGGGAGCAGCTCCAAGGCAGTCACCTTTTAGAAGCTATGGAAAAAGCTTCTTTTGAAGAAAAGACGTTAGCCGAAGAACTTGCCCATTCTCATCCCAGGGGAAATTGTCCCCAATGTCAAGGGGAACACAATCATGAACATGAACATCATCACGGTTGTGGACACCACCATGAGCATGAACATCATTGCGGTTGCGGACACCATCACGAGCATGAGCATCACCACGATTGCGGACACCATCACGAGCATGAGCATCACCACGATTGCAGACATCACCATGAGCATGAACATCATCATGCAGAAGAAATATTTACGAGCTGGGGACAGGAAACTGTAAAAAAATATTCAAAGGAAGAATTGTCTAAAATTTTGGCCTCTCTTTCAGAAGAGGATTATGGCATTATCTTGCGGGCGAAAGGTATTTTACCAGATACAGAAGGAAATTGGATGTATTTTGATTTTGTTCCTGGGGAGTACGAAATCCGTCAAGGCAAACCTGACTATACGGGAAAAATCTGCGTTATTGGCTCTAAGCTTCATACAGATGCTTTAGCAGCATTATTTTCTCTTATTTCATAAATTTAGAAAGGATCATTTCCATGAAAGAGTTACCCATTTATATTTTGAATGGTTTTTTAGACAGCGGTAAAACTTCTTTTCTTAAAGACACTCTGGACAATGAGGAATTTTCCCAAGGACAAAATATTTTACTCATTGTCTGTGAGGAAGGGGAAGAAGAGTATGAAGCAGACCTACTGAATCAATACAATATTCATCTGGAAATCGTAGACGGCAAAGAGAACTTTACAGTAGATTTTTTTAAGGAAAAAGAGAGACTATATAATCCTGATTGTATTTTGCTGGAATACAATGGAATGTGGCAATTAAAAGATTTTATGACTATGAAAATGCCAAGGCATTATGTGATCGTTCAAATTATTACTTTGGTAAACTCTTCCACCTTTGAACTATACTTAAATAATATGCGTTCTCTTATTATGGAACAGTTTAAAACTTCAGACATGGTCATCTTTAACCGTTGTCATGAGGAAACTCCAAAGTCTTCCTATCGTCGAACCGTTAAAGCTGTCAACTCTAGCGTTCAAATTTTTTTTGAAAACGCTGATGGAAGTGAGGCAAAAGCAGAGGATATCCTTCCCTTTGATTTGGAGGAGGACATCATCCAAATTGAAGAGGAAGACTTTGGCATCTGGTACGTGGATACTCTAGACTCCCCTGAAAAATATAAAGGAAAAACAGTGAACGTAAAAGGCCAGGCTTTTAAATCCTCTCATTATCCCCAAGGATGTTTTGCCCTTTTTCGTTCTGCAATGACATGTTGCATTGATGATATTGCCTCCATAGGCTTTCCCATTCGATGCAGTTCTAAAGATATGCAAATATTCAACCATTTAAAATCTGGCCAGTGGATTCAAGTCACTGCCAAAATTGACCTTGGTCCGGGAGGATTGATGCTTTTAGCAGAGGAAATAATTCCTTGTGAAAAAGCTGCCCAAGAGCTTGTTTATTTTAATTAACCCAATGTAAATTACCTAGTTCAGACATAATATGTTGCAAGAATTTCCCTGCACGAGAATAGTACAGGAAATAAAGGATAAAAGAGACACTTTTTCTACAAAAGAGTTTTAGAGCTTGACGACTGCCAAAGCACAAATGATTCCCTAGAAAAATTATACATGAATCTTTATCTAGAAATAAACGCATCTACTTTTCTCTCTCTTTATCTGTAGGAAGCTTTGGCAAGTTCCAGCGGTAGCGCACTGCTAAATAACGAATTCCTATAACAACAGCTCCTGCCCCTGCCATTGCTTCTACATTTCCAATCCTCCTATGAAGAAAGACGCAGACAACTGCCCCTACAATAGAGGCACAGGCATAAATGTGTTTTACAAAAATATAAGGTGGAACACCAGCCATCATGTCCCTGAGGAGTCCTCCTCCTACTCCTGTTATTGTTCCAACAAAAACAAGAAGAAATGCATTTTCCTTATATCCACAGCTTATCCCTGTGTTTACTCCCACTACTGTAAATATAGCCAAGCCTACTGTGTCCATTATAAGCATTGTCTTATCGTAATGAGACCGAATTCTTCCTTTAAGCAGCTCCCCCTTCCAATAAAATAGCAAAAAGGTTATACTAGAAACAATAATGGCCACCTGGGCATAAACAGCATGTATAAATACATTGGGAGGAATTATCCCCAGTATTATATCCCTAATCATCCCCCCTCCGCAGGCAGTGACTACCCCTAAAACACCTACTCCGAATATGTCCATCTTTCTTCCTATCGCTACCATGGCTCCTGAGGAGGCAAAGGCAACTGTGCCTACTAGCTCCATTAGAAAGATAAGGAAACTTTGATAATCCATACTATATACCTATTCCTTCCTGCTTTTCCCAAATTTCTTTTACACTTTCATCATATCACAATTTTTTCCTATATTCCATGTATATACTTTCATTGTCTATTTGACAAAATTAAGGGCTCCTTATAAAATAGACATGTACAAAATAAACACTGGATGTTCCAGTCTGTTTTGAAAGGAGTTATTTTGAGAGAGACATTATTATTTTTTAATTTTCCAGATAAAAAGCAATGGATACGTTTGCAGCAGGCTTTTCTTCCTTTAAAGCTCCGCTTAAAAAAGATTCCAAAGGAAGACTATGAAAAGCCAGTAGGATATTTGGCAGGTCAAAAAGAGCTTCCTTGCCCTTTAAAAAACTATGAAGGGGATGAACTGGATGCTCCTATGCTTGTCATGGTTGGCTTAGACCGATTTAGAATGGATGCTGTTCTTTCCTGCCTCAGAAGCCCCGGGATGCCCAAGATTGATTACAAAGCAGTCCTCACTCCTACGAATCAATCCTGGTCTGTCCTCCAATTATTTGAAGAGCTAAAAAAGGAACACATCCAAATGCATATAAAAAATCCTTCATCAAAAAACTTATAAAGGTTTCTTTTTAAGTAGCTTATACTCCTCATACCGTCCTTACCTACTAGAGGGAATCATAACTCCATTCCTGTCCAGTTCACTTAATAAACAGTACCACAAACCGGAAAGTGGACTGCTAACGGCATACAACCTTAAGACATCCGTACTCTTTTGTTACCGTGAGTGCTACGATGGCAACATGGATGAACCTTTTTTCAGGGATGCAGTATGGACTTGGATTTATTTATTTTAAGAGATTTTTGAAAAATTATGATTTGAAAGATTGTTTCGAAATGATAGCATCAGGTAATTACAATTTTGAACAATTAAAAATGAAGTTGGGAGCATGAATATTTATGAAAGATTTATTCGGAAAACCCTTTTTTTAAATAATTATATTTTATACCGTTATGGCAGGCGGATTTCAAGTGATAGATCAGTTTTACGGTGCGACATATCTGCTTAAAATGAGTGAACAAGGATTATCCCTTTTTAATATCAGCCTGATTTTAGGGATACTTGATTTAGCAAATGCAATAGTGGATTATCCGTCAGGCGTCATATCAGACTATATTGGAAGAAAGAAGACTGCAGGGATAGCTTTGATAATATATAGTGCTGGACTTTTGGTGTTTACATTGGCAGATAATCTTACTGCATATATAGTGTCTTCGGTTATAATGGCTGTAGGGCTGGCGTTATACAGCGGCTCTCCAGTAGCCTGGTTTTACGATATCATGGTTAAATACGACATGATAAGTAAACGTGGGGAGATTATGCCTAAAATGACAATGGTGGTAAGAGGATTTGCAATAGCTGCAAACGGTATATCTTTTGTGCTGGTTCTTTATTCTGTAAAGTGGCCTTTGTTTTGTGGGGTACTGATCTCTTTCATTATAGGAGTGCTGTATCTGTGTAACTTTGAAGATAATAAGGGAAAAACGGAGGGGATGAGCTTTGGAAAAACGCTTTTATTGTTTTCGGGAAAATTTCTTAAAGACGGACGAATGAGAATGATCGTTATTTATGACGGAATCAGTTATGTCGCAACCGCTTTTTTTATTTTGGAATGGCAGCTGTATTTGGTCAATGAATTCGGACTTCAAAAAAACTATATTGGTTTGGTTTGATTTTGATTCTTTTTATGTTCTGCATGATGATTGGCGGGTACATATCTTCCAAATTTGTGGGATTAAAAGATGTTTTTTCAGGTACATACATTGGGAAGGCAGTGATGGCGGTTTCCCTTGCAATGATATTTTTTTCTCACAATTTGATTTTGTCTTTGATCAGCATGAGTATATTTGAAATATCATTGTCTATATGCTCTATTACGGAGTCGATCTGGGTAAATGATTATATTGAAGCTGATAACAGAGCATCCTTCTATTCAGCGATGTCAGCATCGCTGAAATTATTTGGCTTTATTATTATTTTGCTGGCAGGGCATGTTGTTGATAGATATGGGTATATTTTTGGATGGAAAGTATGTTTTGTTGCAAATTTCGTATCTGTTCTGGCACTGATGTTCTTTGTAAAAAGGTATGGAAAAAATAAAGTTGAAGCAAGATAAAAAAATACTATTGATTGGAAGTTCAGTATATGAGGACGAGTATCAGGAGACTCTGGAATTTATCAGTGAATACAAAAGCATATACCAGATGTATTTTGATAGAGATCAAGTGGAATATGCAAATTTACCATATATAAATGTTGATGGAAGTATCAATTTGAATAATTATGATAAATATCATGTTATTGGTAAGAAAGGAACAGATATATATTTTGAACGATGTGCGGATAAAATATATATAGAGACAGGTACTGTTGAGGACAAAGTGGCCCAGATTCCCGGGGGAAAGGTCTTTTTTACAATAGATAATTGTTGCAGTATGTTATGGAGTTCTTCTCTGGAGAAAGAAATTTTTATCAGGAATGGAAATGCTTTGATCAAAGGAAAAGAATATGTTATCTGCGAATTTGGCATGGGCATAAATGAAAAAAGGTATCTTCTCCCCTTACTTTTTACCCTATCTCGAAGTTATCAGAGTTACTTTTTTCCTGAACATCTTGATTTTGAATGTATGCTTTGATTCGTTCATCCGTCTCATTTTCCGCTGCTTGCCACAAAGTAGTCTCTTGTCCACAGATGCTGTCCCCAAATTGTTTATTCAACTCCTTATACTCTATCTACAACTTTCTTGATGTGTTCCCTTTTATATATTTCACCAACTTACATGCTGACAAATGGAATGGCGCTAATACTAGCAAATGTATATGGTCACTTCCTACATGTCCTGCCAATATTTCCACTTCGTTACTCTGGCAGATCATCCGAACCAGCTTTCTTGTCCTGATTGCTATCTGTCCCGTATTCACTAGTTTTCTGTATTTTGTTATCCATACAAATGATATTTTATGTCGTATGTGCAATAGAACCATTTTCTGTAATTTTCCATATTGTTCACCTCAAGTTTTAGTATCTCTATTTTCTTTTTTTCTCAGCTTGAAGCTATGAGGCTGCCCTAAAGGTTTCGCCTTACGGCAAGGGTTTTAACCCCATTACACAAACAATAAAAAGCCGCTTGCAATTGATGGGAAAAACCAAAGGGGAAACGATAATAAAAATCAGAAAGCGAACCATATCGTCATTGCAGCAGATGAGAAAGGATTCGATATGGGGCAGAAACGTGTGGAAGAAAAAACAAACGAAATCAAAGCAATCCCCAAACTGCTGGACTGCCTGAACATAAAAGGAACCATAATGGCAATGGATGCAATGGGAACGCAGACAGAAAAGGAGAAGACAGAAAAAAGGGGAAACTGGCAAACAAATTATATTTCATGGTTAAGCCGAAAAAAAGAGTGGCCAGTGTTAAAGACAATTATCCTGATACATAACGCCGTAATGGGGAAGGCCGGCGAAACAAGTACAAAAGAAAAGTATTTTATAAGTAGCCTGCCGGAAGGAATTGAGGAAGCGGTGCATGCAGTGCGTGGTCATTGGATAGTAGAAAGTTACCAATGGCATTTGGATTTGACGTTTCAGGAGGATGGGAACCATACGATAGAGAAGCAGTCAGCCTATAAATTTATAACATTCATTAGATGTGTGGGTTTGGTTGTGAAACACATTTATGCGTTTATTGTGGGATTCTCTACAATTGTTATTGTAGTTCTTTTGATTTCATAGTATAATTTAATAACGTGATATTTTATCATCCTAATAGATGGACAAAATTTTTGTAAGGTAATTTCTACGTTTTTACCTATGAAATGTTAGCTCTGGAAAGCTCATAAGGAAAAAATTTATGAGCTTTCCTACAAATATTTTTACTAAGAAAGGACTGTAAATAATGAAAAAGAAACTACTTTCGCTGTTTCTTGCCTCTGCTATGGTTGTCTCCATGGCTGCCTGTGGGAATAACGGCGTAACAACCAACAATGCTCCTGAAAATACTGGCTCTACCAATGAAGAAGTTGGAGATAGTTCCCAGGAAGGAAGCGAACAAGGTGGAACGAAACCCACCACCCCCAGTGGACAGCTTGTTATCGGCTCTGTCACAGACTTGAAATCCGATTTCCTCCCTGGTTGGAGTAATGACGCTCAAAACCAAGCTTGTTATCTTCTTTTATATGAACAAGGGTACAGCACTGTTCAGTTTACGAAAGAAGGAGAGTTTGTCTATAATCCCACTGTTGTAAAGTCCCATGAGGAGACAGAAAATCCTGATGGTTCCAAAACCTTTACGATTACTATTCAAGATGGACTCACCTATAACGAAGGAACCCCTATTACTGCCAGAGACTATGTTTTTCAAGCTCTTCTCGTTAACTCCCCTGAAATGGGTGCCATAGACGGTTATACTAATACTTCCGATTCTGTATATGTAGGCTATGAGGAGTATAGCACTAGTCAAACAAAAAACTTTAAAGGTGTCCGCCTTGTTGACGACATGACCTATTCTGTCACTGTCAAAGCAGACGAACTGCCTTTCCACTATGATCTATATTATGCTAATTTAATTCCTTACCCTATTTCCGTCATCGCACCTGGATGTACTGTAGAAGATTCTGAGGACGGAGCCTCTATTACAGGAGAATTTACTTCTGATGTTTTACAAGAGACTGTCAACAACCCCCAGACTGGCTATCGTTACCGCCCATTAGTGACAGCAGGACCTTATCAGTTTGAAAGCTATGACACAACGACAAAAGAAGGAGTGCTCACAGTAAACCCCGCCTTTTTAGGAGATTATAAAGGAGTCAAGCCTCTCATTGAGAAAATCATACTGAAGACAGTAACTTCTGCTACATCCATTGATGAACTGCGGGCAGGAACCGTAGATCTCTTATCAGGAATCAGCGGTGGAACAGAAATTAATGGAGGCTTGGACTTAGTTGATGAAGGTATTGCTCAAAAGGCAGATTATCTTCGGGCTGGATATGGAAAAATTGCCTTTGACTGCTCTGTCTTTCCCGTTGATTCTGTTAATGTTCGTCAAGCTATTTCCTATATTATTGATAAAGATGAATTTGTCAGACAATATACTGGTGGATATGGGAAGACTGTTTATAGCTTTTATGGCCTATCCCAATGGGAAGCAGTTGAAAATGCCGACTGGCTTGAAAGTGAATTAAATCATTATGACGTAGATGTAGAAAAGGCAAAATCTCTTCTTACAGAAGATGGTTGGACTTTAAATAAAGACGGAGGAGAATATAAAGAAGGAGATGGAACCCGCTACAAACGTTTGGAAGATGGAAGTTTGGCTTCCTTGACCATTAATTGGGCCAATACTCCTAACAACCCTGTTTCCACCTTATTAAGCTCTGTTCTTCCTGATGCTATGACAGAAATTGGAATGGAATTAAACCCTACCACAATCGAATTTGGTGTTTTGACAGAAAGCCTTATGCATAGAACTGATGTGCAATATCATATGTACAACTTAGCAACAGGATTTACTTCTGCCCACTCTCCGTGGTACTACTTCTCCATGGATGACGATAGAATGGGGCTTTACAACCAAAACTGGATCAAAGACGAAGATTTGGCAAGAACGTCCTGGGCTATGAAATCTATTCCCTATGAGGATAAAGAAGGATGGGTAGAAGCGTGGAAAGAATTCATAAAAACGTGGAATGAAAAGCTTCCCGATATTCCCTTGTATTCTGACCAATACCATGATTTCTTTACAAATAAGCTAAAAGGGTATGAGCCAGATGGCTTGTGGGATTGGCGTTACGCAATTATAGATGCTTATATTCAAGAATAGGGGTTCCTAATAAAGCATACTATAATACAGCATGAAGATAGGGTCTCTTTTTACCCTATCTTTTGTTGTATGCACATACTTTTTATTCATTAGGAGGTGGGACTATTTATGGCGACAGCCCAATATTTCATGAAACGTCTTATTTATATTATTATTGTATTTTTTTTCGTGTCCATCATTATGTTTTTCATTTATAAATCCGTTCCCGGGGATCCAGTGCGAATGATGCTTGGAAACAATATTGCAAATCCAAAGGTTTACCAGCAGCAGTATGACTCTATGAGGGAAAGCTTAGGGTTAGACAAGTCTCTCCCTGTCCAGTATATAAGTTGGATTAGCAAAATGCTCACTGGAAATTTTGGCTTTTCCATTCAATACCGCCAAGATGTCATTCGTATTATTGCTGCCCCTTTGAAAAATACAATCATTCTCAATTTATTTAGTATGTTTTTTGTATTTCTCATTTCCATCCCTTTAGGAATCCTTACTGGTGTAAAGCATAATTCTGTCCTTGACAATACTGTGCAAGTAGGCACAATTGTAGGCTATAGCCTTCCTACCTTTGTCACTGCCCTTCTTGCTATTTTTCTCTTTGCCATTGTCTTTCCCATCTTTCCTATTAGTGGAGTGAACACTCCTGGTTTTACTGGAACAGGTATGGAAAAGGCCCTGGATACGTTACACCATATGTTCCTTCCTATGCTCGTTATGGTATTAGGAGGTGTGGGAAGTGTTGTTCGGTATGTAAGAGCAGCCATGATTGACGTACTGCGCATGGACTATATAAGAACGGCAAGGGCTAAAGGACTGCGGGAACAAGTTGTTATCTATGTCCATGCCTTTCGAAATGCCTTGATTCCCATTGTTACTATTATGACTGGCTGGCTCATTTCTGTCTTCGGGGGCTCTGTTGTCATTGAATCTATTTTTCTCTGGAATGGTATTGGAAAAATGATGATTGACGCCTTGAATCAACGGGATTTCTCCGTTGTTCTCACCATGCAAATGTTCTATGTTGTCCTCACTCTGGCTGGCAACGTTATTATGGACATTGGATATTGTATGGTGGATCCAAGAGTGAAACTGACAAACTGACAGGAGGTAAAAAAATGAGCAAACAGAATAAAAGCAGCTTTTTTCTAATGCTAAAACGCATGCTTTTTGGAAGTAAACATTCTTCCCCTGAAGATATCTTTTCTGAAGAACAAATTCAAAGTCCTGGCATTACTGTGTTGAAAACTTTTGTTTCCAACAAAATTGCTATGTTTGGAGTCATCTGCTTTCTAATACTTTTTCTATCCTGTATGATACTTCCTATTTTTTTTCCTATAGAAAATGCCTATCAGGATGTTACCCAAATGAACATTGCCCCAGGTTTTGATATGTTATCTGTTCCGAAATCTCTTTCTGACAATGGGAAACAAATATCAGGAGGAAGTACCTTTGGCGTAGGAATTGACAAGGAAGGATATATTTATGAATGGGGCCGTTTTCCCAATGAAAAATTGAAAAATATTCCAAAAGATATGGGAAAAGTAGTTCAAGTATCTGCAGGACTTGACCACGTTCTTGCTCTGGATGAAAAGGGACAGCTTTTCACATGGGGAAATGATCGGTTCATGTTAGGTGACATTTCCTTAGACTTATTAGGGGTCACAGACATTAAGCAAATTATGGCCGGCTATCAGCTCTCCCTTGTTCTCCGGGAAAATGGAAGACTCTATACTTGGGGAAATGAAAATTTAGTCCGTGTTTCCATTCCTAAAGAAGTGCAGGGCAATATTGATAAATTTGTATCCAACACAGGACTTGTCATTGTTTTGACAAAGGATGGGCGCATCGTCCCCCTTTCCAATAATACTAGTGCCTTTCACAATATTCCTGAAGAAGTCCAAGGCAATGCTGTGGATATTGCCTTGACAGACAGGGCAGGAGCCGCATTAACCTCCCAAGGAAGGGTTTATACATGGGGCTCTGATTCTTATGGACTTTTGCATGTTCCAGAAGAAATCCAAGGCAGAGTAAAAGAACTTTGCGCCGGTCGTTACCATTTTGTGGCCTTGCTAGATGATGGTACTTTATCCGCCTGGGGAGATACAACCTTTGGCCAGACAGACGTGCCTTCTGGCTCTAGTTTTGTTTCCATTTCTTCTGGCTATTTTCAGAGCTATGGTATTACGGAAAAGGGTAAAGTGGAAAAATGGGGATTGAAAGGCTATCTCATGGGTACTGATGACTTTGGGAGAGATATCTTTCGGCGGCTGTTAGCCGGAGGGAGGATGACCATGACCATTGGCGCTATTTCTGTCATTATTTCCACCACGATTGGTATTTTTGTAGGGGGAATTGCTGGTTATTATGGAGGAAAAGTGGATAATCTTCTTATGCGCCTTACAGAAATTGTATCTTCTATTCCTTTCCTCCCTTTTGCCATTATATTATCTGCTGTGTTAGGAAGCAAAATTACAGAGGCCCAAAGAATTTCCCTTATTATGGTTATTCTAGGCATACTCACCTGGCCTCCTTTAGCCCGCCTTGTACGGGGACAAGTTCTTGCGGAAAGAGAACAAGAATTTATTATCGCCGCCAAAGCAATTGGTGTCAAGGAAGCTGGCATCATTTTCCGCTATATTCTTCCCAATGTCATTACTGTCATTATTGTAAATGCAACCCTTGACTTTGCTACATGTATGTTGACAGAATCCTCCCTCTCTTTCCTAGGCTTTGGCGTTGTTGAACCAAATCCTACTTGGGGCAATATGTTGAATACTGCTAAAAGTTCAAAGGTCATTGGAGAACTTTGGTGGAGATGGGTCTTTCCTTCTATCTCCCTAGGGCTTTGCACGATTAGTATTAATTGCATTGGCGACGGCCTTCGAGATGCCATCGATCCAAAATCAAATGAACGATAGGAGGCAGAAAAATGGCATTATTAGAAATATCTCATCTTCATACTTTTTTCAAAACAAAGAAGGGAATTGTAAAGGCTGTCAATGATGTATCCTATCAAGTAGAAGAAGGACAAACTTTAGGAGTCGTAGGAGAAAGCGGAAGCGGGAAAAGTGTTTCTGCTATGAGTATACTTAAGCTTTTAGATAGCAATGGCTATATAGATAGCGGAAAAATTACCTTTAATGGAAGAGATATTGTCCACTGTTCCATGAATGATATGTATTCCATTCGGGGAAACGAAATTTCCGTCATTTTTCAAGAACCAATGACAAGCCTTAATCCTGTTTTTACTATTGAAAAACAAATTCAGGAAGTTTTTCAAGTACATCAAAACCTTTCCGCCAAAGAAGCTTCTAAAGAGGCTGTCCGCATGTTAGGCTCTGTCCGAATACCCAACCCGGAACGAGTTGCAAAACAATATCCCTTTCAGCTCTCAGGAGGTATGCGTCAACGGGTCATGATTGCCATGGCCTTAGCCTGCGAACCTAAGCTCCTCATTGCAGACGAGCCTACCACTGCCTTAGATGTAACGATCCAAGCCCAAATTCTTAAGCTTATGAATGATTTAAAAAAAGAAAGAGGGACTTCAATTTTATTTATTACCCACGACTTAGGCGTCATTAACGAGATGGCAGATCATGTGGCTGTTATGTACTGTGGCCAAGTAGTAGAAATGGCCCCTGTACAAAAAATTTTCACTGACAGCGTTTTTTCCCACCCATATACAGAAGGGCTTATGTTATCTATCCCAAAGCTGGACACTCCCCAAGGAGTGCGTCTTGAAGCTATTCCAGGAGCTGTTCCCCACCCTTTAGATTTACCCATAGGATGTAAGTTTGCTCCCCGTTGTAAATATGCCCATGAGAAATGTAAACAGGAAGAGCCAACATTAGCCACTGTTGATAAGGATCACCAAGTCCGATGTTTTTATAGCAGAAAGGAGGAGCGCCGTGGAAAAGCAAGCACGTAAAGTACTGCTTCATATTCAAGATTTAAAGCAATACTTTCCAGTAAAAAAACAGCATTTTAAAGAAGAACAAAAATATGTGCGGGCCAACGATGGTATTAGCTTAGACATTTATGAGGGAGAAACATTAGGTCTTGTGGGAGAAAGTGGATGCGGGAAATCTACTTTTGGCCGCACTCTCCTCCAATTATATAAGCAAACAGCTGGAAAAACGATTTATTTTGGCACAAGCAGAGACTCTCTGGCTCCTAAATATGTAGAAGATAGTTTAAAGAACTTAGTCAACTTAAGAAGTCAACTTAAGAAAGAGGAAGGGGAAAAGAAAAGCTCTCTTTATCTTGATTTGTCCCAGCTTATTGGAGGCTTCCTCGCTGTGCCTGACCTTCGCCCTGTATCAGAAATTTTGTTAAAAGAATATGGAATAAGGAAAACTCTGCGTCTTTTGAAGGAAGAGGAAAACAACTTACGTATAACATCTCAAAAGATAAAAAAGGGAGAGAATAGCCCTTTCACCTCCCAGTCTGTTCTCCATAAAATAAATGCAAAGGAAAGGGAAGGGGAAAAGCAGAAGGAGGCTCTCAAAGTTTGCCTCTCCTCTATTCAAGCAATGAGAAATTCTTATGAGAAAGAGGAAGCATTCCAGGAATATGAACAATACAGAAATGATGGGATTGATTTAGCTAAGCTGACCTATGATGAAATCCGCCGTCTTCGCAAGGAACTTCAGCTTATTTTCCAGGATCCATACTCCTCCCTAAATCCTAAAATGACCGTTGGGCAAATTATTAGCGAAGGCCTTACTACCCATCACATTTTTAAAAAGGGAGACAGTCGTATACAAGATTATGTAATGGAAACAATGGAAAAATGTGGATTATCCTCCTACATGATCCATCGCTATCCCCATCAGTTTTCTGGGGGACAGCGTCAAAGAATTGGTATTGCCCGCTCCCTTGCCCTAAAACCAAAATTCGTAGTTTGTGATGAAGCAGTTTCAGCTTTAGATGTATCTATTCAATCTCAGATTATTAATTTGCTTTTGGACTTAAAAGGGGAAGAGCACCTTACGTATTTATTTATCTCCCATGATCTTAGTGTTGTCAAATATATTAGCGATCGAGTTGGCGTCATGTATTTAGGTAATTTGGTAGAACTATCAGAAACAGGAGATCTCTTTTCCTCTCCCCTTCACCCATATACAGAAGCCCTTTTGTCCGCCATTCCTACGACAGAAGTAAAGAAGACAAAACAGCCTATTTTTTTAGAAGGGGATATTCCCAGCCCAGTAAGCCCCCCCTCTGGATGTAAATTTCATACTCGTTGTCCCTATTGTACACAAGTGTGTAAAGAAGAAACGCCAGCGTTTAAAGAACATACACCTGGGCATTTTGCAGCCTGCCATCATCCTGTTCATAAGGGAAGAAGCTAAAAGGAGCCTTTATGTTTTTTGAAAAAAAAATAAAACATCTTGTTAATGTGGAAAAAGCAGAAAAAACATTCAGAGAAAATATGCAAGATGAAAAACTGGAAAAAAAGGATGTTCTGGCTATGATTATTGCCGCCTGCATTGTTTATGTACCTGCATTTTTAATTGTATGCAGCGTTTTTATATTTTTTATATGGCTGTTTTTTCTGCGTTTTACCTGACTATTATAAAAAGCTCCTAAAGAAAGGGTATTGTATCATTTACCTGTATCTTGAGGAGTTTTTTCTTTTGTTCAGCGACAGTTGTATATGGTATCTTTCATGAATACTACTTGAATATAAAGTAAAAAGGAATTATAAAAAATATATCATAGAATACATGATAATCAAAAAAATATTATTTTATATTTCACTATTAAACAACAAAAATACACAGTGCAAAATCCTTCATAGATTGCTCTTCTCCATAGAAGGGAGGATACATATGATAAAAAAAACATTTGATCTTACAAAAGACTCTCAAATATTAATCTATGGCTGTGGTGCCGTTGGACAGTCTATTGCCAAAGCTCTTATAAATGAAAAATACAGGTTATGTGGATTTATTGAAAAAGATGGGGATTCTACAAAACGATGGGAAGGAATTCCTATTTTAGGCCCTTCCCACTTAGGAAATCTTCCAAATCTGGAAAATTATATCGCTTTCGTAACCCTGAACAATGGAATGCTCCATGATCAAATTGCCTATCATTTATATAAATCAGGCATTTCCCATATTATCTATAGTCCTATGCAAAGCTGCTATAGTTATGAAGGAAGACAGATGATGCGCAAAGCTTATAAACGGCTGTTCCATAAAGACTTTGCACAAATAAAAAACATACCTTCCTATGCTTTTTTGAATGAGCGCGCAGTCCTTTCTAATTTTGAAATTATAGACGATTCAACTTCAGGAGTTATTTCCTTTTGGTGTCCTATAAAAGATATTCGATGTAACATTTTTGAAAATTTTGATTTTCTTCCCCCTGAGGCTCAAGAATACATGGTTCCTGAATTATTGAAATATCAAGGACAGGCTTTGGAACAATGTGTTCCATACATAAATCTCTTTAAATGGCTGAGAGGAGAAAAAGTTGATTTGCTTTCCTATTTACACATCACTGGTCATTATTTGCCAGAGGAACATAACCAGTGGTTAAAAAGTCGCAAAGAACTATTTCTTATCTATGAAGACGCTTTAAAACATGATTTAATATTTTTTACAGATGCTCCTAGCACTGTTTTTTGGAATCCAAAGGGACATTTCCATTTACTAGATGGAATGACGAGAGCTTCTTACTTAATAAGTGTTGGATATCTTTCTGTTCCTGTTTGTGTTTCTACAGAAGATTATTATAAATGGAGAATTTATAAAGAAAGTTTACGAAAAGATAAACAAGAAGGAGATGAGAATACCATTGAAAGAATTCCAAGTGAAAAAATCTGACATCCTATTGCTATATGGGGGCGCTTATGCTGGAAAGGAACTTTTGTACTGTATGCAAGCGCTAGGTTATAAAGTTTCTGCCTTTCTTGATAAGAGGGCTCAAATTATACAGGAAATAGAGGGAATAAAGGTTTACGAACCAGAGGAATATAAGGGAAATCCAAAAGAAGCTCTTGTTATTATAACAACAGGAAATCCAATTTCTGTAGCCAATTATTTATATTCCCTTCATTTTGAAAAAATCATCTATCGTACTGATCTTTTTAATGGAAAGCTTTCCGATCCTAATTTTCAAATTGGAAAAACATATGAAGGCCTCCTAAACGGACAGACCTTTCCCTCTCACCTCCCCCTTTATGTGCCAGAAATAATGGATAAACGTTTTACCGATGGAGCCTTTCTTTTTGAGGAACAGGAGAAAGTGACCGCATTTGTGCCAACGGATCTCCTCTTTGACGAGGAGCAGGGGGAATGGAAGCATATTTATGTAAAATATAGGGATGTTTTCAATTATTTTAAAGCATTTGACGGAAATATCTCCAATGTTGTGGAAGCAATCCAGCTGTGTGCAAAAGACACAGAAATAGAAAAACTCCTTGGCAGCTCTTACATGCTTTCTGAGGAAGAACGATATTTATATACCCAGGATCAGTTAAATAGATTTCATAGAAAGCTATACAATGGTATGGAATGGTTTATTCAAAATCCTATTTCCCTGACTCTTATTAGAGGAAAATTTCTTATAGAGAAAAAGGATTTATTTCAGATTTTCTTCCTGCTGTCCAAAGGATTTGTACGCATTCCTGCCCTTTTGCCAAAAGCTCATTATCATGACTGGATCAATGAAAAGATCCTTCATAAAGCTGTTGCTTATGCCAAAACCCATGATTTGCCTACTTCTTACACCTTACTTGAGCATCCAAACTTTTATCATTTTCCAGCAGCCCGTGATGTTTTTGGAAATACAAGGATTATCCGAATTTGCGAATATTTAGGCAAAAACAATTTAAAGATTTCTGGGAGTAAAATAATAGATATTGGATCCTATTATGGATTTTTTTCCCGTTTTTTTGCCAGAATGGACGCTATTGTTTCCTCTGTCGAATTTCATAGAGAAGCATATGAAATGGGGGTTCTCTTCAATGAACTTTTACACTTGGAATCTATTGAAGCACTTTGTATGGATGGACAGTATCTTCAAAGAAAAAAGGAGTTCGATCTCGCCCTTATGTTAACAGTTTTATATTGGCATATGGATACACCTCTTGGGATAAAGCTTATAAAAGCTGTCGATCATATGACAAAAAAATTCCTTCTTTGGGAGTCTGGAGATGAACCTGAGAGGGAAAAACATTTTATATTTAGCCATTCATCCTTTCATACATATGAAAAGATTTGTGAAACTGTAGGGACAGGGAAATTACGGGAATTAGGTATTTTTACAAAGCAATAGAATCCTCCCAAAGAGAGGATTCTATTATCATGAAGATGAATAAGAAGAAGGGCAGACATCTTCTTCTCTTTGTCTATACACCGTTTTTTTCGCATAAGTCTTGGAGACAGCACTGGGAGCAGCGAGGCTTTGTCCTGGCTGTACATATATCTCTTCCGTGGAAAACAAGGCGATGACAAAAGCTGCTCCCTTCCATGGGTGGAATGATTTTCCACAAAGCCATCTCCACTTTTTTTGGATCCTTTGTGTCTTTCACAAGACCCATGCGGTTTACAAGTCGGATACAATGGGTATCTGTCACAATGGCCGGCTTCCCAAATACATCTCCCATAATCAAGTTTGCACTCTTCCTCCCCACTCCTGGAAGTTTTAAAAGAGCGTCAAAATCATCTGGTACTTTTCCTTCATATTTGTCTCTCAGCATTTTCATACATGCGCTAATATCCCTTGCTTTACTTTTTCCCAATCCACATGGCTTTACGATTTTTTCAATTTCTTCTTCCTCTGCCTCTGCCAAGGCGTCTATGTCTGGATATTTCTCATATAAATCTTGTACCACAATGTTTACTCTTGCATCTGTGCATTGGGCGGCTAGACGGACACTAACAAGGAGTTTCCATGCCTGATCATAGTCTAAGGTACAGTCTGCATCTGGATATTCCTTTTTTAAGCGCTCTACTATTTCTAATGCTTGTTCTTCTTTTGTCACCTTCATCCTCCTACACTTGTCAAGCCTAGAGCAAGTCCCTTTTTTTATGTTTCTCTTGCCCTAGTGGGATCATTCGTTTGTTTTTCCAATAGAATAAAAAAAACATCCCTATACATAAACGTCTGTATTTATGCATAATGAATGCCTTTTGTTCATAAAGGGGTGAATCTTGAGTTCATCATATCATCCTGCCCTTTTTATGTCAAGTTTTTCCTATCCTATGTATGCGTGACGATCGTTTAAGAATATGTTACTGTTCACAGGGCATCTGTGAACAGTAGTATAAATATAAAAAAGATGATAAAATAAAAAGTATAATGCAACTAGTTAACTATGGGAATATTTTGCAACGGAAAAGAGGGAACGCTATGAATTGTTCAGACGTTATTAGAGAAAGACGCAGTATTCGAAAATTTAAAAAAGGGGCTCCTATTCCCCAAGAACATGTTCACAAAATATTGGAAGCAGCTATGATGGCTCCCAGTGCCTGCAATAGTCGTCCTTGGGAATTTGTTGTGGTAGAAAGCTCTAAAGTAAAACAACAGATTTTAGAAGCCCATCCTTATACCCAGATGCTTGCCACCGCCTCTCTTGCCATTATTGTATGCGGAAGGCCAGATCTCCAAGAAGGGTTAAGCAAGGGATATTGGCCTCAGGATTGTGCAGCGGCAACTTCGACAATGCTTTTGCAAGCAGCAGAACTGGGATATGGCACTTGCTGGTGCGGCTGTTATCCATCTGATGACAGAGTAAAGACATTACAGGAAATATTATGTGTAAGGAGTATACCCTTTTCCATCGTGGCCCTGGGAGTACCCGACGAGTCTCCAAAAGCCAGAGGTTTTTTTGAAGAGTCGAAGGTAAACTATATAAGATAGTTCATTTACTGCTTTTTGGCGTACAAGCTTTGTACGCCTTATTCCTTTCTATATTCCAGCACTGTGTATGTGTCATTATACTGGTACCCCAGCTTTTCTGCCAATGCAAGAGAATTCCTATTTTGGGCATCCCAGCTAGGATACCATCCCTTGTCTAAACATTCTAATAGTAATTTTGCTCCGCAAGCATAGGCAAGCCCCTTTCTCCTATATTCTTTTTTCGTGTCAATCTGTACTTCTATTCCCTTTTTAAACGTAGCATAGGAAGATGCTCCACATACCACATCTCCATTGTGTATAACAGCGAATCCCATGCCAAGTCTTTCATACTTTTCATAACTGGAATACTGGTTTACCAAGTCTTTGCTCCACTCACTTTCTAAACATTGATTATATAAGGCGCTATCTATCTTTTTTAATTCATATCCTTGTTCTAAATGTCCCACTGCACTTTTGAGATACTCTACATTGAAAATATTGGGTTCTTTTTTTGTAGAATATCGGAAACATTTTTTTACTCTTCCTTGCAATCTTCCTTCTATCAGCTCTTCCCATTGTCTGTTTTGAGGAACTAAAATTGCAAAATCTTCTAACCAGCCCTCCTGTTGGACATTCCTAATTAGTTTTTCATCAGGGTACCCAGCAAAAAAATAAAAATCTCCCAGGGTAGCTATGGCTGATAAAGGATTTCTATCATCTAAAACATAAATATCCCCCATTATTTTTTCCAGGCAGGCCCATATGATAGGCTCCTCCCATCCTAGAAACAGAGGCTCTGATCTTTTTGCATCTTCTAATTTTTTTATCATTGGACCTATCCTCTCTCAAAACTCTATCATTCCATTACAGGCAATGTAAACCTCCCTATAAAAAATACTTTTTGTGAGAATTCCCTTGCTTTCATTATTATACACTATTCATTTCTCTTTCACTAGTAATCGTTGCAACTATGCAAAAAAACAGTTATAATGATGAAAAACAATACATGGAGGAAGAAAATATTGAAAAAGCTTACAACACTTTTCCTCATTTCTTGGGCTCTCCTTATGCTGGCAGGAAGCCTCTTTGTCTTTAACTCCCTTTATCCAGGCTGGACAGACGTCCTTTTTGATACTGCTGTATCCCAGTCACAGGAAGAAAATTTATCTTTGAATGAAATTCCCGTTGATTCTAAAACTTCTAAAGAAACAGCCTATGAGGAAACAGTCAAAGACGAACTGCCCTCTTCGTCTTCATCTGAAATTAAAGAATCCCACCCATCTACTTTTGAAGATAACATTCAAAATACCCTTCCTGGCATAGAGCAATATGAAGAACCTGACAGATCCCAAATAGAAGTCCCTCATGAAGTGGCAGGGAAAAATGGATATGAACCTATTCAGGAACAAAGAGAAGAAATACCAAAAGAGGATGGGGAAAAAATTAAGGAACGTCTTGGCCCTGGGGAAACAGGCGACGGACTTACCTTTGACCCTATGTTTTACCCATATTATGAAATGCTCAATGAAAAGGGGAAACATTTATATAGACAAATTTTTGCCAATGCAAAGGCGTTAAATACGAATTTTTCACCAGTGGAACAAGCCTCATCAGGAGAAGTAAAGACAGCCTTTGAAGCTGTATGCAATGATCATCCAGAGTTATTTTATATGGATACCGCCTACACTGCAAAATGTTTGAAAAATGGAGAATGCGTTGAGATCCAGCTTCAAATGAATCGAACAGCTTCTAATCTTGACAAGGCCATGGAGCAATTTTCCCAAAAGTCTGAGGAAATTTTAGCAAACGCACGAAATGCAGGAACAGACTATGAGAAAGAAAGATATGTCCACGATCGCCTTATAGAACTTGTTGATTATAGTTTAACTGCTCCTATGAATCAAAGCGCTTACAGCGCCCTTGTAAATGGGAAAACAGTATGTGCTGGATATGCCAGAGCATTTCAATATCTCATGCAGCAGCTTGGCGTTCCGTGCTACTATACTACTGGCTATGCTGGTGAAAATCATGCCTGGAATATTGTCTCTCTAGAAGACGGCTATTATAATGTAGATTCCACTTGGGATGATACGTCCCCAGCTACTTACGATTATTTTAATAAATCGGATAAAGATTATGCTGGCACCCATGTCAGGGATGGGCTGTCTGTTTATCTCCCTGCCTGTAATGGACAAATGTATCGCTCTCAGGAATCTGATGGGAAAAGAAATATTACTGACCTTGGGCTAAATCCTGAAGACGCTCTTACTACTTTGGAAGACTACTTTGCAAACTGTTATGCCCAAGCTATGGACGGAGAAAAGGGGACAAAAGAATTTGCAAATGTAATAAAGGGTAAGGAACTTTTTCAAGAATGGTATCATACATATGACAACGAATCATACAAAGAAGGCTATGCCTCTCAATTGTTAATGGACAGTGGAGCCTCTTCCTGTCAGCTCACTTTGGAAGTAGAAGAACTTGCAGATGATATGTATTATATTCAACACACTTTAGTCTTGCAATAATTATTTTTTTATACTTTTTACAAAAAATTTTTCTTTTAATTTTTCTTTCATTTTTCTGTTGTATCCTCTTTATATCGTTTACATCAACAATAAATTTCGGATATGAAACAGGAGGATTTAAAAATAATGGCATTTACAACATACAATAAAAAAGATTACAAAATAATGACTTTGGATAAAAAACTAATTTGTTCTGCATATATAATGCAAAAAGATGGTGATGAATGGCATTGTGTTTTGACTTCTCTGCCCAAGCTTGTTACAGAAAAAATTTTTCCAGAAGAAGTATTAATTATGCATTCCAGTGAAACAAAGGGACTTCTTTACTATCAAGCCTTCTTTAAAAAGTGTGATAAAACTGAAGGAAAAAAATTAAAAGCCCAATTCCAAATTACTGGACTCCTTGAGCAAGTTCAAAGAAGAGCTGATATTAAAGTAAAGCTTACAGGAGTATCCCTACCTATTCAGCTTAAAAAGAATAGGGAATTTGAAGTAAACCTATGCAATATCAGCGCAGGAGGAATGCTTATTTCTACAGAACATATTCTTCCCATTGGCCAAACTTTTTCCTTTTCCTATGAGCTGCCCACAGAAGTTTTGGAAATCAACGCCGAAATTTTACGTATAGAACCTTTGGGAATCAATGCTTTCCAATATGGCTGTAAATTTTATGATATGACCGATGAGCAAATGGGGACTCTCAGAAAACATATATACCAGCTTCAGCTAGAACATCGAAACGAATATGCAGATTCCTATGCAAGTTAATGATTTTATTAATATTCATGAAAAGAAAGAATAGAACCAAATAGCAAAACCCTTGTTATTTGGTCCTATTCTTTTTATTCCTTGCCAAGCAAAATAGGATCTACATCTTCTGTTAAGACTTCCATCTTATATTCAGGAAATTGTTCTATAAGTCTATCTAAATACAAGGCAGTATTATATGCTGTATCATGGGCCAGAAGCACTACCTTTTCTTTTCCCATTACCCTCTCCTTAGCATTTTTAATCAGCTCTTCTACTCCTTCTGAAATAAGTTCATCTTTTAATTTTACATTCCAGTCATAGTATACAAATCCTCTAGCTGTCATCTCCTGAATAATCAATTCTCTTATTTTTTCACTATTGTCCATATTTTCTTGTGGAAATTGAAATATTTTTACACCTACTCCTGTCACTTCCAATACTGCTTTATATGCCTCCTCAAAATCTTCTATATAATTATCTACACTTTGGTAAATTTCACTGTCATCCTCTTTAAAAGAAGAAATACCAATCGTATGTCCATTTGCCACAATCTTTCTGGCGATTTCTGGATTTTGGCGAACCCTCTCTCCCACTAAGAAAAAAGTTGCCTTTATTTTCTTTTCTTTTAGCACATCCAAAATCTTATTTGTACTTTCTACAGAAGGACCCCTGTCAAAGGTTAGATACATTGTGTTTGGATAAAAATAATATTCAATTCCTTGTACAATTCCCTCCACTATTTTTTCTTGATATTCCTTTGTCCCAAGTTTTTCCCTCTCCTCCTTATTAGACAAAAAGCCAGTTTCTATTAGACAGGCAGGCATTTTTGTTTTTCCAGTTACATGAAATTCTGCATTATCTTTTACTTCTCTTGACAGAGCACCTGTACTTTTTAATGTTTCTTGATGAATGAGCTGGGCTAGTCTTTTGCTATCCCTTGATCCATCCTTTCCATCATACCAGGTCTCTACTCCTTTTACTTCTGGCTTATCACAGGCATTTTGATGAATACTTACATAAATATGTGCACCTGCTTCGTTTGCCATTTCTACCCTTTCTTCCTTTGCTTTATACTGATCCCCTTCTCTTATCATTATTACTTGATAGCCTATATCTGACAATTTTTTTTGTAATTGTATAGCAATATCCAGATTAATGTCCTTTTCCCTTACTCCTTCTCTGGCACATCCTTCATCTTCCCCACCGTGTCCCCCATCTATAGCTATTAAAGGAGGTTTTAAGCTATTTTCTGTTAAGAATGGCACAAAATCTTGCGATACACTGTTCTCATGGAATTGTATTTTCTCCACAGCCTTTGTACCAGCCCCCTCTAATGTCTTCGTCATAATGACTGCCACTACAACAAATAATTCCAAAATACATGACGCTATGTAGCGAAAAATTCTATATAATTTTTTTCCTTTGTTTTTCATCTCTGCCTGTCATACCCCTTTCATGCAAAAAGCTCTTATGTATCTTTCCCGAATTCTATCGAATCTTAGAATACATAAGAGCTGCATCAAATTCTCATCATTTTAGCATCAAAGTTGCATCATTTGGATATTTTTAAAAATAATTCTTGGATCCCCTCATAAAATCCTATAGTAACAATTGTTCTCTCTTCCCCGCTTCCTGCAAATACATATTTTTTAAAGTATGGAGTTGTTTCCAGCAGTGGATTTTCCCATATGTATATTTGGGGCTTTCCTAATCCCATGTATACTCTCCATTTCTCAATCAATTCGTCTGTGTCTATCTCTTCCCATGTAAAAGGGCCCCGGACGTAAAACTCATAAATTTTTCCTGTATCCCCATCCACATATGTATCAATGAGATGGTTTTCTTTGTTAGCATTTTTTTGGCTGTTGGAAAGGGAAATTTTCCACACTCCAACATTATTTCTTGGTTCCAACACATCTATAGCCGAATATAGGACAGCATCATAGTCTGACTCCTCTATCTCCTTTACTACATTAGGTAATATCCCCAAATTTTTTAATACACCTATCTCTCTGTTACATTTCCCAAAAATCTCTTCTCTTGTAATCTCCCTTCCAGAAGGCCCCCTGTGATTGAGAACAAATGCATAAGCTCCTTCCAGCTCTTTATAGTCAATATTCGAGGAGTCCTCTCTCGTCATGGCATTTTGCTCAGTTTCTGGCAATGACTGACTGTTTAAACATTCTGATAAAAGAAAAAGCCGCTCATCTGGGCTTAATGTATACCGATATCCTTCCTCTTCTGTCTCTATGGCAACACCAGAGATTTTATCCAAAATAGATTTATCTTTATAAATGGTTGCCGCTTCTGGTCCCCATATTGACAAAGCTACCGATAAAACAACAAAAAAAATCCATCTGCTATATTCACCTTTGGAACTAAAATCTATTTTCTTTATCAAAATTCCTCCTCTCTGCCATAGGCTAGTATAAAGCTCATACAAGTCCCTTTTAAGGGCTCACTTTGTATTTTTAAGCTGCTTTCATGTAAAAGCAATATTTCTGCGCATAATGCCAGTCCAAGTCCAGCGCCATTTTTACTTCTTGCTCTGGATTTGTCTACCATATAAAAAGCCTTCATAATTTTTTTCTGCTCTTCCTTTGGAATTCCTATTCCGTAATCTCTTACCGCAAAACAATAGCCCTCTTCCACTCCATATCCCATTACATCAATGAAACTGCCAGGTTCTGAGGCCTTACAGGCATTATCTAATAAATTAATAAGAACCGTTTTAATCAAGTTTGCATCAGCCTGCACCCGTTCCTCCTCGTAATCAAACCGAAACTTCATTGTCTTATTTGTCACAAACATATTCTGAAGATATTCAAAAAGGGGAGAAACAGAAACAATTTTCAATTCTGCCTCCCCCCTTTTTGTCACAATAATGTCTAAAAGCCTGAAAGACATGGATTCTAAACGCTTTCCTTCTGTATAAATATAATTGGCAGAAAGGAAATTTTGCTTCTCGTCTAACCTTCTGGATCTCATCATATCTGCATAACCAATAATAGCTGTCAACGGTGTTTTTAATTCATGGGCAAAAGCCCCTACAAAGTCTTCCCTTGCCCTTATTTCCTCTTCCAGTTTATTAATGTTTTCTTCTAATGCACTTGCCATCTTATTAAAATCCATTGTAAGCTGTCCCAGCTCATCTCCACTAATCTGCTTTGCCCTATAATCATAATCTCCAGTAGCCATTCTCTTTGTAGCCCTTGTAAGAAGGCGAATAGGCTTTGTCAGCCAAGAAGACATAAAATGCATAATTACAGTTCCAAAAAATAACATAAAAATAGTCACTCTGCGGTAAACAGAAAAACCTAGCGCTCTTTCCTTAAAAACTTCTGACACATCTTTCATAGTTTCTAAATATAAAACTCTATCTAGTGCATGGATGCTCATTCCAGTCTGTATATAATACTTTCCCTGTTCCTCAATAATTCTGTATGTTTTTCTAGACTGGTCTGTTTCTAAAAGCATATTATAATCTGCTTTAAAACCGTCACTCATATATAATAAGCTTTTTCTCTCATCAGAAAGACGGAGTAAACGTCTTGTATCTCTTCCTCCTGATTCCAAGTTCCAGGCAATTTGTTCTATTGTATCATCTTGAAGCACATCATACTTCGCAGGAATGTTTAGCGCTGCTGTCTCAAAAGCAAACTTTAAAATGCTGCTCTCATCTAAAGTCTGCTTTATTTCCCTCTCTAGAGAAGTATCAAATACATAATTTACAAAATAAAAACCGCTGAATCCAAACCCTACGGCCATAATAATGATTGTCCAAAAAAGCAATTTTAGTGAAAATCTCATGATTGATTCCTATACCTTTCCCATCTAGGCTTTTCAACTGAACATCCATTATAGACTATTAGGAATAGGAATCTTCTTTTTGCACTTCTAAGCGGTAGCCCACTTTATACACTGCAACAAGCTTTTGTTCCCACTTTAATTTTTTACGCAATCGCTGAACATGTAAATCTAATGTCCTGCTGTCTCCAAAGTATTCCCCTTCCCATACTTTCTCATATAATGTTTCCCGAAATAAAGCTACATTTTTATTTTTCATAAAGAGTACTAGAAGTCCAAATTCCTTATTTGTCAATACAATGGGTCTATTTCCTTTCATTACCCTGCGGGCCTCTACATCTACTACTACATCTCCTACAGACAGCAGCCGTTCTGTCTTATTATACCGTCGAAGCACTGCCTCCACTCTAGCTATGAGCTCTACTATATCAAAAGGTTTGACAATATAGTCGTCTGCTCCTAACTTTAGGCCTTTTACCCTGTCCCTCACCTCGTGTTTTGCAGTAATAAAAATTACTGGTATTTCCATAGGACGTATGTAATCCATAATATCATAGCCGTCTGCCCCTGGCAGCATAACATCTAATAAAATTAAGTCAAAATTATCTCTCTCAATCCTAGTAATTGCCTCTAATCCATTTTGTACCGCCTCACATTGATACCCTGCTGCCGACAAATTCAGATCAATCAGGTCACAAATAGGTTTCTCATCATCCACAATCAGAACTTTGATCATTTTTAAGCTCTCCACCCCCAATATTCTCGTGCCTTTTCTACAATCTCTTCCATAGAATCATCTTCTTTGCACGGAATACTTTCCTTTATCTCTTTGTCCTCATAAAATCCGCCAGTTCTTTGGTAATAAATAGAATAATCTGCCTGAACCACTGGCTCTTCTTCCTCTCCTAAATAGCTAAGGCTCATTAGGACAACAATATCCTTTAATCCATCTCCATCAATATCTCTGCATGTAACGCCTTTTAATGCATAGAGATGATCATATTCTCCCATTGGCTGAAAACTCCAGACAATGTACCCTTGTTCATTAATTAAATAGAGCATAAACACACTGTGTCTTGCCAAGCTCATAGTGCCTGGAACGACCTTAAGCTTTCCCATTTTCTCAAACTGTCTCCAATAACACTGGTCTTTTTCTATTTGAAAACCATTCTCTTTTAGCTCCTTTAAGGTTGTTGCTGTATATAAAAACTCTGTAGAATAGCCGTCTTTTACAAAAGAAACAATAAATTCTATGCTTTTGTTCATGCTAAAACGATTTATTTTATCAGACAGCCTCCAATCTCTATAAAAGCCCCTTTCATTCTGAAACAATACATCACCCACTTTATAAGTTTCTCTCTTATAAGAAGGATCCTTACTCATACAAGAAGTTATGAGTACAATATCCGTTAGTCCGTCTCCATTCATATCCTGAAAAGATACGGCAGCTATTCCATTATTAGGCTGATATAGCTCTCCTCTATTCCTGCTATTTGTTTCAAGCTGTTCTGTTTTATAAACAATATCCCCATCCTCATTTGACAAAAAAAGAGCCAGACGATTAAAACGCCTGTCCAAAGCAGGAATAAAGGTAACCTCTCCTAAGTTTTGCATATTAACTAAAAATATTTGATCTTCTATTTTGCGAAAACCATTTGCCACAATCTGTGATTCTGAGCTAATGCGGTCAAAACGCCCCTTATACTCCTCATAGAGCTCCTTGGAAAATCCCTGCTCTTGTTTATATGTTTTCTCGCCTTGCTCCTCTCCTTTGCAGTGCAAAGCAAAGGAAAAACCAACGAAAAGAAAAAAACTAAATTTTATAAATATTTTTTTTACTATATTCATTTGAATATAAATCTTCTTCCATATGTATTATTCTTCTACATTTCCGCTGTTTAGCCCTGTCAGTTCCTCTTCCAGTGGAAGCCATTCCAATACTTTTTTAATGTACCCATTCCAAAAGTCCCAGTCATGTCCTCCAGGTCCTACTTCAAAAACGACATTATAACCCATATCTTTTATTCTGTTATAAAAACTTTTATTTGTCTCCAATAAAAAATCTTTATTTCCACAGCATAAATATAAACAAGGAAGCTTTACCCTCTTTTTAATTAACTCTTTTGCCAGCCAAAGGGGATTTAAATCGCCTTCTTCCACTTTATCCAACGCACCAAAGCAGCTTTCTGCAAAGGCTTTCGTTCGAATATAGGTAGATATATCATTAGTTCTGTTTTTTAGTCCTTCGATAACAAAAGCAGAAGACAGGCCAGCTATATAGCCAAATGTCTCATAATATTTTAACCCATTGCGAACCGCCCCATAGCCTCCCATAGATAACCCTGCAATATAAGTATCCTCCCTTTTATGGGAAAGAGGAAAAATCTTCCTCGTGAGCTCAACCAGTTCTTTACCAATAAATTCTCCATAATAATTATGAGGCTTTTCTTGATCAATATAAAACATATTATCCCCTGAGGGCATTACTACTGCCAGATCTCTCTCTTCTGCCCACCGATAAATATTAGTCCCATTGAGCCAGTCCATATTACTGCCATAAATTCCATGTAATAAATAAAGAGTTTTATAAGGTTTATTTTCTCTTACAGGTTTTCCCTTTATTATCATTTTATCTGCGGGCAAAACCACGCTCACTGGAACTGTACGTAACAATGACTGAGACATTAAGGACATTTGTATCAATGCCATAATTATCCTCCATTTATCAATAATGGATAATACACATACATTCATTCATGCGTATCATTTATATTACCAAATAAAAATAACAAAAATCATCTATCAGACAAAGTATTCATACAATACGAAAAACTCTATAAAAAGCATACTGGAATAGAAATTATATGTCAAGTAAATACTTTTCCATCTCTTTTTATTTTTTATTTTCTACATATTTTATATTTAATCACATACAAATTTTATTTCGGATCTTTGCCCCTACTCGTTTACCTCCTCTTAAATATTGTATTGCACCTTTCCCTTCATAACTTTATTGTACCTTTTCTAATTGTCCCTATTTTACATTGTACATCCTTCATAGTCAAACACTCATTTCCATGTAATAGCAATAAACTATTATTAGACATGTCAAAATAGTATACTACATGTACAAATACAGTATTTAACTTTCCCATGTGCTAGTTTATCATTTTACATCATTCAGAAAACATCTCACAGCAAATTAGTTTAGAAATTGTTTAAAACAATCGAAAAAAATACTAGAGGGCAAAACTATACAGATTGCACTGCCCCACAATAAAAATTTAGGAGGTATGTTTATGTCAATAAACATGTATGGAAGCGCTAGTCATTTTAAAACTAATGATACACAGTATCTGAAAACCAAAGATTCCCTTTACAAAATGAAAAAAACAGAGGAAGCAAAAAAAGAGCAGAATGATATAAAAGTATCTAATGAAATCTCTGTTCCCCACGATGAATATATTAGCAGCAAAAAATCTGAAAATAAACCAAGCGGTCTATATTGTCTAGAGCAGGACGAAAATGGCAATTGTAGAGTCCTTTTTGATGATCCGAAAAAATCTAATCATGCATCTAAAAATGAGAATCCGAAAGTAAAGGAGGATAACCCAGAAAAATCTGAGGAAAAATGTATTGGTAATACGAACAAAGTTGATAGGGAAATTGAGAAACTAAAGAAGAAAAAACAGCAGTTGGAGCAGGAAATAAGATCAGCTTCTAGTGATGAAGAGAAGCTAAGAGAACGGAAGAAAAAACTTGCACTCGTAGAAAATGAACTGAATCAGAAAGATAACGATACATACAGACGTCAAAATAGCTCTTTTTTTTGAAATAAGGGGGAGTTTAGACTTTTATGTATACCAAATAATGGGGACAAGATGGAAAAATGATACTTTAGATGAAACTTGAAAAAAGAGTAAAAGAAAACAACTGCTATTATGATGGAACTTGTAATATATTGGAATTCCAAAGAAATATATAAACCAGATACTCAGTCCAAAAATTGTTGACAACGGATCTTCAAGGATTATGATAAATAATGAAGAGAATAAAAGTAGAGTCTGTGGCAAAAATAGGCAATGCCATCAGGACTATAAAGTGTTTTCTGCCGCTTCCAGCTCTTTCTTCTTGGCGGCGTTCCGGCGTATGCTCGACTTAATGAGGGCTTGCCGGATAAACTCGCCTTGGCTCATTTTGCAGAGGGTGATACGCTCGAAAAACTCGGCGTATTCTTCCTCGGTCAAGCGTGTCTTGATTACCCGATGGCGGTGGGGCATGTTATATCTTTTCATGGCTGTAAACCTCCTTTCACTTGCCGCAAAAGCGTCGGTAATCATAAACGGCGCAAACCGCAAAAAGGCGGGCTTTGGGTGGCAACCCTAACAAGATTTCCATAGCACAAAATGAGCCGGTAGGCGAAATTTGGTACTGTGGTAGAATCTTGCTCTAAGAAACTGCGCTGTATGGTCTGTTCGCTTACTATCCGACTATTGGTGGCCGGTTTGTTGCGTTCCGGCAAAAATATCTTATGGAATTTTCTGATACCCTCAGTGGACGGGACGGGGATTCTGCCAAAGCTGTGGAAACATTTCTCCCCTAATACCTACAAACCCGCAAAAGGCAAAATGGACGTTGATTTGCTAAAATTTTCCCTCATTCCTTATAAAACCACACAAGCCCGAATAGGCGGGAATTTTGAGAAATTTCTTCATTTTCCTTTCATTCCCCACACCACCAAAAAGCCGGAAACTGCCAAACAAAGGACGTGTCATGTTTCCCTTTTCATGGGGCAATACGACAGTTTTTCAAAAACGCCAAAAATAAACGCAAAAAACAGGAAACCTTTTTATGATTTCCTGTCTTGGTGTGCCGTTCTATGTGGGGGCGGTTATTCAGTTTTGGGGTATGGCTGTTCATCAAAGCGGAACTGGAACAGGGCAGCGATAAGCCGGCGTTTATCCTGTCACGCCATGCGTTGATAGCAGCATAGCGTATAACAACTCTGCAAAAAGCATGAAACGTGTATTCGATATGTTCCTTGTATGCTTCTGTGCAAACCATAGGTAATTCCCAAGCTATTTATAGCTTTTTTCTCCCATATAGGGCGGTGCAAGATTTACAGCTACTGTTTTCAGTCTGATTCTATCTTGTATTCATATGGATAATAATTTTGTAATTCGTCTATATCTATTTCTTTCCCCGCATACGTCATAAACCAGTTTTCATAGTTTGGGTTATTCCAGACTGTGCCATCTTCAAAAACAACTTGCTCTAAACAAAGCAACGAATATGCAACTTGATTCGCTTCGCCATTCCCAACTTTCGGAAAGTCCTCCATGATTTCACCATCATATAATGACCAGCCACCACGGTATTCCTCGGTTTGATTAGGTAAAATATTTGCCTTTGTCCGAACAATATTTTCAAATCTGCTTTCCGTACTGCTGTCAAGGAAATTCCAATATAGCTTTAGCGGTGAACCATTTTCGCTATAAGCCAGCATACAATATTGGGTTTCTACAATGGTACTGTTGGTATTGTTTGTAAGTATATCGTGAATATATGGTGCACCATCTTCGTAATGGAGAATATCTGCGCTTTCATGGATAATAGTCATAGCACTTTTTTTATCAGCGGCAATATCACTTGTGTTTGTTTTCGGGTCACTGACAGCAAAAGGATCATTCGTTTTACTATCAGTTGAAGCTGTTGCAGACGTGACAAACAAACTGACAGTAACAAGCACGATAAGGCAGGCGGATAAAAGAGTAATGGCTGTTGTCCGTTTTGTGTTCATAATTGCAGTAATCCTTTCCTCGATAGCATTTTTGCTGAAATGATTACAAAGCGGTGACAACCCACTTTTCTTTGCTTCCATACTGATAAGCATTAGCGAATAGGCTGATTTTGATTTATCGCCAAATTGCCGTATAACACTTTCATCACATGCCAGCTCAATATCACGATTGAAAAGAATGTACATTACCCAAACAAAAGGATTGAACCAATGAATACAAAGGGCATATGTAGCAATCAGCTTTGCAATCGTAACTGATTTATATTTTTCCAATCCGTTTGCTTCGGCATTAAAATAACAGGATGTAAAATGCCATACGTCAATGGTGTGGAAATTCTATCCGATTGTTTAATTGAAATTCGCCGTTTTAGAGGGCGTTCCTTTATCCATTGTTCTACATAGGAATTATTGACTGGTAAAGCTGCCCGAAACTCAATCCGGCAGCGTAAATAAGATACTGTGAAAAATGCAGCAAGAAGTATCATTCCAATACACCAGACAACAAACAAAACAGAAACAGGCAGTATATTTGTTGCTGGTTGCTCCGTGCCTTGTATCAACACAACATATTCCCGTGATACGGCAGAAGTAACATTGTCTGTTTCTGCTTCAAAAAATGCGGGTGTGGATATAATGTGGTTAATAAGCGTGTAAATACTAAAAGCAGACGGAATAGTAAACGGAATAATCAGCCTCAATAACACCATTTCCCACAAAACAAGAAATGCCTTTTTAGGCAGACTATTTATTGCTATTGCCCGAATTACCACAACTGCAATAATAAAAACAGCCCCGGAAAAGCTCACTTCCAGCAAAGTCATATTTATCACCTCATTCCAAATCATCAACAATTTTTTTCAGTCTTTCAATTTCTTCAGCAGAAAGTTTTTTCCTACTCAACAGTGCAGCAAACAACTTGTCCGCAGAACCATCATAAATTTTGTTAATCAGTTCATTCGTTTCGGCTTCCTGTACTTCTTCTTTGGGAATAAGCGCACAACACATAAAATTAGGTTCAGAACGTTCAATCGCCCCCTTTTTTATACAACGCTTAATAAGCGTATAGGTAGTGTTTTTATTCCAACCCAACTCCTTTGTAAGAACATCTGCAACATGCTTTGCTGGTACATTACCCTCTTTCCAAAGAACGTCCATAACTTTTAATTCGGAATCAAAAAGTTTTACAATTTCTTTATCCATGTAATATACACTCCTTTCAAATAAGACTGTAGTAGTCCTTACTAAATAGACTACTGCAGTCTTATCCAAATGTCAATAAATAAAAAAATGTTTTATGGGATAAAGAATGAGAGAGATTCCGTGGCAGTCGGCATTGTTGGTAATGTGTATAACTGGCTGTCTTATGGGATTGTGGGTAACTCTGTTTGCAGGACGTGGGAAAGCTGCACTTTCCCTTTTCCATGTACTGTGAATAGAGTTATCCATGATTCCATAGCCTGTTATGCACATTTCCATAATGCTTGTCTTTTGGTCTTTAGCTTCTTTGGTTCGGAATAGTGTGGTGCTGACAGTCTATCTCTTGTTTTCGGTTGCTTGCATCTTTATCGTACATGAGCATTAATCCTTTATGCGTAAATACTTTATCAACTCTTGGAATATCATGTAATTATTATGTCAATTACTTTTGAAAATAGCTAATCCACATCTCTATATGAATGGTGAAGCCAACAGCCTTGTGCTGTATGTGCATGGTTCGCAATTTCAATCCATACTACTACGGGAGCGGTGACGCCGGGAAGCAGTCTTTTTCATACATTGCCATTTCAATCCACACCACTACGAGAGTGGTGACGGTAGGCAAAGGGTTCCGATAGGTAAGCCTTTGATGTTATCTCCGGCTTTTCCCCCGGCTAGCACCGGACATGCGACTTTCACCGCATCCGGCGCCCCATCAAGCATAGTTTCAGCAGTGATACACACTCACTCTTTCACATTAGCTAAATCAGTTTGTTACGATTTGCATTGACATTTCTGCCAATCCTGCGGCAACACGCAGTTTGTTTA
Source organism: uncultured Lachnospiraceae bacterium (assembly GCA_910589265.1). Taxonomy (GTDB): domain Bacteria; phylum Bacillota; class Clostridia; order Lachnospirales; family Lachnospiraceae; genus MGBC165282. The sequence continues at coordinate 138,882 of CAJUTQ010000004.1, forward strand.
CTTTAGTAATTTGTGCCTTATTCAAATCATACTTCTTTGTCAGTGTAGCGAACTTTATACTGTCTGTTGTTGAGATAAGTTCATATCCGGCAGGTGATAAAAGCAACAGATTACGGTAACTGTCTCTGCCATTTTTACATTCATTCGATTTTCTGTAACAAATACAGTGAATCACTTCCAGATGTTCCCCGGTGATTGCACATTTACCTTCCTGTCCGGCATAGAGAGAGATTCGGTTATCATTGAACTGTACCGTTTCTCCTGTTACCGGGTGGCGCATGAGCCAGAGCATATCTTCAACATTCAGTTTCAGATTGCTGTGGATTTCCATTCTTCCGTCTGGGGTATATAGGTTGATTTTCCTGCTCTTGCGCATTGGTATTTTAAACTGCACATATGCCAAAGGTACTACTGGTGTATCTCCAATCCATCGCATTTGCTTCGATTTTCCATACCGGTTTTTTAAATATTTGTTGTTTAATTCGCCCTGCTTTTTATATCCATCTATCCGATGGAGAAAGCGACCATTATTCACATGAGCCATTCGGCTAAAATTCAGATTTATCCTCGTAGCAATGCAATAATAGTTCTGCATACCTATGACTTTGGCGTTATATTCGTGAATGTTGCTCTTTATGTCACTTGCTGTCTTGCTGTTTTGAATCTCTATAATTGCTTTTGAGAGTTCTTTCTGCATATGCGACATTGCCTTGTCACAGACATTTGAACTGATTACCCATGTCCTGCGTTTCTTTATCAGCTTCATACGGAACCCCAGAAATTCACTATCTCTTTTCCTGAGATTTGTGACCTTTGATTTTTCATCTGAAATTTCCAGTTTGAGTCGCTTTAGCAGCCAGTCCTCAACCGCATGGTATGCTCTGTCAGCGTCCTTACGGTTTCTGCAAAAGATTTTAAAATCATCTGCATACCGGACTATACGCGTTTCCTTGAGGTTGCTCTTTTTGAGCGCCGTGTAGCTGTTGCACTTTTTCTCTGCCCCGTTCGGATAATATGTGACCTTACAAGGAGACTTCATATGGTCTGCCATCCCCTCCCACTGTGACGCTATCCACCAGTCCAGTTCGTTCAGGACAATGTTGGCTAACAGCGGGGAAAGTATGCCGCCCTGAGGGGTTCCCCTGTCTGGATATAGGATTTCTCCATCTGGCATTTGAATTGGCGCTTTCAGCATTGCTTTGATTATCTGAATCAGTTTGGTATCCCGTATACCCAGCGTCCATATCTGCTGTAACAGCTTTCTATGATTTACGTTGTCAAAGAAACCCTTTATATC
>CAJUTQ010000005.1 GCA_910589265.1 uncultured Lachnospiraceae bacterium
ACTCTTTTATTCTGTTTTTTGTTGCCCTGTCAGGATAAATTATAATCTGCCAGCAGGATATGGAGCTTCTGCTGTGACATAGTATTTTTTAGGCATCCTCCCCTTCCTGATATGGATGGAATCTTCTAATCTTTCTGGATTTTATGCAGCAGCCCTTGGAAACTCTGTGCATTTTCTTCAAACTGGGGCATGAACCCCTCCCCAGTGTCATAATGCAGGTAAAGAACTACAAAGGCTGCTGTCCATGCCAATTCCATTACTTGGGGCCTGAATTTCTTTTCCATCTTCCTGAAAATTATGCTTGTCTCCATGATAACCTTCTGCCATTTGATAAAAAATTCATCCTCAATGGGAATCCCACAATGCCCCAGCCATTCCCTCACAGTATGGGATTCTGCATTGTCACCACATCCAGGGCTGCTGAAAATATATTGGACATCTTCCACAGAAATATCCTTGATGTTCCCTTCTGTGTCACCCACTTGCAGGACCCTGCCTATGGGGAACAGGGCACAGACAGATGGCTTGGATTTGTGGACCATGCATTTCCTGTCTTTCAGCAGGGGGCATCTTTTCACATGCCCCTTGGGTTTGACCCTCACAATGGGAACCCTTGAGTCTTCCCCTGCATAAACCTCACAATACTTTTTCACCAACTTTTCTGGGGACATGCCCAGTTCCCTGGACATATTGTAGACATCCCTGGGGTTCAACAAAATGTCTTCCCTGTTTATGCAGCATTTCCCACAGCATGTACAATGGAATTTGAATGTCCCATCAATGCCAATCTCCCTGCCCCCAAGACTGGAAATGATGTTTTTTAATGTTTCATCCATCTTCTTCTCCTCCTTTCCTCCTCCATTGTACTGCCTTCTTTTCCTTTGGAATTCTTGCAAAAATGAATTACTTTTCTATCTCTATAACCTTCCCTTTCTTAAACTTCTTCTGGGGTTTCATTGTTTTATTCCCCACCCCTTCCTGCTTCCTCCCAAATTCTATCAAATCAGGTTCCATGGCTTTTTGGGGGAGGGCAAACCCCTCCAGCCCTGTTTCAGCAGCCAGATGTTTAATAATCTGCTCTGCATAAGTCCTTAGCTTTTCATAACACCTGACATGGGCCTCCTGCCTTATTTCCCTGTTTTCCATTCCTTCAATATGGAAGATTCCTTCCAGTTCAAGCTCAATGTGGAAATTATCATATTCCCCATCCATCTCCACATATTCTGTCAGGCTTACCACTGCCAGGTTTTCTTTTTCCCTAAACTCCCCATCACACTCTGTCCTGTTAAGGAGCCTGACTTCCCCTTCATCTTCCAGCAAATCCACCATGTCAACCCTGACTATCTTATACTGTAATAACTCTGCCTGTAGCATCCCTTCCCTCCTCTCCTTTTCAGCTCAATAAAACCCTTCCTGTAATATTCTGGTATGACAGAAGCCCTATCCCATCTGGCTCCAGCTTCAGGTCAGCAATCCAGAACTCAACCCTTTCATCCATGTCCATTGCAAAATATCTGCTTAATTCCCTGCAAAGCCAGTCCTGCATTCTTTCATTAAGCCCATGTTGGAATATTGTCAGGAAAACCATTTTCTTTCCTGTATCCCCTAAACTGGCAAAGGCACTTTCATATCTTGCAATTTTTTCAGCAGTCAGCATCAGGGACTTTACCTGCATCCACCCACCACCTGCTGCATTCAGGATGGCATCAGGGACATTGATTTCAATGTAAGCATTCCCTGTCACTAAATCCCATTTTTTACCTGCCACTTTTAGTTCCTCATAAACTTTACAGCCATTGTCCAATTCTTCCATCTGATGGCTGGCAAGGAAATGCTCAATTGCATCCTCAAAAATAATTGGCCTTAGGCAAATCCAGTCTTTATTTCCCATTTTGGGATTATCCAGTGAAAATGCCATGATTTCATATTTTCCATTCTTTGAATGCCTGCCTTCAGAGACAAGACATGGCATTCCCCCTTCAGTGATATTCCCTCTGACAATTTTGGGACAGCAAATCTCCATTTCTTCCCCATTTATAACCAGAACTGTTGATTTATTGTCTTTTCTTATCAGTACAGCCTCCTTCCATTCCCTTTCAAATAGGTATTTCTCCACTAGCTCCTCCTTTCCCTATGCTTTTCTTTTTTACTTTTTTAGCATAGCACAAAGGATTTTCTATAAATTTTAGAGAAAACTGTTGCTTTACCATCTCTCATTTCAAAAAGAGCAGGCTTTACCCTGCTACCAACATCATTAAGAAAAAATTCAGTACATTACATTTATCAGAAATCCTCCATAAAATTTCCCAATAAAAAAACAGGACACCACATCAATGTGAATCCTGTTTTTATCTCAGATTATTATGAAATTAATAATTGTATTATACAGATTATAAGCCTGCCAGTTCTTCTACTTCCTCCACTGTAAGCCCAGAGCCTGCTGCAACCTCTTCAATGGAAAGTTTTCCCATTTTTAAGAATCTCTTTGCTGTTTCTAGCTTTATTGCATTTTCAGCTTTTCTAGCTGCTTCTTCTGCTGCCTCATACCTCTCACTCTCCAAATA
>CAJUTQ010000006.1 GCA_910589265.1 uncultured Lachnospiraceae bacterium
AGTGGGGCTGCTGGCTGGCAAGGGGATTTTAATAGAAGAGGTGGCAGTGTGATTGGGTTCATGCCAGAAATCTACCCAGATGAGCTGGTGTACAGTTGGTTTTGCAGGTGTTTTGTCCACTCAGGCTATCCAACAAGCAAGGCATTCTTGGGGGAACTTTTATTTAACAGGCACTGCAACCCCAGTAAAGAATTTATAGGGCACTTAAACCCAGAAATGGAACAGGAAATCATAAAGATATATCCAATGAAAGAACTGGTCTTGGAGCATACCATGTTCCCACAGTATGCAAGGTTTATAGGGCCAGAAAACAAGAAAAATGCCCTGCACAGGCTTACAAATGATTTCTGTGATGCCCACCATTTATTTTCCATCCTGCCAAGGGATGGAGGAGATCAGTATTTAAAATATTGCCCTTTGTGTATGGTGGAAGATAGGAAAATTTATGGTGAGGCATATTGGCATAGAACCCACCAAATCAGGAATATGCCTGTGTGTACAAAGCATAAGTGCAGGCTTGAAAATTCAAGTGTGGCAGCAAGGAGCAGTCAAAGTTTTATTCTGGAACCAGCAGAGATAGCCTTGGTGGAAGGGGAAGTAAGGCAAGATATTGAGTCTCTTGAGCTGGAGTTTGCATCTTATATGGAAGAAATTTTCCAGGAGCCTATGAGTTTTGGGGGGAATCCCCCAATCAGTGCAATCCTGTATGCAGGGATGGAGGGTACAAAGTACCTGAAATCCACTGGCAGGGTCAGGAACACCCAACTGCTTGCAGATGGCATGCAGGATTATTTCAAAGAAATCCATATCAAGGATATAGCCAGTATATATCAGATTCAAAGAACCCTATCAGGGCAAAGGACTGATTTCTCCATAGTGACACAAATAGCATTCTTTCTGGGAATCCCAGCCCATGGACTGCTGCATCCAAGGTTATCAAAGGAGCAGATACAGAAGAGCCAGGATGCCAGATGCCCAAAGGGAGACATCCCTGAGGATTGGAACCAATATGATGAAGAAATGCTTCCCATATTTCAGCAGACAGCCAAAGGAATATATCAAGGGAAGCTAAATGGCATGGGCAGGCCAGGGAGGGTGACAGAGAGGCTGTTATGCAGGGCTGTGGGGATTTCCCCACACAGG
>CAJUTQ010000007.1 GCA_910589265.1 uncultured Lachnospiraceae bacterium
AGAGCCGCTTTTAAGCGGCCTACCAGTAAAGAAAGAACGGTTTGCTAGACCGCCTTTAGGCGGAAATGCAAAGGTTTTGCCCCAGGGGGGCTATCCCATTCCACCAGCTGAGCTGGTGGTTGGGCCTTTCGGCGGTGAATAAAGGAATAGAAGCAACAGGCAAAAGCATCTGCCCTGTGGGAGTTGTTAAGAAGCTGAATGTCACCTGTCAGGTTGTAGGCTGCCTGACACATTTCCTGTTTATCTGCTTTCCCGTTTCCAGTGAGACAGTATTTTATAGAAGTGGCAGGTATTGGCTTGTAGAAATGGTTCAAAGCATAAGCGGTTGTGGTAAGCAGGGTAGTTGTTTCCTGTGCATCTATCACACCTTTCAGGGTATCGGTATCCTGAATTGTGTTTAGGGAAAGTCTCTCAAAGGTCATGGATAATACCTGTCTATGGGCGAATAATTCATAGTATTTCTGGCATAAGAAAATCTGTTTGTCTTTCTGTAGTGCAAGCATATCCAGATCATCTAAAAAGTAATAGGAATCCCCAAATTCAAAATCAGTGATGGCTTTATGTGCATCCCTTATGATGTTTATATATGCAAAGGCAGTATTACTGACACCAGAATCTATGCCGACCATTATCTGCGGTAAATCAAGGGAAACACTGTCCATGGTTGGGAAATAACATTTGAAAGGGAACTGGTCAGGAATCCCTTTCTCCCTTGGAACGTGCTTTTTGTATAGGTAGGTATCCTGCTCTGCCATATTGTTATTTCCTCTTCTTTTGGCTGAATGGAATTGTAACCAGACTTCTCCTGACCTGTATTTTAACATCCCTGTTAAAAAGTGAAGAGATATTATTCTGAAACTCTTCATAATCTTTATATGCTTTCTTATAGCTTTTCCTTTTTCCAGGGAGTAAGACAATCTGAAAATTGGCATAATTTCTTCCACTAAAAATGTTCCTGATTAAGATTCTGCAGTCGGGGGAATCGAAAAATTTAGTAAACCATCTGTTGGCAGGATAATCATTCAACTCCGCATAGAAAACATTATTGAGTTCAAAGGGAAAATGGTTGTTTAACTGCTCCATATAGGCAAGGGCTGTGTCTGTTCTGCGGAGTAGGGCTGGATACTTCATTTCAATATACTTGAAGAAATTATGGGGTGTAAGGGGTTCTTTCGCATACACATTGAAGAAAAGGTCATGTTTTGCTTCTTCGCCTAACGTTAGCAGAAATTTGATAATGCCCTCGTCCGCAGCGGTGACTGTTCCATTCCAGTCGGCAGCAAATTCGGGTGTGGTGATAAAGTAATCTTTTTGCTGTAATTTCCCCTGCTCAATCAGGTCAAGCAAGGCAAATTCAACTTCCTTTGCTGTATTACATTCAAAGAGTTCTGTAGTCATTTTGATAAGCTGGTTCTTTCTGATCGGTCTGTTTAAGTAGGTGCAAGTGGACAGGAGAACTTTTTGCAGATCGGCAAGTTCCAATATCCTGTTGTCAGTCTTTTTCATAATAATTTTTAACTCCTTTCGCTTTGTTTATGGCATATTATTTTATTTTGTGTCATAGTATTTTAATGTGTGTTATAAGATTTTAAATTGTGTCATGCTGTCTGCTTTTTTACAGATGGACATTGTATTTGGAATAGATTTCTTCACCGATATAGTTCACGGTGATGCTGTTCCAGTTTGACGGAAGAATCCCTATATCTTTCATGATCTTTTGTTTCCTGTTTTCCTCCACCCATTCTTGGCGGTAGAAGTCATATGCCGTTGTATTTTCAAAATCCCGAAGTTCTGTAGCCCTCTCATTATCCCATGTATAAACGGTGACAAAGAGATGCAGATTGTAATTGTTTAAGTATCTCTGAAACATGAGCAATATATAAGAAGCCTGCTGGTACAGTTTTTTAATATAGATGCTGTCATTGCTGTCAAAGAAGCAGACATTTATAAGATTGTGCTTAACATGTTCTATGTAGAAGCCATGAGAAGCGAGGTTCTTTAAACTGTAGAACAGCTTGCACTTATCAATGTCGCTGTTGTAGCTGTCCATTTCCTTATCCCTGCGGTTTTTCGTTATACAGGGGACTGGTTCAATATCTTTTCTTAATTGCTTTGATTCAAAAGCCTGTTTCTCTTCTGTGGCAATCGTTAAATCCCTAAAAAAATCATCTGTAAGGTTATGGTCATTTTCAGCAAGGACATTCCAGAGGTTATTGTAGAAATCCACCATATCAACCTGATTATTTGAGAGCAGAAGATTGCTGCCGCTCCAATTCAGATAGGTGATGATGTTGTCCATGCTGATGTCAAAATCCTGTTTCCGCATATCGGGGATAACTTTCTCAATCAAATAATCAACCCTGAAAATCTGCTCAAAAATCTTTTGTTCGCTCCAGTTTATTGCTGGTACATCCCTGCTGGTTACATTAAGAAACTGGCTTTTTGGATATTTGGAAAGATAGAGCATCTGTGTCCTTGTATCCTTGTTGATGGTCTTTTGCAACAGGAATCCAGTAAGGATCAATTCGGCAATATCAAACTCAATATCTTTCTCTGATCTGTCTGAAAGTATGTGAAATAACTTCCTTATCTGCTTGCGGAGCATGTAGCCGTTGCAACAGAAGATCATATAGATTAAATCCTTATATTTGATGAACAGGCTTTCTTTCTGTTCTGGTGTCAGCTTGTGTGTTGTGTGTCTCATATAAAAAATCTCCTTTCAAAAAATGTGCGTATGTGTTGTGTTAAGTAGGAACAAAAGTGACTTTTAGGGAGAGCAGTTCACAGGTCATGGCTTTGCTTTCGATTTCTTCATTTCCATAATTATCTGTAACAACCTCGATTGCTTCATAGGTTTCCTGCTCTGTCTGATAAATGATATCTGGCATGGATAACTGGTTGTTTTTCAGTGCATCCACAAGTTCCTGATAATGGTCATGCTCCTGTTTGTCCAGATACTCCTGCAATCTGCTTTCTATGAATGGCTGCAATTCCCTTTCGCTGATAATAGAATCCAATTCCCTTTTTGAGAGATTGTCGGCCAGATATTCAGAGACTTTGCTGTTGTGGATAGAGGCATTTCCATTACTGATAAATTGTTTGATGTTACATTCCTGTCGGCAGAAGGCTTTGCCCTTTTTATCTGTCAACTCATAAAAGGTTTTGATGCTGTTCCCATGCTTATCTGGTACACTGACCTCTTTGATAAGTCCTGCCTGCTTATAGGATTTGATTCTGTTGTCGGTAATCTCTAATTTATGGAGAGTATCTTTACTCATGGCACCTGATTTCGCAAGCAAGGAAAAAGCCCTTTTGTCCTTTGGGTAGACATGTGACAGTCCACCTTTTTTCTTTGCCATGTATCTTCAACTCCTTTTAAAAAATCTATGTAAACACTGCTTCAAGGGGCAGTGGATGCCCCGCTGTCCGAAGGACAGCCAATATAAAAAATTAGGATTGTACATAACACTTGTAAAGTCTGTGGCTGGGGGCGAGCGTACCCAGCCCCATGGGAGGTTGCCAGCGGCAAATGCGAAGCATTTCCTCCCTGTTTATGGGGCGCAGGCGGAGCTTTGGGGCACGAAGTGCCACATTGCGGAGGCGAGCCCCCAGCTCTTCTATGTTTCGCCTTGCTGTATTGTGGGGTAAGAGTAAACACGTTTGTTGACAAGGCATTGACTTTTTCTGCACTTTATACTTTATTGTAGATGGTGGGTGTATCTGCTATCACGAAAATATGTACTATCTCTAAAATAGGTAGTAATACCAGAACAGAAGAAAAGGATGCCATATAAAAAGAAAAAGTGGGGTTGGTGCATTATTGGATGGGAGCTACCAGTTGAAAGAAAAGGCATATATCTGTTTTCTTTGACAGGTAGCAGTCAATACAGAACCTGATTCCTATTATTTTTCTTTTTAAGTGGCAAATTTTTTACAATAAGAATTAAGTTCTATAAAGATAACAGAATTAGAACATAAAAAGTATGTATTATATATAAGGGAAAAATGGGGCCTCTTTTATGGGTAAAATGCTCTGAAACATTGATGTTTACTGGCTTCAGGGCATGTTGGGAGCTAGACAGGCTCTGTCTAGCAAAACAGGGGCATTAGGGCAGTAAGAAAAAGGGGAAAATGATTCTGCAAAATTTTTTGAAAAATATGTTGACAGGATTTTGAAAATTTGTTATAGTAAACCCACGTTCAAAAAGAATGAACAGAAAAATTGAATATCAACCCATTTAACATAGTGGTTAGGACATGATTGTTTCGGTTGGTAAGATACTTTATAACATGTGGCGGAAAGTAACAGGTGCAGTATGCCTTGAAATCCGTAAAAGTAAGTATTTACCGATAGAAACTTTTTTATTGTCCTAACCACTTTTTTGCTGCTATAGATTTGTGTATTGGCATTGCCAGTATAGAAATGTGTGGCAATAGAAACACAGAAACATTGAACCTTGAAAACTTAATAAAGGAACTTGAATGAAATGTGGGTACATTCCCCGCCCCTTGGGGCGCAAGCAAACTTTAACAGGATAGAAAAGCATGATACAATGTAGAGAAAAAGGAGAAGTGTAGATTGAGTGAGGCTATACACAAATCACACAATGTATCAAAG
>CAJUTQ010000008.1 GCA_910589265.1 uncultured Lachnospiraceae bacterium
AACTGCATGATTCCCTAAAATGCATTCATATGGGGTAAGGGGAATTATATCCTTTTTGGGGATTTTTCGCTTAAATTATTCTACAAAATAAAGGGGCTGTGAAGTTTGGAGTTTTCAACTCCTTTTTTTCACAGCCCCTTTGATTTGCTTTTAAGGCTGCATATTTTAAATTAATTAGAAAGCAAGGGAATCTGTTCCATTGTAACATTCTCGCCAGTGCTTATGCTCACTATATCTCCTTCTTCAGTAAGATAGATCTTTATCCCCTTTTCATTTAAAAGAGCTATTGTTTCCTCAGAGGGAGGATTTTTTTTAGAACATGTAATAATCCCATACTGAGGATTTATTTTTTCAAGTAAGTCTGGAAGATTAGGGATAAACTTACCATGGTAAGGAAGTTTTAGTACTTGGCATTGGGGAAGATCTAAAGAAAGAAGTTCATCAATGCGTTCTTCATAGGAATCTCCAGTGAAAAGAAAGGAAGTATTTTTATTGGACACAAGTACTACAAGGGATGAGTTGTTACTTTCTTTCTCTTCATAGCTTGTTTTTCCTGGAGGAAGTATTTTAAATTGGACAGAATTGAGAGAAAAGGAAAGAGGATCCTCCAAGATAAGGGGGGAAATAGTTTGTTTTGATAAGGCTTCTAAATATTTCTCATAGTGGGAACTAGTTTTTGATGCATAAGTATGAATGACTTGCTCTACCTGAAATTGTTCTAAAATAATAGGAGCGCCCCCTACATGATCTTTATCGAAATGTGTAATAATGAGATAATCTAATCGTTGAATGTTATTTTCGTGCATATATTTTGCAATTTCTATGCCATCTTTCTCCTCGCCAGTGTCAATTAATACATTGCTATTCTTTGTCTGAAGCAAAAAGGAGTCTGCTTTTCCAATATCAAAAAAGGTAATTTGCACCATACTGTCTTCCAAAGAATGAGCATTTCGTGTGCAGCTGATAATAAAAAGTAGAAAAAAGAAAAGAATACCTGCCCTTTTTTTCATAATCTTCCTCCTTTAAGTCGAATAGTTCTGAGTGTTTCCCCAGTATTGAAAATCTTATAGGAATGAGCTTATCATAGCAGGAAGTAAAAAACAATAGACCATTGCGAAGGCTGATAGAAAAAACTGGCACAATGGTTCATAAAATGGTATAATACTAAGTAACTGCATAGGCGCATGAAAAGAGGTGGGATATGAAAACAGAGTTAAAGCTCCAGGGACAGCTAAAAAGATATGCCAGATGGCCGATAGTTTTCATCGCTTTCTTATTAGTAATGAATGGAGCTGTTTATGTAGTAGATATAAAGGCTGGAATTCTATGCTCTGCATTTGCTTTTATTTATATAATATTTGCTTTTTTTATTTTTTTTCAAAACAGGCCTGCCATAGTGACAGAGCTTGTAACGTTTGCAGCTCAGTATGGACAGATTCAGAAACAAATATTGCTAGATCTGGAAGTTCCATATGCTTTACTGGATGAGACAGGAAAAATAATATGGACAAACAGTGCTTTTGATAATCTCCTTTCAGGCCAAAAAGGAAAGGGAAAACCCATTGGCACCCTTATTCCTGCTTTTCATCAAAACAAAATGCCAAAAGAAGAGGAAGCTTTTGCATTTGATTTTTCTTTCCAAGGAAGAGATTATAAGGCGAAAATGAAAAAAGTTTCCATGAGAGAAGCCATAGAGAATAATGCTATTGTTCAAGGTGAGGAAGATGGGGGATATGTGACAGCCCTTTATTTATTTGATGAAACAGAGGAAAAAAAACATATCCGAGAAAATGAAGAGCAGCATATTGTGATTGGACTTATTTATATTGACAATTATGAGGAAGCAATGGAAAGTGTTGAGGAAGTACGCCGGTCTTTGCTCACAGCCTTAATTGATAGAAAAATTAATAAATATATTTCAGCCCATGACGGTATTGTAAAAAAAATGGAAAAAGATAAGTTCCTTTTAATATTGGATAATAAATCTTTGAGGAAAATTGAAGAAAATAGAATAGAACTTCTAGAAGATGTTAAAACAGTAAACATTGGGAATGAAATGGCTGTAAGTTTAAGTATGGGAATCGGCGTTAATGCTCAGACAAAGATACAGGCATATGATTATGCAAGGACAGCAATTGATTTAGCCTTGGGCAGAGGAGGGGATCAGGCTGTAATAAAATCGCCAGAGCAGATACTTTACTATGGAGGAAGAGGAAAGCAGGTAGAGAAAAATACTAGGGTAAAATCTAGGGTAAAGGCCCATGCCCTTAGAGAAATTTTAGAGAATAAGGACCGAATTATGGTAATGGGCCATAAAATTGTAGATGTGGATTCCTTTGGAGCAGCTATTGGAATTATGATTATGGCAAGAAGCTTCCGTAAAAAGGTTCATATTGTCATTAATGATATTACCACATCTGTGAGGCCTTTAATTGACGGTTTTATAAATAGCAGTGAATACGATTCTGATCTATTTATAAAAAATCATGAGGCTTTGGAGCTTATGGATCAAAATACGGCCTTAATTATCGTTGATGTAAATAAGCCTAGTTATACAGAATGTAAAGAATTATTAACAAGGGCGAAGTGTATTGTAGTATTGGATCACCATAGGCAAGGAACAGAGGCAATTGAAAATGCCACTTTGTCTTATATTGAAACGTATGCTTCCAGTACTTGCGAGATGGTGGCAGAAATTTTGCAATATATAAATGACAATGTAAAAATACGTCCAATGGAAGCAGATTGTATTTATTCTGGAATTATTATTGATACGAATAATTTTTTATCAAAGACTGGTGTACGAACATTTGAAGCAGCGGCTTTTTTGCGAAGAAATGGAGCAGACGTTGTAAGGGTAAGGAAAATGTTCAGGGATGAGATGGTAGATTACAAGGCAAGAGCAGAAACAGTAAGACATGCAGAAGTCTATAAAGATGTTTTTGCTATATCTGTCTGTCCCAGTTCAGGAGTAGAGAGTCCTACAGTCGTAGGGGCTCAAGCTGCCAATGAACTTTTAAATATTAACGGTATGAAGGCTTCCTTTGTTATGACAAATTATCAAGGAAAGATTTTCATAAGTGCCCGCTCCATTGATGAGATCAATGTACAGCTCATTATGGAAAAGCTGGGAGGAGGAGGACATATGAATATTGCAGGAGCTCAATTAGAAGACTGTACTATTAGCGAGGCAAAACAGCTTATTAGAAATACATTAGACAGTATGTTGAAAAAAGGAGAAATTTAAATGAAAGTAATATTACTACAAGATGTAAAAAGTTTGGGAAAGGAGGGAGAGGTAGTAAATGTAAGCGATGGATATGGGAGAAATTATATTATTCCTAAAAATTTAGGTCTAGAGGCAACAAGTAAGAATCTTAACGATCTCAAGATGAGAAAGGAAAAGGAGAGAAAAATTGAGCAGGAAAAATTGGAAGCTGCAAAAGATTTTGCAAAGTCAATGGAAGGAAAGGAAGTTATCGTGAAAATGAAGGCCGGGGAGGGGGGTAAGACTTTTGGTTCTATTTCCACAAAAGAAATAGCAAAGGAAGCAATTGAACAGTTGGGAATGGAATTGGACAAGAAGAAAATTCATCTTCCAGAACCTATTAAAAGCTTTGGCATTTTCAAAGTTTCTGTAAAGCTCCATCCAAAAGTTGTAGGGGAGCTGTCTGTCCGAGTGGAGGAAGGCTGAGAAGCTTATGGATGAGGCGCTAATTAAACGGATACTGCCTCATAGCTTGGAGGCGGAAGGCTCAGTTATTGGTTCCATGGTAATGGACAAGGAAGCGATTGTGGCAGCATCAGAATTCCTAAAAGAGGAGGACTTTTATAGCAAGCAGTATGGCGCTTTATTTGGCACTATGACAGCTCTGTATAATGAGGGAAAGCCTGTTGATCTCATTACTTTACAGGAGAAGTTAAAGGAAAAAAATCTTCCCCCAGAAGTATATAGCTTGGAATTCATTAGTGACTTAGTGACAGCAGTACCTACTTCTGCAAATGTAAAGCATTATGCGGAAATTGTAAAAGAAAAAGCTATTTTACGTAAACTTATAAAAATTAATGAGGAGATTGCAAACACTTGTTATTTAGGAAAAGAGAGTTTGGAAAAAATTCTCTTTGACACAGAAAAGAAGATTTTTGGCTTATTGCAACACAGAGTTTCTGAAGATTTTGTTCCCATTAGCCAAATTGTGATGAACACTTTAGATAAAATATTGGCTGCATCAAGAACCCATGGGACAGTAACAGGAATTGCAACAGGATTTACAGATCTGGATTACAAAATGGCTGGACTTCAGTCTTCAGATTTAATTTTAATAGCAGCCAGACCTTCAATGGGAAAGACGGCGTTTGTATTGAATATTGCTCAAAATGTGGCCTTTAAACAAAATTTATGTACCATTATATTCAGCCTTGAGATGTCAAAGGAGCAGCTTGTAAACCGTCTTCTTTCTTTAGAGTCTAAAGTAAACTCCCAATTAATTCGAACAGGAAATATGCCAGATTCCGATTGGGACAAACTCATTGAAGGGGCAGGAGTTATTAGTGATTCTCCTTTAATGATTGATGACACTCCTGGAATTAGTATTTCTGAGCTCCGTTCGAAATGCCGCAAATATAAATTAGAGTATGATTTAAAACTTATTATTATTGATTATCTGCAGCTCATGTCTGGAGGAGGGCGTTCTGAATCAAGGCAGCAGGAGATTTCGGAAATTTCTAGGTCTTTGAAAGCCTTGGCAAGGGAATTAAATGTACCAGTTATTGCTTTATCCCAATTATCCAGGGCAGTGGAACAACGTCCAGAACACAGGCCTATGTTGTCTGATTTAAGAGAATCAGGAGCTATTGAACAGGACGCCGATGTAGTCATGTTTTTATATAGGGATGATTATTACAATAAAGATACAGAAAGGAAAAATATTTCAGAAGTAATTATTGCAAAACAGAGAAATGGACCTATTGGAACCGTGGAACTTGTATGGCTTCCAGATTATACGAAATTTGCCAATATGGAAAAATGAATTTACAGCTTACAAAGGAGAAGGAACATGAAAATGTTCACCTTGTAGGCTGTTTTTTATATGAAAAGACCAGGCCATAGCTTTTGTTTGCTTTGTATGAAGAATGGAGGAAGAGAAAAATGAACGAAATAAGGTATATGATTTCAGATGCAGCAAAAAAAGTAGATGTAGAGGCCCATGTATTACGTTATTGGGAGGAAGAGCTTGAGCTTCCTATTCAAAGAAATGAAATGGGACATAGATACTATACAGAAGAAAATATTGAAAGACTCAAAAAAATAAAAGAGATGAAAGATAATGGATTTCAACTAAAGGCAATTAAAATGGTTTTAAAAAATGGAGAAATGTCAATTGTATCGCCTATTGAATCAGAAAAAGAGGAAGAGGAGGAAAGCATGGATAATGTAACGAAATTAACCTTTATGCTGAAAAAAATGCTTTTAGAAGTATTAGAAGAAAATAATGCATATTTAATACATAGTATGGAAGGGGAGTTAGGAGATAGGGTGATAAAAGAAATGAATTATTTATTTCGGGAGCAGGAAGAAAAAGAAGAAGAGAGATACAAAAAACTGGACGAGCTTATTAGGTATTATCAAAAGGAGGGAAAGGAGAAAAAAGAAAAAAAAGAGAAAAAAAGACTATTTTCCTTTAAAAAAAGGGACAGCAGCATGAAATAAAAAAGGATGTCCGTTTGTCAATTCTGAAAAAAAAGGCTGTACCTTGACGATATTGAATCGTTAAGGTACAGCCTTAAATATTCATTATTCTTCGCTAATTGCTCCTGTTGGGCAAGCGCCAGCACAGCTCCCACAGCTAATGCAAGTATCTGGATCAATTTCATATTGGGTATCCCCTTGAGAAATACATCCTACAGGACATTGTGCCTCACAAGCTCCACAGCTTACACAAGCGTCAGAAATTACATATGCCATAATATTATCCTCCTTTATGTTATATGAATTGAGTTTGATAATTTATTATCATGTTCCTTCTCTATTTTAATATAAATATGGGGAATATACAAGTGAAAATTTTAAGAAGTTTATGTAAGAGTTTGGTCAATTTAGATAAAAGATGTATAATATAAAAGAGTTAACAACGAAGACAAGAAAGAGAGGAATTGGAAGTATGTTTAGGGAAATGAGAAGAAAAAACCAGGCATTATCATTAGAGGAATGTATAGATATATTAGAAAGGGGGACCTCTGGAGTTTTAGCAGTTGCAGGAGACGATGGTTATCCTTATGCAGTACCCTTAAGCTATGTCTTTGATAAAAAAACTTCTAAGTTATATTTTCATGGGGCAAGAAAGGGACATAAGCTGGATGCAGTGAAAAGAGAGAATAAAGCATCTTTTTGCGTTATCCATCAGGATAATGTAAAACCAGAAGAGTATACGACATATTATAAAAGTGTCATTGTCTTTGGAAAAATGCATATTTTAGAAGAAGAGCCAGAGAAGTACCATGCAATTGATACATTAGGAATAAAATATGCGCCTCTTGACAGTGAAGAAAGAAGACGGGAGTTTATCCAAAAAGAATACAAGGTCTTATGTATGATGGAAATGCAAATAGAACATATGACAGGAAAAGAGGCTATTGAATTGGCAGTACAAAAGAAATGATGTAATACAACATATATATTATGGTATAACAATCTGTTTTTGTATGCTATGCATTGATATGATTAGCATATAAATACATATATCCAAAACACCCTAACAAGAATTACATGTTTATTTGAAAGATAGTAAATGAAGGAGTTTGGATAGGAGGATTGCTATGAGGGGAGAGAAAAAAGAAATTAATATACGGATTGGAAAAAGATTAAAGGAGGCCAGGGAGTCCAATGGATTTACACAAGAAAAATTAGCAGAAGTGTTAAATGTTGGCGTAGAGCATTATCGGAAAGTAGAGAGTGGGATGTACGGATTGCAACTGGAAAAAATGCTTCTTTTATATGAAAAATATAAAATAGATCCTACCTATTTGATTACGGGAAATAGAAAAAAGTTCTTTGATTTAGAAGAGTATTTGGCAAACTGCAGCAGAGAGGAACGGAACAAACTTATTGAAAGAATCTTGGACTATATGAAGAAGATGCTAATAGAACCTCAATAAACGTTAAAAAGGAAGCATTACTCTTATAATACTTCCTAGTTTGTTTATAAAATGTCCTAGGTAATGAATTTACCTATTCAGAAAAGCCTAGTTCAGTCAGCCATTCTTTTACTTGTTCCTGGGACTCTAATGTACTGGAACCCTTTACAGCAAGCTCCTTGGAAAGAATAGAATTAGGACTAAGGGATGTAATATCCTTTATGCTGTTTCCCACTCCACTGCCTTCATGGGTACAGAGAGGAAGTATTGTCTTATCAGAAAAATCATATTCTTCTAAAAAGGTAAAGACAGCTTGAGGGAGAGTTCCCCACCAATTAGGATAAACGAGAATAACTATGTCATAATCATCCATGTTTTCCAGATGAGAAGCAAGTTCTGGACGGCTTCCACTTTTTTGCTCTTCTCTAGCTTGATTGCTTGTTTCCTCATAGGAGACTGGATATTTTTCTACAGTTTGAATAGAAAATAATTGCCCTCCCGTTATATCCTTTGCAGTTTGTGCAAGCAATTGAACATTACCATCCATAGGATTGCCGCCAGTAGTAGCGCTAGGGGATGTTAAGGCGTCTAGCCCCTCTTCTTTGCTGGAGTTTTCCATTTTTGAGAAATAGGCAATAAGTACATTTTCTCCATTTTCTAAAGGAGAGAAGGTTTCTTTATTGTTAACGTTTGTCTCCTCTTTATTTCCTTTACACGAGGTCAATAAAAGCATCATAATAAGAAAAAGTTGTATCATTCGTTTTTTATTCATTTTGCCTTAGATCCTTTCTTCTTATAAATATAAATGATTTTCTCTTGTATTTCATTAATACTATCATTTTACACTATTAGAGGAAAAAAATCATTATAAATTAAAAGATATATGGAAAGAAAAGCTCTATGCAATGAGATAAAGAAATGATAAAACGAGAAAAAATAAGAGTAGGCAAATGAATGCTACTCTTTGGAATCCACTAATGTTTTTGCAGCAGATAAAAGGACAGAAACATCTCTCTGATTACACTTATGCTTGACTAAGTATAATAGTTGTTCTTGCTCTGGGGTTAAGGTACTTTCGTTTACAGCCAGTATACTGTCCGCCGATAAATTTAAATAGGCAAGCATGCGGGAGAGTAAGTCAAAGCTGGGAGCTTTGTGCTCGTTTTCAATGGCTTGTAAATGACGGGAAGTAATACCTAGTTTTTCCGAAAGTTCAGACTGGGTAAGGTTTTTATTTCTACGTGCAATTTTAACAGCTGTTCCTAATTTTGTTGTACAATTTTCCATTAACTCTATCACCTCAATAAAAGTTTACCGTGTTTGAAGGGATATTAAAACGCTTTATAAATTCTTGAAGGAACGATAAATAGATTCGTATAATGACAAAATAATAAGAGAGAGATTTCTTTGACAAAGATTATTTGTCAGGAAATCTCTCTCTTATTCAAAAAATTTAATAACTATTCAAGTGTAGAATTAACAACTTTATTTGAATGAACGTTTAACTATAATATTCCTAAGCCTGCAAGAACAAATCCTAGACATATAATAATTCCTGTCACAAATAAAGATATAAGACAGTATCCCATAATATCCCTAGCGCCAAGTTTTGCAATTCCAAGGGCAGGAAGAGCCCAGAATGGCTGAAGCAAGTTAGTCCATGCATCTCCCCAGGCAATAGCCATCGCAGTTAATGAAGGGCTTACTCCTAATGCTTGTCCAGCTGGCATCATAATAGGAGCCTGCACTGCCCATTGTCCTCCTCCAGAAGGAACAAAGAAGTTAACAATTCCAGCACTTAAGAATGTAAATAGTGGGAAGGTTATCTGATTTGCCACAGAAACAAAGGCCTGACTAATGACACCTGCAAAGGAGGCTCCTGTCACAGCATTAGCTCCAACCATAAGTCCTTGGATACCAGCATAGAAGGGGAATTGAAGAATAATTCCTGATGCACTTTTTGCAGCTTCCCCTACTGCTCTTACGTAATTAATAGGAGTTCCATGGAAGGCGATACCTAAAATAAGGAAAATCAAGTTAACTGTATTAAGACTTAATTCAAAAGATCCAGAAACAATAAGCTGAATAATATAAGCAGCTCCAATAAGAACAATAAGCCCTGACATAATAAAACTGTTTTCCAGTTTTTCTGCTGGAGTTTCTGGCTTTTTCACTTGGATTTCTTCATCAACAAGCAAGGCAGGATCAACTGCAACAACCTCTTCTGGAGCAGGATGCATTTTTGCATTAAGTAATGGCAGGATAACTAAGATTGCAGCTGAAATAGCTAAATTCCAAGGTGAAAATACAGTAATAGATACAGGAAGGGATTCTGTTAAAACGCCGTTTGTCTGAGCAGTAACAGCTTCGGTAACGGCAGCAACAGTCAAAGGAACAGAACCAGAAATACCACCATGCCATACAACAAAGCCAGAGTAAGAAGCAGCAATGAGCAGACGGTAATCTACTTTTTTCACTTGTTTTGCAATTTCCTTTGCAAGAATTGCACTAACAATTAAACCAAAGCCCCAGTTGAGCCAGTCAACGATAACAGCAACAAAAGTAATAAAGAAAACAGCCTGTACAGGTGTTTTTGGAATAGAAGCCAGTTTCTTTAAACCTTTGTGTATAATGGGAGCAGTAGCCATGGCAGAACCTAACACAAGAACTAAGGCCATTTGCATGGAGAATAGCAATAGTCCCCATACCCCATTTCCCCAGTGCTGGATCATTTCCATTGGTCCTTGGCCTGTCATAGGCATGGCGACAATGAATACGAATACTGTCAGTATAATACAGAAAATAAATGGATCAGGGAGAAATTTCTGGATGAAATTTGCACACCCTTTAGATAGTTTACTTAACATATTGTCCTCCTAAATTGTAATGTTTATATCATTTTTTTGATATCATCTTTAATAATTAAAGGGCATCCGGTTGCTTCTTTAATTTGGTCAAGGGTAAATTCAGGATTGTATTCCGTTAATACGAGACCTTCTGGTTTTACTTCCATAACACCCATTTCTGTAACTATCATATCTACTTCGCCTTTTGCCGTAAGGGGAAGGGTGCACTCTTTTAATATTTTGTGCTGTCCTTTGTTTGTGTGCTCCATAGCTACAATAACTTTTTTCGCACCAACTAAAAGATCCATAGCGCCACCCATGCCAGGAACTTTTTTGCCAGGAACAATCCAATTTGCAATGTTTCCTTTTTCATCTACTTGAAGGGAGCCTAGGATAGTCGCATCAACATGGCCTCCCCGTATAATAAGGAAGGACATGGCACTGTTGAAAAATGCACCGCCAGGTTGTATTGTGGAAGGTTTTCCACCAGCATTTACAATATCTGGGTCTTCCTCTCCCTTTTGGGGAGCTTCACCCATACCTACATATCCATTCTCTGATTGTAAGACAATTTTAACATCGGCATCTAAGTGATTGGCAACAAGTGTGGGCAATCCAATGCCCAAGTTTACAACATCTCCATCTTTCAGCTCTTTTGCTACACGGGCAGCAATAAAATTTTTCACATCTTCCATTGTTAATTTCCTCCTGCTATGTAATCAATAAATATTCCAGGGCTGTGTACAAAGTCTGGATCAATTTCTCCAGTTTCTACAACTTCTCTTACTTCTGCAATTGTAATATCTGCTGCAGTAACCATTAATTCACAGAAATTTTTTGTAGAACCGTGATATTGAAGATTGCCTGCCTTATCTGCTTTGCCTGCCTCTACAATGGCGATATCTGCTTTCAAAGGTAATTCAAGAAGATATTCTTTTCCTTCAACAGTTATTACTTCTTTTCCTTCTTGAACAGTTGTTCCAACACCTGTTGGAGTAAGAAATCCTCCAAGTCCTGCGCCAGCACTGCGAATTCTTTCTGCCAGTGTTCCCTGGGGTACAAGAACGATCTCCACTTCCTTTTCAGTCATCTGTCTTCCTGCTTCAGGGTTCAGGCCAATGTGGGATGCATAGATTTTTTTAAACTGTTTTGCCACAACCATTTTACCTACGCCATAGTCCACAAGTCCAGTATCATTACAAATTAAAGTTAAATTTTTAACACCTGATTCCACTAATTTATCAATAATTTTATGGGGTGAACCACATCCCATAAAGCCGCCAATCATAATTGTCATTCCGTCTTTGACTAGTTTAGCAGCTTCGTCAATTGTAATTTGCTTTGCCATCCTTCAATCTCCTTATCATAATAAATTCAAGCGTTTATAGCCATATGTGCTATTTTGTCTACATTTCCCATTCATTCTGTCCTGCTTGTCCTCTCACCCTCCTTTATAAAAGCAGAGCAGCTATGGATAAAAAATCCCATATAGAAAGATTTATATGGGTATGAGGTGTGACAAACCTCTTTTTTATAAAAAAATATGATAGTATTTTATCACATTTCAGCTTGTTTGTACAATAAGAATTTATATATTTTTTATTTTTTTATTATTAATGTATAAGAAATTTTATATATTTTATTCATATTATAGTATTTTCTTGATTTTTTTGTAAATAAAATGTATTTTTTTGGTTTTAAATTTTTTTTAAATAAGTGTTGAGTCAAAGTCAAAAAAGAATGCCAGAAATAGGCATTCTTCCTATAGATTGTATGTGCTGTCACTAGTAGTATTTTGAAATAATAAATGATTACATTTGGGAAAGACGGCCATCTGTAGAAACTATGGTCACTTGCCAGGGAATAAACTTACCACTGTCCTGTATAGCTTTTTTTGCCCCATGTTCCAGCCCGCTGCAGCAAGGAACTTCCATACGAACAATTTTAACACTCTTAATATCATTTTCCCTTAGAATGGCAGTCAGCTTTTCACTATAATCAACATTATCAAGTTTTGGACATCCTATAAGGGTTATATGATTTGCAATAAATGTGTCATGGAAATTATGATAAGCAAATGCAGTACAATCAGCAGCGATGAGCAGATTGGCTTCGTGAAAAAAAGGGGCATTGACAGGAACAAGTTGGATCTGCACAGGCCATTGGGAAAGTCTGCTAGGGGCAGGGGAGGGCGTCTGACAGGAGGAAAGGATTTCTTCCCTAAGTATTTCTTTCATATGTGTCCCAGGACAGCTACAAGGCATTCCTTTGCTTTTTTCTTGCTGGGCAGCTTTAACCGCTTCTTCATTAAAAGGAGCTGCTTCCCGCTCTACAAAGGTAATGGCTTCTGTTGGGCAAGCAGGGAGACAGTTTCCTAAGCCATCACAATAATCGTCTCGTAGAAGTTTTGCTTTTCCACCTTCCATCACAATAGCTCCTTCATGACAGGCTGTTGCACATGCTCCACATCCATTACATTTTTCTTCATTAATATGAATAATTTTTCGAATCATTCTTTTATCCTCCCAAAAGTATATAATTATGGAAATTTACAAAAGTAATTATAATAGTATTAGGATCAAAAGCCCATAGTTATTATGCTTCATGAATGGGTTTCACTTTAGGATCCTAATATCATTATAATAGAAGCAAATAAAAAAATCCGTTATAATTACAACAAAAAAATAATTTTCAAAAATGTATTCTTGTCATTTTGTGTGAAATATGTTCAGTCTATGCTAAAAAATTCCGATAAAATAAAAAAGAATAGTTTATATTTTTTGGAAAGGAAGGAAAGATTATGAATATGACAGGATTTCATATAGGGGCAAGCTCTCATAAATATTATTCTTCG
The DNA here is from genome assembly GCA_910589265.1 of uncultured Lachnospiraceae bacterium. Taxonomy (GTDB): domain Bacteria; phylum Bacillota; class Clostridia; order Lachnospirales; family Lachnospiraceae; genus MGBC165282. The sequence goes on from CAJUTQ010000008.1 coordinate 12,835, forward strand.
GACAGATTTGTTATTGGGAAATCTATATTTGCTCAAAATACAATGCTCAAAAGTACTCAGGAAAAAATAGATAGGCAAAATAAGGCGGCTAGCCAGGTGGAATTTTGGGAGAATCAAAAGGAGAACCTAAAAAATAGGGAGGCTGACTCTGTGGAAGAGGTTTCAAAGAAATTAGAACTTCTTCATTCTTATGAAGAAGAGATTACTAGTACAAAGGCTGCATATAATCAAGAGCAAATGTTCCACATGTTAGATGAGGCAAAGGAGATGGGTGAAAAGATTGCAGAGAAAGTGGAGGAGATGAGACCAAAGACGAAAGAAGAACGAAAGGAAGAGATGGTGGAAGAAGCTTTGGGAGTTGAAGAGAATAAAGGCATGTTAGAGGAAATAACAGAAGAATTCTCAGAAATAATAGAAGAAACCAAAGAGCAATTAAAAGAAATAGAAGAAGTTATGGAGGATAGTTTTCTAAAGGAGACGGAAGAACTGGAAACTATGAAGAATGGAGATTTATGGGGAATGAAGGCGGTACAGATTTATGATAAAGATTATAAAAAGGAACTTTTCCATATTGAATATAGAATTTGAAAAGGCTGAATATAGGATAAATGATAAAAATATTCATAGAATGGATCTTCAGTTAATCCTATCATGTTTTTAGTTGTATCCTTTTCCTTATTGTGGTATACTTTGACTCAAAACGATGAAGTGTTACAAGTCAGCATTTGGTTAGAAAGCTTCAAAATATAGGAGACATGGAATCTTATGCTGAATTGTCTGCGCTGCCATTGGCGGCATGATGGGAAGGTTGCAAAATATGAAAAAAAAGAGCAGAATAATAGCTGCTGTATGGATTGCTTTTTGTCTTACAGCACTATTATTTTCTTGTGATTCTTTCACTGAAAATATACACCATAGCTGCATAGGGGAGAACTGTTTCACCTGCTTTAAGGTTCAGGTCGCAAAACAGATTCTGTCAGGTTTTAAGCTTATTTCTTTTCTGCCATATCATAGGGCAGTTCTTTGCATATCTATATGTTTTTATCTAATATTTAAACAATATTTTTGGATAAAAAATACATTGGTCTCTCTAAAGGTAGAGCTTCTTAATTGATTTTCCATTTATATCATAGTTGAATAAATTGTATTTACAGCAAAGCATTATCGGTAATATAGAATTTTGCGGGTAAAGAGAAAGGCATGGTTATTTTTATGAAAAAATGGATAGTAAAAAGGACATGTTTTGTTCTTTTTTTTCTGACAGTTCTTCTTTGTGGAATATTGTCAGGATGCAGAAAAAATGGAACCCATCAGGAAGAAATGGTTCATAGTCAGAAAAAGATCGTTTCCACTGTTTTTCCACCTTATGAATGGGTGAGAGAAATTACAGGGAATAAGGCAGAGGAGTATGATATGACCCTTTTACTAGATAGTGGAGTGGATTTCCATAGTTATCAGCCTACAACGGAAGATATTGCAAAAATATCTGTATGTGATTTATTTATATATGTTGGAGGAGAATCGGATGAATGGGTAGAGGAAGTCCTTAAGGGGGCTAAGAACAAGGACATGCACGTGCTGAATCTATTGGATGCGCTAGGAGGGCAGGCAAAAGAGGAAGAAGTAATAGAAGGAATGGAAGAAGAATCCAAGGAGCACGATCATGAAGAGGAAGGACCAAGGATGGACGAACATATATGGCTTTCTCTGAAAAATGCCCAAACTCTTACAAGGGCTATAAAGCAGGAATTACAAAATATGGACAGTGAAAATGCCCAGGTTTATGAGGAAAACTATCAAAATTATGAGAGAAAATTACAAGAACTGGATGAAAAATACAAGGAAGTAGTGAATTCTGGGAAGAGAAGAGTAGTTCTTTTTGGAGACAGATTCCCGTTTCGATATTTAGTAGATGACTATGAGCTGGACTATTATGCAGCATTTCCAGGATGCAGTGCTGAGACAGAGGCAAGCTTTGAGACAATTGCCTTTCTTTCAGGCAAGTTAGAGGAATTGGAACTTCCATCCGTTTTTGTAATAGAACGTTGGGACACAAAGGTTGCTCAAACAGTTATTGATAATACAAGAAGTAAAGATCAAAAAATCCTTTATATAGATTCTCTTCAGTCAGTAACAAGCAAGGATTTGGAGGAAGGATACACATACCTTTCAGCAATGGAAAAGAATCTTGAAGTTTTGAAGCAGGCTTTAAATTAAAAGGGAAAAAGGGAGGATGGCCATGGCATATATGAGCTGTAAAAACCTGGTGTTGGGATATGATGGCCGGGCAGTGACAAGAGATCTTACCTTTGAAGTAAACAAAGGAGACTATCTATGCATTGTTGGAGAAAACGGAGCAGGGAAAAGCACCTTAATAAAAACGCTGCTGGGATTGATGGAGCCTTTGGAAGGAAGTATTACCACAGATGAAGGCCTAAAAACCTATGAGATTGGATATCTGCCTCAGCAGACTGTTGTACAAAGGGATTTCCCAGCATCTGTATGGGAAATTGTTTTGTCTGGAACACTGGCAAAGTGCGGAAGGCGTCCCTTTTATAGCAGACAGGAAAAGAAGGATGCAGAAGAAAACATGAAAAAAATGTCTATTTGGGAGTTGCGTAAAAAATGTTACCGAAATCTTTCGGGGGGACAGCAACAAAGGGTTTTATTGGCGAGGGCTCTTTGCGCCACAACAAAACTTCTTCTTTTGGATGAACCAGTTTCAGGTCTTGATCCCAAGGTTACAACAGAATTTTATCAACTTGTAGAAGGATTAAATAAAGAAGGAATAACAATCATTATGGTTTCTCATGATATTCATGCAGCTGTCCAATATGCAAACTATATTTTGCATATAAATCAAAAACAGTTTTTTTTTGGAGAAAAAGAAGCTTATTTAAAAAGTGAAGAATGGAAATTATTCCAATAAAAAGGAGGCGGTGAAAATGAATGAATGGCTGTCAAAACTTCAGTTCTACTTGGAATTTCCTTTTGTTCAGTATGCTTTAGTAGTAGGAACTTTAATTGCCCTTTGTTCCTCCCTCCTTGGGGTTACATTAGTTCTCAAACGTTTTTCCTATATTGGGGATGGGCTATCCCATGTTGCTTTTGGCGCTGCGGCTATAGCAACTATTTTCCAATTGACAGACAATATTATCATTGTTATGCCAGTGACCATCTTAACGGCGGTACTTCTTCTTGCAAAAGGACAAAACACCAATATTAAAGGGGATGCGGCTATTGCGATGCTTTCTGTTGGCTCTCTAGCTATTGGGTATTTACTCTTAAATTTGTTTTCCAACTCAGCAAATTTATCTGGAGATGTATGCAGTACTTTGTTTGGATCAACATCTATTTTAACATTGTCAGAAAACGAGGTTAAAATATGTATTGTAATATCTGGGTTAGTAGTTTTTACTTTTATTCTATTTTATAACAAAATTTTTGCCGTCACATTTGACGAAAATTTTGCAAAGGCAACGGGAATTAAGGCAGAACGATATAATTTTCTAATTGCTATTGTCATAGCTGTTATTATTGTCTTATCTATGAATTTAGTTGGTTCTCTATTAATTTCTGCCTTAATTATTTTTCCTGCATTATCTTCTATGAGGATAATACGGAATTTTAAAGGTGTGGTAATCTGCTCAGGAATTATTTCTGTCCTATGTGCATTCGTTGGCATGATAGTATCAATATTAATATCTACTCCTGTAGGTTCTACCATTGTTGTGGCAGATATTGTTGTATTTATTTTAAGCTGTGCCAGTAGTAAATTCTTTAGAAATGGAGGATAAAAAATGAAATTATATAAAACAAGATCTATCGTTTTCTCTATGATCGTTTTCTTCTTAGCTGGATGTTCCAGTAAAGAAAATAAAATGCCTCAAAATAGTGCCACTGTCGATAAAGTGCTGCAAGAACAGGTGGAAAATGCTATGGAAACAGACCAATTAAAAAGTAAAGAGGATGAAAACAAAATGGCAAAAGAATTAGCGCCCTTAAAGTCATCAGACCAGGGAGTGGATTATGATCTTACTTCAATGAGCGGTGATATGGTTTATGCAGTTGTCTACCAGCTTATGAATAATCCTAAAGACTACATTGGAAAAACGATAAAAATGAGGGGGAACTATTATGCCAGCTATTTTGAACCAACAGAAAAGTTTTATCATTATACAATAATAGAAGATGCAGCGGCCTGCTGCGTCCAAGGAATAGAATTTGTTTGGGATGATGGCAGTCATATATATCCTGAAGAATATCCAAAGGATAAGGCAGAGGTAGAAGTAGTAGGAGTGTTTGAGACATATCGGGAAGGGGGAGATACGAATTTATATTGTAGATTGAAAGATGCTACTTTACAAGTTGTAGGAGAATAATAGAAAAGAAAAAGGTTCCCGATATATATCAGGAACCTTTTTTCAAAGTTTATAGAATATATATAAATTATGGAATACTTAACCTAAAATTGCAGTGTCGCTTGTAAACTCTTCACCACTCACTTCTTCAAACTTATGGAGGAGTTCTTCTACTGTTAAATTGTTTTTCTCTTCCCCTCGAATATCCAGTATAATTTTACCTTCCATCATCATGATGAGACGATTGCCGTGAAGTATGGCGTCTTTCATATTATGGGTAATCATGAGGGTAGTTAAATTTTCATTCTTTACAATTCTATCTGTTGTCTCCAGCACTTTAGCAGCTGTTTTTGGATCCAGGGCAGCTGTATGTTCATCTAAAAGGAGAAGCTTTGGCTTTTTTAAAGTTGCCATAAGTAAGGTCAGGGCTTGTCTCTGGCCCCCAGAGAGAAGGCCTACTTTTGAGGTGAGGCGATCTTCAAGTCCTAGGTTGAATTTTGAAAGAAGTTCTTTATAAGTTTCCCGTTCGCTTGAGTGAATGCCTGCTCTTAAAGTGCGCCGTTTACCCCTTCGAAGAGCCAATGCCAAGTTTTCCTCAATTCCCATTGTGGCAGCTGTTCCATTCATTGGATCCTGAAATACTCTGCCAAGAAAAGCTGCTCTTTTATATTCTGAAAGTTTTGTTACATCTTTTCCATCAATGGAAATTTGTCCTTCATCTATAGGCCAAACTCCAGCAATAGCGTTCAACATAGTAGATTTTCCTGCCCCATTGCCTCCAATAACTGTTACAAAATCCCCATCTTCTAAAGTTAAACTTATATTTTTTAATGCCTGTTTTTCGTTGATGGTGCCTGGATAAAATGTTTTGGAAATATTTTTAATTTCTAGCATGTGGGGTGCCTCCCTTTTTTAGGATTTTACCAAAGTATTTGCTTTTCCAGGTAGGAATGGCAAGGAAGATTGCTACAACAACTGCTGACAAAAGCTTTAGCAAATCAGGATCGATTCCTCTCCAAATAACTGTTTGCAATACTAAATAATATATAATAGAGCCCCCTGCCACACCAAGAAGACGGAGACCAAAATTGCGAAATATTTTTCCAAAAACAGCCTCTCCAATAATAATAGCAGCTAAACCAATGACAATTGCTCCCCTTCCCATGTTTATATCAGCAAATCCTTGATATTGGGATAAAAGGGAGCCAGCAAGAGCGACCATGCCATTAGCTATCATAAGTCCAAGAACTTTGTTTAAATCTGTATTAATACCTTGGGCCCTGGCCATGTTATCATTACATCCTGTTGCTCGAAGAGAGCATCCTAACTCTGTTCCAAAAAACCAGTAGAGGAGGAGGATGGATACAAGAATAATAATGGCTACAAGGAAAATGGTATTTTTATAAAAAGGAACATCTTTTATATAACGTAGAGAGACAAGGAGATTATACTTATCCACATTAATAGCCTGGTTGGCCTTTCCCATTATTTTTAAATTAACAGAGTATAGTCCAAGTTGGGTGAGGATACCAGATAGGATGGCCGGAATACCCATAAAATTACATAAAATTCCTGTAATCATACCAGCAATCATACCTGCTAAGGCGCCTCCAAGCATGGCCAGCCAAACAGGCTGGCCTTTTAACATTAACATAATACAGACAGCTCCTCCTGTGCATAAAGTACCGTCTACAGTCAAATCTGCAATATCCAAAATTCGAAAGGTAATGTAAACACCAATAGCCATAATTCCCCAAATCAAACCTTGTGCGACTGCACCTGGAAGAGCATTTATTAAATTCATAATATTCATGTTTTCTGTCCTCACATAAAACCATTCAAATGTATTTGTCAGTTTTTTATTGTGTTTCAACTGGAATATAATCATCAGGAATGGTTACATTAAGGGCTTCACATAAATCGGCGTTGTATTTTTTAGTAAATTGAGGGGCGTATTCAATAGGCATTTCTGAAATATTAGACTCTCCTGAAAGAATTTTTATTGCCATTTTTCCAGTGGCAACTCCTAAATCATAATAGCTGATAGATAAGGTTGCAACGCCACATCCTGCGCAAATTCCTTCTTCTCCTGCAATGATTGGCACACCAGCAGGCTGGCATATGTTATTTAACATTTCTGCACTGGAAGCAACCGTATTATCCGTTGGCACATAAATAACTTCACTTTCAGAGACAGCGGTTGTCCCTACTGCTGATAAATCGTTAGAATCAGAAAAGGCATATTGTTTACAAGTGTAGCCCAGCTTTTCCAATTCAACCTGCACAGTATCTACCTGATACTGGGAGTTGGCTTCGGAAGAGCAGTAGATTAAACCTACATTTTTTGCGTCTGGGAATAGTTCTTTCACCATAGCAGCCTGTTGATCCAAAGGTGCCAGGTCAGAGGTGCCAGAAATATTGCCCCCTACTGTACCATTAAAGTCACTGATCTCTAAAGCGACCCCATATTCTGTAACAGAGGTGCCAAGGATAGGTATTTCATTCGTTCCTGACGCCGCTGACTGAAGGGCTGGGGTAGCATTTGCTAGGATCAAGTCAACATTGCTTGAGACAAAGCTGTTTACAATAGTATTGCAAGTATTGGGATCTCCTTGTGCATTTTGTTCGTCAAAGGTGATAGAAGAGCCAAATTCCTCAGTAAGTGCATCTTTAAAGCCCTGGGTGGCCGCATCCAGTGCTTCATGTTGCACTAACTGGCAGATGCCAACCGTATAAGTGTTAGAAGTACTTTCTGATGTTGCTGCTTCAGACGCTTGATCAACAGGAGTCTCTGCTTCTGCATTTCCAGGGGTTTGGCTGCTGCACGAAATAAGCCCAAAGCCCATGGTTACAGCCATCATTAAGGCAAATATTTTTTTCATAATTATCCTCCACTTTCCTATATATACTCTCGAAATGAGCCAACAAAAGCAGGTGAATATTTCAAGAGCATATGTATAAATTGCCGTTTGCTCCATAAATATTAGTCTTTTAGATTATATCGATTTAATGCGAAAAAGTCAATAGAATATCCAATGACTTATACCTTTCAAAGCTAAGGAATCTATATGGATAGATCCCTTGCTGACAGATCACAATAGGAATATAAAGATGTTAGTAAAACAAGGAAGGCTTGTTGTATTTTTCGACGCAAGTCGACATATATAATGGTGTAAAAAATCTGTTTGAGTGGAGAATGCATTGTTATTATAAAAATAAAAAGGAAATATTTTCATTTATACCTTTATTTTTTCCTTAAATAAGCCCAATAAGCCCCTTTGGAACGGAGGAGAACATGAGAGCCGAGAGAAAAGATATTAATGTACAAATTGGAATGCGACTACAATCAGCGAGAGAAAACAATGGATATACCCAGGAAGTGTTTGCGGAAACTTTAGACGTGGGAGTAGAGCATTACCGGAAATTGGAAAGTGGAGTATATGGACTTCAGCCTGAAAAATTGCGGATATTATACGACAAATATAGGATTGACCCCAAATATTTAATTACTGGAGAAGCAAATTATACTTTTGACTTGGAACTGTTTTTAGCGAATTGCAGTAGAGATGAAAGGAACAATTTTATTGAAAGAACATTGACATATATGAAAAGTTTAATGACTAGGGTATAGCATAGTTTATTATAGTTTAGGCAGATAGGTTTGTTTACCTATCTGCTGTTCTTTTTTTATAGAAAACTTTCCTTTTATAGAGCGCTAAAAATCCCTATTTATATCTAAGGATGGGGTTTCAATTTGATAATCATTGTAAGAAAGATGAGAAGCGCTTAAAACTTTTTCGCAAGAAAATTGAATGAATGAGTCCATAAGACTGGAAATATATTTTTCTTTCTTCACTATAATGGCGATGTCCCATGGGAATTCTGGGTCTGTTAATTTAATTCGTTTAATATTATTAGAGTGAAAACGCACAGTAATGGGATGGGGTAAAATAGTAATGCCTTGGTTGAGGGATACCATTTCTGCAAGAAAATCCCATTGAGAGCTTTCACAAGTAATGCGAGGCTCAAAGCCTGCATTTCGGCAGTTAGACAGTATTCTGTCATGAAGCATGTATGTATTGTCAAGAATGAGAAAATCTTCATAAATAAGCTCTTTAAAACTAACTGTATCTTTATGGGCTAAGGGATGAGACTTATGAACGAGTAATGTGTTAAAAGAAGAAGCAAGGGGCACTACATGATAGCCAGGGTATGCAAAGGGGAAAATAATAACTCCTAAATCTACAGCTCCATTGTCCACTCTTTCTTTTATTGTATTTGCCCCAGCTTCTATAACATGTAACTTAATTTTGGGATTTTTTTTTTGAAATTCATAAATAATAGAAGGAAAATATGCTGTTAAAATAACAGGGGGAATGCCGATGCGCAGCACTCCTTGATTGCCCTGTATCATATCATAAATATTTTCTTCCTGTTTTTCTATCATATCAAGAAGATACTTGCCTTTTTCACATAATAATACGCCATGGGGAGTGAGCCTAAACTCATTAGAAGTCCTGTCGATAAGGTTTGTTCCAAGCTCTTTCTCTAAAGCCATGACAGACTTGCTTAAAGTAGATTGACAAACAAATAATTCATTGGAGGCTTTTGTAAAATTTTCATGCTCTGCGACTTTGATAAAGTAAGACAAATATTTCAGATTCATGTAAGCGCCGCCCTTTCTACAAAATAAAAAATTATGATGTTGGGATAAAAAGGTATAATGCTCCCTATGATACATCAATTGCTTCTCATAATGGGATTATGCAAATTTAAAAACATTCGTATGTTTTTGAAGATCCCAAAGCTATGTCTTCTCACAAAGGCGTGATGGCCATGACCTTTTAACCCTAGTATCATGTTATATTTGTATATAATAACATATAGTGTTAAAGAAATGCTATAGAAAATTTTCATAAACTGATGAAAATTTTCTATTATACAAAAACATAAAATTGTGATATATTACTAAACAAGAGGTAATATAAGTACCAAATTACCGGAAAAATATATAAAGCATGGTATGATGCGGAAATGGAGGAAATAATGGGAAAAAAAATTGAAGTAGGACAGGTGTGCACATTTACAAAACAAGTATCCGATGAGGATGTAAAGAAGTTTGCTGAGGTAACAGGGGATAAGAATCCATTGCATCTGGATGATGAGTTTGCAAAAACTACCATGTTTGGGGAAAGAATTGCCCATGGAATGATTGGAGCAGGAATTATTTCTGGTGGACTTGCAATGCATATGCCAGGAATTGGCACAACATATTTGGAGCAGGAATTAAAATTCCAACGTCCTGTAAAAATCAACGATGTTCTGACAGTAAAGCTGGAAGTATTAGAAATTATACCAAAATCTAAATTTGATATTGCTAAAATCAGCACAACTTGCACAAATGAGCAGGGAGAGGTAGTTATTAGTGGTACGGCAACAGTGATACCTCCTGCTGAATCAAACTAAATATTCATCGTTTTTATGCTGTGGAAAAAATTTTACCCTGAGGGAATTTGACTCTGAGGGTAAAATATGAAAAAAGGAGAAAATATATGGCAAAAATTATTAGTAAAGAAGAAGCAGCTCAGTTAATCCAAGATGGAGATGTAGTTGGAATCAATGGATTTGCTTTTGGATTTGGGTTTCCAGAGGCGTTAGCAAAAGCGTTAGGGGAACGCTATGAGAAGGAAGGACATCCAAAAGGAATGACTTTGATGTTTGCCTCAGGATGTGGAGACGGAGGAAAAGGTGAATTTGGACTGGATCATTTTGCACAAGAAGGAATGGTGCAAAAAGTTATCGCAGGACATGTAGGTCTGGCTAAAAAGTTCAGTGGATTTATTAAAGATAATAAAATTGCCGCTTATAATTTCCCTCAAGGAGTTGTAGCCCATATGTTTAGGGAAATGGCTGGTGGAAGAAAGGGAGTGCTCACACATGTTGGGCTTAGCACTTTTGCCGATCCAAGGGTAGAAGGCGGAAAGATGAACAAGGAAGCGAAAGAAGATTTGGTGAAGGTTGTAGAAATTGGAGGAGAAGAGCGCCTTTATTACGAAGCAAAACCTCTGAAAGTTGCCCTTATTAGAGGGACAACAGGAGACGAGGCAGGAAATATTACTGTAGACAAAGAGGGAGTATTGCTAGAGACAATGCATATAGCAGCAGCAGCAAAAAATGCTGGTGGAATTGTTATTGCTCAGGTAAAGGAGATTGCTCAGAAGGGTAGTCTTGATCCAAGAAAAGTAATTGTGCCAGGAATTATGGTAGACTATATTGTACAGGCGCCAGAAGAAGAGCACATGATGAATATACAGACAAAATATAACCCTTCCTATACGGGAGACTTGAGAATTCCTACAAGCCAAGTGGAGAGAATGCCTTTGGATTCCAAAAAGGTTATATCAAAAAGGTGCGCTATGGAGCTTCGTAAAGGTACAGCTGTAAATTTAGGCATTGGTGTTCCTGAGGGAGTCGCTTCTGTAGCCCTTGAAGAAGGAATCAATGATTGGATGACCATGACAATAGAAGCAGGTGCAGTTGGCGGAATTCCAGCTTCTGGACATGGATTAGGAGCAGCTGTCAATGTTGAAGCATTAATTGGCCAGCCAAATTTATTTGATATTTATGACGGAGGAGGATTGGATATCGCTTATCTTGGTCTGGCACAGGCAGATGCAGATGGCAATATTAACGTAAGTAAATTCCAAGGCCGTATGGTAGGATGCGGAGGATTTGTAAATATTACTCAAAACACAAAAAAGGTAATTTTCTGTGGAACCTTTACTGCAGGAAAAAGCAATATTGTTATTGATGGAGAAGGAGTACATATTATAGAAGACGGACCCTTTATAAAATTTGTGGAAAATGTAGAGCAGATTACATTTAGTGGAAAGTATGCAAGAGAGAATAAGAAAGATGTTTTGTATGTGACAGAAAGAGCGGTTTTCCGCTTGGCGCCAGAGGGACTGGAATTAATTGAAATTGCCCCTTCCGTTGATTTAGAGAAGGATGTATTAGGAAAGATGGCTTTCCGTCCGTTAATCTCCAAAGATTTAAAGACAATGGACATTCGAATTTTCCAGGATAAACCGATGGGACTTAGCTCTATTAAATAAACCATTAGGAGGTTAACAAATGTTAAGTATTTTACTGGGATTAATTGTTTTAGTATTTTTAGCGTATAAAGGTTATAACATTATATGGGTAGCCCCAGTGGCAGCAATGATTGTTGCTGTCCTGGGAGGACTGGAATTGTTTACAGCCTATACAGAAACGTATATGGATGGTTTAGTAGGATTTGCAAAATCCTGGTTTCCAATCTTCTTATTTGGAGCTGTTTTCGGAAAGATGATGGAAATAACAGGGCTGGCAAGTTCTGTTGCAAAAATCCTTGCCAAAGTTATTGGGAGTAAAAGGGCGATTCTCGCAGTAGTTATTTCTTGCGCAGTGCTTACATATGGCGGTGTTAGCTTATTTGTTGTAGTATTTGCAATTTACCCATTGGCATTAGAGCTTTATAAAGAAGCAGACATTACGAGAAAATTAATACCTGGGGCTATTGCCTTAGGAGCTTTTACCTTCACGATGACCGCACTTCCTGGTTCTCCTCAGCTGAACAACCTTATTGCTGCCAGGTACTTGGGAACGACAGCAATGGCATCTCCAATTCTTGGAATTATAGCAGCTGTTATCATGTTAGTAGGAGGTTATCTGTACTTATCCTGGCGGGAGAAAAAATTAAGGGCTGCTGGAGAGCATTATACAAGTGTAGATGATGAGAGGAAACAAGGAGATGAAGATCTTCCCCACTGGATTTTTGGTGTTATTCCTCTCGTGGCAGTTGTCATTACATTGAATGTATTTGAGTGGCCAGCAATTGCAGCTATTGGTATAGGAATTGTTCTTATCGTAGTATTTAATATTAAACAATGGAAAAAGTTTATTACTGCTATTAATGACGGAGCTTCAGGTTCTGTTATGGCTATCATGAACACATCAGCAGCAGTAGGATTTGGAAGTGTTGTAAAAGCGGTTCCAGGTTTTGCCACATTGACAAATGTACTTCTTGGGATGGGCGGAAGTCCCCTTGTGTCAGAAGCTATTGCTATTACAACACTAGCAGGAGCTACAGGTTCTTCCTCAGGGGGTATGACGATTGCCTTGGAAGCTTTGGCAGAAAAATATTTAGAAGCTGCAAGCGCAATGAATATTAGCCCTGAAGCCTTCCACAGAGTAGCAACAGTAGCTTCAGGAGGATTGGATTCTCTCCCTCACTGTGGAGCAGTTATTACCCTCCTTGCAGTTTGTAAATTAACTCATAAAGATTCATATACAGATATTGGTGTAGTAACTTGTGTAATACCAATTGCAGCAGTTATTGTTATTGTAGCTCTTGGAAGCATAGGAATTGTATAAGAATATAATGAAAAGTAAAACATGATAAGTTGCCCTTCTGGCCATGTAATATGGTTAGAAGGGCATTTTGTATATAAAAAACAAGCTATGGATTTAAGAGCTTTTTTAGTTCTTCTACATTATCTAATGGCTGGGAACAGGTGTTGCCTTGACATAAATAATAACAGGAACCTTCCTTTGGAATGGGATATTGCTCGCTAAAGGGAGAGAGGAGGTTAAGCTTCTCCTCATTGGATGGAGATTTAAACAGAACTGTCAAGTTAGATGGGGAGATGTTTCTCAATAATTCAGTGAAGGGCTCAGGAATATGTTCTTCTGCTGAGACACAAATAAGTTCCCTACTAGAATACAGAAGTCTACACATTGCCAAGAGAGAAAAGGAGTGGGCAGAAGGATATTTTTGTATATGCCTTGCTAAAAAATCCAACTGTTTGTCTCGCTCTTCAATCCAACTTTTTTCTCCTGTCAGAGAGGCTAGTAATGTGAGCACATAAGCTGCTACAGAATTTCCAGAGGGCATTGCACCGTCATATATTTCTTTAGGACGACTAATAAGTTGCTCTGAGTCATAGGAATAGAAATAAAATCCCTTCCCATGGTTATCTGAGAAAAGATGAAGGAGTTGCTTTGCAGTAATACAAGCTTTGCTTAAGTAGTCTGTCTCCCAGGTTGCCTGATAAAGCTCTAGGAGGGCAAAGGTATAAAAAGCATAATCATCTAATTGGCCTAAATAGGCTTTCTCGTTGTCACAATAGCGTATATAAAGTCGCCCCTTATCGTCTGTTAAATTTTTTTCTAAAAATAGGAGGGCTTTTTTTGCAGCTTCCATATATGGTGCACTTGAGAGGAGGAACCCAGCCTTGGCAAGGGCGGCAATCATGAGACTGTTCCAAGAAGTTAATATTTTCTTATCTTTATGAAGGGAAGCTCGGCTTTTTCGATAGTTATAAACAAGGGAACAGAGCTCTTCTATTTTTTCTGTTCTCCAATGCTCTTTCCCAATTAAGTTGGGAATATTTTTTCCTTCAAAATTCCCTTGTTCTGTTAAAGAGAAAAATTCGCAAAAATAGCGTCCATCCTCTTCTCCTAAGATTTCCATAATTTCTTTGACACTAAGAGCATAATATTTGCCTTCTTTGCTGTCACTATCTGCATCCTGTCCACAGTAAAAGCCCCCCTTTTCATCTGTAAGTTCCCGTAACACATAATCTAATGTCTTTTCTGCAACAGAAAGATATAATTCCCTTTTCGTATAGACATAAGCTTCTAGATAAGTATAGGCAAGAAGGGCATTATCATAGAGCATTTTCTCGAAATGAGGAATCAGCCATTTTTTATCAGTAGAGTAGCGGGAAAAACCACCCCCTATATGGTCAAAAATGCCTCCTTTTGCCATGGAGTCTAATGTTTGGATTACTATTTGGAGGGACTCTTCATGCTGCTCCAATAAACTATATTGAAGAAGAAACATTAAATTGTGAGGAGTGGGAAATTTGGGAGCTTGTCCAAAGCCTCCCCATTTTGGATCAAAGCGTTGGAAGAATTCAGATGCCCCTTGATGAAGAATGTTTTTCGAAAGCTCTTGTACACAATTATGGGATTCTTCCTTATAGGATATAAGCTCTGTGACGTGGTACCCTGTTTCTAGAATACGTTTTCGATTGTTTTTCCATAAGGAGGAGGCTTGGCTAAGAAGCTCATAAAGGCCAGGCATGCCATACTTAGAGTACTTAGGAAAATAGGTACCTGCAAAAAAAGGCATTTGTTCCCATGTCATAAGTATCGTTAAGGGCCATCCTCCTGAGCCAGTCATAGCATGGCAGGCAGACATATACACTGTGTCAATGTCTGGACGTTCTTCCCTATCTACCTTCACACATATAAAGTCTTTATTTAGCAGATTAGCAATTTCTTCATCTTCAAAAGATTCATGTGCCATTACGTGGCACCAATGACAAGTAGAATAACCAATGCTTAAAAAAACAGGTTTATCTTCTTTTTTTGCTTTTGAAAAAGCGGTATCACACCAAGGATACCAATTCACAGGGTTATTTTGATGTTGTAATAAATAGGGAGATTTCTCCCCTTGCAGTTTATTTGCCATGTTTGTCCCCTTTCTTTTTTATTAGTTTAATACACCATGTTTAAAATATGCAAGTAAAAGAGGAGATAGGTTATAAAGTTTTAGGAGTTTCCTTTTAAATGAAGGGGATGTAGTAGTTATTAAAACGAAAAATTTGGAAAAGAATAGTAATTTTTTTGTAGAAAATGTCGAAATTGTATGATACAATTGTAAAAAATTCATGGAACTTTTTTATTTGAAAAAGAAGGGCACGAATGTTTGTATGTTGAATTATGGAAGGAGGGATGGGAATGCACTTTGCACATATTTCTGAAGATAAAAAAAGGGAGCAGACAATAAGAGAACATTTGGAAGGAACAGGGAAACTAGCACAGAAGTTTGCGAAAGAATTTGGTTGTGGAGACTGGGGATATGGCATTGGACTTCTCCATGACATAGGAAAGTATTCTGAAAAATTCCAGAAAAGGTTAAAGGGGGGTCCTATTACAGATCATGCATCAGCAGGGGCAAAAGAACTGTTTCATCAAAAGAATTATCCAGGAGCATACTGTATTGCAGGACACCATTCTGGCTTGCTGGACGGAGGAGGACTTGCTGATTCAGGGGGTGAGGCCACCCTTATGGGAAGGATGAAAAAAGATTTAGAAGACTATAATCCATGGAAGGAAGAGGTGAAAATTCCAGCTTTTTCTCCTCCCCCGTTGCGACAGTTGGGCAAGGGTGGATTTAGTCTTTCCTTTTTTATACGTATGCTATTTTCCTGCTTGGTTGATGCAGACTATTTGGATACAGAAGCTTTTATGTCTGGAAAAGAGGAAAGGATGGGAAATGCCGATTCTATAGATGTATTATATGCAAGCTTAAAAAAATATGTAGGCAAATGGATGGAAACGGTTGATGAGTCTACAGTAAATGGGAGAAGAAGCATGATATTAAAATCCTGTTTTGAAAAGGGAAGGGAGGATAAAGGAGTTTTCCAGCTGACTGTTCCTACAGGAGGTGGAAAAACTTTATCTTCCTTAGCTTTTGCCTTAGAGCATGGAAAAAGGCATCAGATGAGACGGATTATTTATGTAATTCCATATACGAGTATTATTGAACAGAATGCACAGGTTTTTAGGGAAGTCTTGGGTGAAAAAAATGTTTTAGAAGATCATTCCAATTATCATTGTGACAGTCCTGAGGAACTGAGACTAAGCCAACTGGCGTCGGAAAACTGGGAGCGGCCAGTAGTCGTTACAACAAATGTTCAGTTTTTTGAATCTTTATTCTCCAATAAAAGTTCCAAATGTCGTAAGCTCCATAATATTGCCAACAGTATTCTTATATTTGATGAGGCGCAAATGCTCCCTGTCAACTTTTTAAAGCCCTGCATTCAAAGTATAAGCGAGCTCGTATATAATTATAGGTGCACAGCAGTCATCTGCACAGCTACTCAGCCTTCTATTAAAAAATTTTTTCCTAAAGAGATTAAAATAAAGGAAATTTGTCCTGATACTAGGGGACAGTATGAGTTTTTTAAAAGAACGGAATTCAAAAACAAAGGGGAGATGTCAGAGGAGGAATTGATTCATGAGCTAAGAGAAGAAAAACAGGTTCTGTGCATTTTAAATAGCAGACGACAGGTGCAAAGAGTGTACGACAGGTTAAAAGGGGAAAGCACCTTTCACCTTTCAACATTGATGTATCCAGAACATAGAAAAAGGATTTTGGATAAAATACGTAGATGTCTTGCAGAGGACAAGCCTTGCTGTGTTATTGCAACAAGCCTTGTAGAAGCAGGTGTAGATTTGGATTTTGCAAAAGTTTATAGGGAACTAGCGGGAATTGATTCTGTCATCCAGGCAGCAGGACGGTGCAATAGGGAGGGGAAGAGGAAGAAGGAGACTAGTCCTACTAATGTATTTACATTAGAAAAATCAGAAGGGATTCACCTTCCTTCTGCATTGAAACAACCTATTGCAATCGCTTCTCAAATAAGGGAAAAGTATGAAGACATAGGGTCTTTGGAGGCTGTTGAAGAATATTTTCGGCGTTTATTTGATGTAAAAGGAGAAAGCCTAGATACAAAAAATATTATTGGACAGATGGAAGCGGGGGTAAAAGACTTTTTATTTCCATTTGCAACTGTGTCCAAGGAATTTTCTATTATTGAAGATAATACGACAACAATTTTTATTAATAAAGAGGAAAGAGCAGATTTTATTGAAAAACATATAAGAAGTGGAAAAATATCCAGACAGCTAATGAGGGAGGCAGGTCACTATTGTGTCAATATTTATGATAAAGATTTTGAGGCATTAAATGGAAGTGGGAGATTAGAAGAAATAGTTCCAAATCTGTATAGTTTGCGAAACAAGGAAGAATATACAGAGGATATGGGTTTATCTGTTAATGTGAGCAGGGGTGAGGCAGTATTTTTTTAAGAGTGTTCTAGTAGGAGGAAGAAAAATGAGTCATGGAGTACAAGTACGAGTATGGGGCGATATGGCCCTGTTCAGCCGTCCAGAAATGAAAGTAGAAAGATGCAGCTATGATGTGATGACACCTTCCGCTGCAAGGGGAATTTTGGAGGCGATTTACTGGCATCCAGGGATGAGATGGGTGATCGATCGAATATATGTGAGAAAGCCTATTCAATTTACGAGTATTCGAAGAAATGAGGTAAAAAACAAAGTTTTGTCCAGTAATGTTTTAGATGTTATGAATGGAGGAGATAAACCTCTTTATATAAGCAGTAAGAAGGACATTGTGCAAAGGGCCTCTATTTTACTAAGAGAGGTAGATTATGTTATTGAAGCCCACTTTGATATGACAGAGAAGGCGACAGAGTCAGACAACCCAGGAAAATTTAAAGATATTATTATGAGGCGGTTAAGAAGAGGGGAATGTTACCATATGCCTTACTTTGGATGCAGAGAGTTTCCAGCCCATTTTGAGCTTTATGAAGGAGGGGAAGTTCACACAGAATATGTAGGGGAAATAAAAGATCTGGGATACATGTTCTATGACTTTGATTATTCTAAGCCTGGGGAGATAGAACCTATGTTTTTCAGGGCAGTTCTTCGCAACGGTATTTTAGATTTAAGAGACTGTGAGGTGATAAAATGATATTACAGTCATTAGTGGAATACTATGGCACTCTTGCAAAAGATGGAGAGATTACAGAACCAGGATGGTGCAAAGCGAAGGTATCTTACGCTTTAGACATAGGAGAAAATGGTGAGTTGAAAGGTTTGATTCCTTTAAAGGAAGAGGAAAAGAAAGGGAAAAAAACTGTCATGGTTCCAAAAAATATAAAGGTGCCTGAGATGGATACGACAAGAGCTTCTGGAGTAAAGGCTAATTTCTTATGTGATAATTCCAGTTATTTTTTGGGAATAGACAATAAAGGAAAGCCAAAAAGGACAAAAGAATGCTTTGAGGATGCGAAGAAAAAGCATAAAATTGTTTTGGAGGATATAAAGAGTAAGGCAGCTATATCTGTTTTGAAATATTTTGAAACATGGAATCCAGAGCAAGCTATGGAGCATACAGAGCTGAAAGAAGATTTGAAAGAGCTTATGACGAGTAATATAGTCTTTTATGTAGATGGGATCTATGCACATGAGGATGAGGAAGTAAGGAAAGCCTGGGAGAATTATTTAATCACACATGGAGAGGAAGAAGAGGGAATTTGCTTAGTGACAGGACAAATTACAAAAATTGCAAAAAAACATGGAGTTATAAAAGGAGTGCAGGGAGGCCAACAAAATGGAGGTGTTTTTGTATCCTTTAATGAAAATTCCTTTGAGTCTTATGGAAAAAAGAGTAATTTAAATGCTCCTATAGGAACTTATGCTGTACATGCTTATACGACAGCACTCAACGATTTGCTCCAAGATAGAAGCCACACAACGATTATTGGAGATACAACAATTGTTTATTGGTCAGAGAAGGGAGAGGAAGAATACAAAAATGTATTTGCAGCCGTATCTGAACCGACTGGTGATAATCAAAAAGTAGTGGATGGTGTGTTTAAAAATTTACAAGCTGGAAAAGGAGTTGCAGTAGAAGACGTTTCTTTAGATTTAAATCAGAGATTTTATATTTTAGGAATTGCCCCGAATGCAGCCAGGCTGGCAGTGAGATTTTTCTATCAAGACAGTTTTGGGAATATACTAAATAATTTGAAAAACCATTATGAAAGAATGAATATTGTAAGGCCAGCTTCCGATACATGGGAGTATTTGGGGATTTGGAGAATGCTACAGGAAACAGTAAATAAGAAATCAAGAGATAAAAAACCAGTTTCCAATATGGCAGGAGCAGTGTATCGAGGGATCATAACAGGAGGGCAGTATCCAATATCCTTGTATCAGTCTGTGCTTTTAAGAATTCGTGCAGAACAAGATGACAGTGACAGCCATATTTATAAAATTACAAGGGGAAGGGCCGCCATAATAAAAGCGTTTTTAATGAAAAATTTACATAAGGAGGAACTAACAATGGCCTTAAACGAGAAGAGTCAGAATATTGCCTATACACTGGGAAGAGCGTTTGCTGTATTAGAAGCAATTCAGGAAGATGCCAATCCAGGAATGAATGCAACAATCAAAGATAAGTATTTTAATTCGGCTTGCGCTACGCCAGCTGCAATTTTTCCTATATTGTTCAAATTAAAAAACAGTCATATTAGAAAGTTGGATAATAAAGGAAAAGAAATCTATTATGAAAAAATGCTCATTGAGCTTCAAGAAAAATTATCATTGGAGGAGGGTCAAGTGACAGCCTATCCAAGAAGACTTTCCCTTGAAGAGCAAGGAATGTTTATATTAGGTTATTACCATCAAGTACAAAAGAGATATGAGAAGAAAACAAAGGAGGAAGAAAAATAATGGGAGAGGTAATTAAAAACCGATATGAATTTATCATTTTATTTGATGTGGAAAATGGAAATCCAAATGGAGATCCTGATGCAGGCAATCTGCCAAGGATAGATCCAGAAAGCGGACTTGGAATAGTGACAGATGTATGTTTGAAAAGAAAGATACGAAATTATGTAGAGACTGTAAAGGAAGAGGGAGAAAGATACAAAATATACATAAAAGAAGATGTCCCTTTAAATTGTAGTGACAAATTAGCATATGAACATTTAAACACAGACAGTGCAAATGTTAGAGAATTGAAAAAAACACATCCAGAAGTTGAAATAAAGATTCGAGACTTTATGTGCAGGAATTTTTTCGACATTCGAACCTTTGGGGCAGTGATGACTACATTCGTAAAAGATAAGTTGAATTGTGGACAAGTAAGAGGGCCTGTCCAAATGGGATTTGCCAGAAGTATTGACCCGATTGTGAGCCAGGAAGTGACCATAACTCGAATTGCCATTACGACAGAAAAGGATGCGCAAAATAAAGTAACAGAAATGGGAAGGAAAAACATTGTTCCTTACGCTTTATACAGAGCTGAGGGGTATATTTCTGCAAATCTTGCCCGTAAGGTAACAGGATTTGATAATGAGGATTTAGAGTTATTGTGGGAAGCTGTTATGAACATGTTCGAGATAGATCATTCTGCGGCGAGAGGAAAAATGGCAGTCAGAGAACTCATTGTATTCCAGCATAGCAAGGAGCTTGGGGATTGTCCTGCTTATAAACTTTTTGACGCTGTGGAAGTAAAGCGTAAGGAGGGAGTTGTCTATGCCCGCCAATATATGGATTATTCTGTAACCATTCACCAGGAACAGATTCCAGATACAGTAACGGTTTCTAGAAAGATATAAAGACAATGGATGAATATAGGGAAGAAGAGTTTCTTTTACTTTCTGGCATTCAGCATTTTGCCTTTTGCAGACGTCAGTGGGCCCTCATCCACATTGAACAGCAGTGGCAGGAAAATGAGTATACAGTGGAAGGGGAATTGATGCATAAAAGGGCTCATGATCCTAATTTTTCTCAAAAGAGGGGAGATATTATAGTGAGCAGGAGCCTTCCTGTATTCTCTAGAATAATGGGAGTAAAAGGCGTTTGTGACATTGTAGAATTTCATAAGATGGAGGAAGGAGTTAAGATCCATGGACATAAAGGTTTGTTCCAAGTGTACCCCATTGAGTACAAGAGAGGAAGACCTAAGGAGACAGAAATGGATATTTTGCAATTGACTGCCCAAGCCATATGTTTGGAGGAGATGCTTTTAACAGCGATTCCTGAAGGAGCAATATTTTATGGAGAGACCAGACGAAGAGAAAAGGTAGAGCTGACAGAAGAACGTAAGGATAGGGCGAAAAAAATGTTTCAAGAGATGCATGATCTTTTCAAAAGGAGGTATACCCCCAAAGTAAAGTGGTCAAAGAGTTGTAATGCTTGTTCTCTCAAAGATACTTGCCTTCCTAAATTGGGGAAGGCTCCTTCCGTAAAGGAATACATACATGGAAAAATTGCCGAGGAGGACTTATGAAAAAACTGCTCAATACATTATATGTAACTTCTCCAGATGGATACCTGTCATTAGATGGAGAAAACATTGTAATTTTAGATAAAGATGCGGAGATAGGACGGATTCCCCTTCACAATTTGGAAAGTATTGTGTCTTTTGGATATAGGGGAGCAAGCCCAGCACTAATGGGAGGATGCGCAAACCGAAATATTTCTCTTTGCTTTCTGTCGCCCCATGGAAAGTTTTTGGCCCGTGTTACAGGTGGAGTGAGGGGAAATGTTATATTGCGGAAGAAACAATATGAAGTATCAGAGAATCCTTCTATAAGCATTGGGATTTCAAGAAATTGTATTCTTGGAAAAGTGTATAATGCCCGATGGGTATTGGAGAGAGCTACAAGAGATCACAGCTTACAGATTGATGTAGGTAAAGTAAAGCATGCATCATCAATTTTAGCAAAGTCCCTAAAAAATATAGAAGAATGTGAGGAAATGGACAAGCTTCGCGGATATGAGGGTGAAGCAGCAAGCATTTATTTTGGTGTATTCAACGAGTTGATTTTACAACAGAAGAAAGATTTTATATTTACAGGGAGGAATAAGAGGCCTCCCTTAGACAAGGTAAACGCAATGTTATCTTTTGTATATACTCTTCTAACAAACATGATTTCATCGGCCCTAGAAACAGTAGGACTAGATCCTTATGTGGGATTTTTACACAGGGACAGGCCAGGGAGAGTTTCTTTGGCTCTTGATTTAATTGAAGAGTTACGACCTGTTCTTGCAGATCGATTTGTATTAACTCTAATAAATAAAAAGATGGTAGTAAAGAAGGATTTTGAAAAAAGGGAAGATGGAGCAGTGATTATGAATGATTTGGCAAGAAAGAAATTATTAACGGAGTGGCAGAATAAGAAAAAAGATATAATTACTCATCCATATTTAGGGGAGAAAGTTGAGTGGGGGATGATACCTTTTGTCCAATCCATGCTTCTGGCCAGATATTTACGAGGAGATATAGAAGAGTATCCACCCTTTTTTTGGAAATAAATACGTAGGATACTACTGGATATTTGTTTCTTAAATTGAAAACTAAGGGAGAATAACTATGCTTATATTAATCACTTACGACGTAAACACAGAAACAGCTGCTGGAAAAACAAGGCTGAGAAAAGTGGCAAAACAATGTGTGAATTATGGCACTCGCGTCCAAAACTCAGTTTTTGAATGCGTTTTAGATAATGCACAATTTATTTTATTAAAATCAATACTTACAGATATAATTGATCGCAGTGTAGACAGTCTTAGATTTTATAAACTTGGTACCAAATATAGAACGAAGGTGGAACATGTGGGAGTAGATAGAGGAGTGCATGTGGAAGGTCCTCTAATTTTGTAGTGCGGATCCCAAGCTAACACGAAACCCTTAGTAGACTCGCACCTATAAAAATGAGAAATCAAGAACGAATTTTTTAATGTATAACTTAAAAGAGGTTACTTGTTGTTAATTATAGTTCATATATTTGTTTTATAAGTAAAATTTTTGTGTATTTTTGCTGTCACCACTCTCGTAGTGGTGTGGATTGAAATAGACAATGAATGTTATTTTAAAGGGAACAAATTCGTCACCACTCTCGTAGTGGTGTGGATTGAAATCGCCGCTCTTTCATGTAATCGGCTCTGCTTTTTGGGTCACCACTCTCGTAGTGGTGTGGATTGAAATTACACCTTTCACCATGCCTGTGACTCCGGCTTATGGGTCACCACTCTCGTAGTGGTGTGGATTGAAATAAAGAAGAAGCGTTCGGAAGTGGGCTGTTTTGTGTCACCACTCTCGTAGTGGTGTGGATTGAAATACCAAAAAATGCACCCATGTAATAAATGTCATTGGTCACCACTCTCGTAGTGGTGTGGATTGAAATTTCTGTACCCTCTTTAGGGGCAGGAACCATTTGGTGTCACCACTCTCGTAGTGGTGTGGATTGAAATCATTTGAAAATTTCCCGACCAGCTCTGAATGATTGTCACCACTCTCGTAGTGGTGTGGATTGAAATTGCTTCATAAGCAAAAACTTATTGCTATCAATAAGTCACCACTCTCGTAGTGGTGTGGATTGAAATATGGAAGTTCTGGGAGTTTTCAATAAAGTTGCTCAGTCACCACTCTCGTAGTGGTGTGGATTGAAATTTGATATTAGTGTTAACGAAGAAAGACGTTATAAGTCACCACTCTCGTAGTGGTGTGGATTGAAATCAAAGCATTTCACAGAAAGAAATATGGTTTACGAG
>CAJUTQ010000009.1 GCA_910589265.1 uncultured Lachnospiraceae bacterium
TCTTCCTCCTTTTTCAAGGTCTTTTTTCCTGTCATTATCCATAATTTTTTTAAAAAAATTTCGTATACAATTCGTATAAATTTGAAAGATATGACCTGTAAAGTCCAGTGTTTATAAGGATTTGCAGGATTGTATACATTCCCTAACATGTAGTTTCTATGGTCATTATGACCATTTTATTCCCCACCTTCCTTAATTGCTGCTAAACCCTTGTAAGTACTGGGTTTGAAGGGATTTATTTATAAAAATATGAATCCTGCTGCCATCTACAGTTCATGTATTTACACTTCTACAATCGTTTTCTTCCTTTTTTCGTTTCCTTTTCTTCTTAATTCCCTGTAAACACTGGATTTATAGCGATTCATTGTAGTCCTGCTGCCCTTTAAAAAACTTATCCTCCTCTTCCTTTTTTCATCTGTTTTATACTTTCTTTTTTCATTTAAAGCCATATAAACTGGGTGTTTCCAGCCTTTTTAGGTGGTAGGTAGAGCAATGTTTTTCGTATTTCTTTTTGTGTATATACATACAAGATATCCTCCTCTTCTTTTTTTCATTCTTTTTATGTTTCTTTTTTTCTTTCAAATCCTCATAAAATGGAGCTTTTCGGCACTTTGAAAGAATGAAGAGAGAGAAAAGTAATAGAAAGAGGAAGAGGATATTTTTTTTGTCATGGGATAAGAAACAAGGGTAGCAGTCGTGATTAAAATCAGTGTTTATGCAGGTTTCAAGATGTTGTTAGCATGGTGCAGTCTTAGAACTTTCAGGTCTTTTTTTGATAGTTTTTCTTCTTTAATATGCAGATGTCCTCTTTTCTTTTTGTCCTTTTTTGGGTTCTTTTTCTTCCAAGGTCTTGTAAATAGGGAGTTTTCGGGTGATTGAAGAATAAAGATAGGAGAAAAATAAGGGAAAAGGAAGAGGAGGATGTGGGGGCAGCAGGAGTCTTTTATAGGATTGAGGGGGAGGGCTTTTTGGTATTTTTTTCGTGCATTTTTTGTTGATGCAGAGGGATGGCGAGCAAAAAATATTTTTTGTAAATCAGCAAAAAAGAAATTTGCATGAACA
>CAJUTQ010000010.1 GCA_910589265.1 uncultured Lachnospiraceae bacterium
TCTATCAGGAGCCGTCAGACATGATAATTAATATGGACAACATCTGATGAAGGAAGAACGCCTTCTTCTGTTGTCTAATTTTAGAAATTTATTAACCAAGTAGTCTTGATTGACTACACCATTATTATACTAGGAGGAGTAGCAATGTTAAAAAATTTTAAGGTTCGAAAAAAGCTTTTATTTTGTTTTGGTATTTTAATTATACTTTTTATTATTATGATGGCTTTAGCGTTGTCTGGGGTTCGGCGTACCCGTAAGATGGCTCATCAGCTTTACACAGGACCTAGTGTGATAATGACAGAATCTATGGGAATTTTATATGACATTAACAGAATAGGAAGAGATATAAGAACTGCAATTATGACAGAGGATTGGGATACATACAAAGAGGATATTGCTTCCTATGACACAAGCCTCCTTGAACGTATTCAGCTTATTGAAAATTCTCTTACAGGAGAAGAGGAACTATTTCGTAATCTGGATGCTTCCTATGACGCCATGATGACAGAGAAGGTAAAGGTGACAGAAGCTCTGAATGTGGGAGATTACAAAGGAGCTCAAGAAGCTCTTTTTTCAAATTATGTTCCTGCTTACAAAGTTTTTATGGGATATGCCAAGTCTGTTTCTGAAGAAGCCAAAATGAAAGCAGAAGATTATGACGAAAAATCGTCTGCTATTTCTATGTTTACCTATATCTTTTTAGTAGTGATACTGATAGCTGTCGTAATTACTGCAATTATGTTAGCTATTTCTGTTACCCGTTCTATAACGGCTCCTTTAGATGAACTTATCTCAGTGGCAAAATCTATGTCAGAAGGTACACTGAATATTGACATAGATTACCAATCAGAAGATGAATTAGGAGAGTTGGCAGAGTGTTTTCGAATTACAATTCAAAATATTTCTAATATTATAGAAGACATCAGCTTTTTATTAGGGGAAATGGCAGATGGAAATTTTCGCATAAAAAGTAGAGCCGTGGATAAGTATGTGAGAGATTACGCCCCTATATTGGAGTCTCTGCGCAATATAAACCATAGCTTAAGTGACGCATTGTCTCAAATCAATGACAGTGCAGATTCTGTTTCTGGAGGAGCCGATGAGATTGCTGCTGCTGCCCAGACTTTGTCCGAGGGAACGACAGAGCAGGCAAGCGTGGTGGAAGAATTAGCGGCAACGATTACAGATATTTCCCAACGGGTTAGCCAAAATGCTTCCAAGTCTGCCCAGGCAAGTGAACAGGCGGAACAGGCAGGGGAAGAACTTATGTCCAGCAATGAAAAAATGGGTACCTTGATTCAGGCAATGGACGAGATTGCATCGAAATCCAGTGAGATTGGAAAAATTATTAAGACAATTAATGATATTGCTTCCCAGACAAATCTTCTTGCATTGAATGCTGCCATAGAGGCTGCCAGTGCTGGCAGCGCCGGAAAGGGATTTGCAGTAGTTGCAGAAGAAATCAGAGATCTGGCTGCAAAAAGTGCAGATGCAGTAAAGGGAACAGCAGCTTTGATTGACAGTTCTATTGATGCAGTAAAGAAGGGAGTCTCTATTGCGAATGATACAGCGGAATCTTTAAATAATGTTGTAACCATTGCCCAAGAAGTTGTTGAAATTGTTGATACAATTTCAGATGCTTCCAAAGAACAGGCAAATTCTTTGGAGCAAATCACCCTTGGGGTTGATCAGATTTCAGCAGTAGTTCAAAATAATTCGGCAACAGCCCAAGAGAGCGCTGCATCAAGTCAAGAGCTGTCCAGTCAGTCTCAAGTGTTAAAAAATCTAGTAGGAACCTTTCAATTTCAGACAAAATAAAGAAAAACCGTCCTGTAAAAGTTCAGGGCGGTTTTATAAAGTTAGGATTATCTAAATGTAAAAAAGCCCTTTTAAAATAAAAGGACTTTTTTCTCGGAGTGACAAGATTTGAACTTGCGGCCCCTACTTCCCTAAAGTAGTGCTCTACCAGACTGAGCCACACCCCGAAGTAAATATGCATAACCTTGGAGATTACATGGATTAATTTACTATAAAAATAAGAGTTTGTCAATAGATTTTTTCTGTAATATAGAATACAGTATTGAAAAAGTAAATTGTAATATTATTGTAATATTTTCCTTTCAGTGGTATACTATTTATAAATGTAGAGAAATTTAAAGAGAGGATTCGTAATGTGAAGGGAATAAAAAAGGGAATCATCGTGGGTCTCCTCCTTGGATATATGGGGCTGACATCATGCGCTGCAAACAGGACGGAGGCAAAGGAGAAAAGGAGCATGGACGTGCAATCTTTATGTAAAATCCAAGTAGAGGGATATGATGGAAATGCTTCTATACTAGCGAAAATTGGCTATATGCCGGCAGATGAAGAACTTTCAGAGGAAGATAAGGTAAGTATGCAGAAATTATTTGACAGCATTACCTATGTCATTACAGAAGGGCCTATGTCAAACTTGTCCAATGGGGATCTCGTTTCTTTCCACACAATCTATGACGAGGATCTAGCCAATTACTTGGCTGTCGTTATAGAAAACAGAGATTTTACTTATGAGGTGAGGGATCTGGCTAAGTGGGAACTGGTGGATCCTTTTGAAGGATTTTGTGTCCATTATTATGGTGCAGAGCCAAATGGAGCTTATTTTTTTGAGACGGCGGAATGCAGCGAGTATGTACAGAAAAATATATCCTTTACTGCAGATAGGGAGAAGGACGGACATTTATGCAATGGAGACAGGATCCTTGTTTCTGCAGAGTATGACGAAGAAAAACTTAAAAAAGATGGAAAGAGGCTTACAGCCAGTTCCAAGGAATTTGTTGTGGAAGGATTGCCAGAGTTTCCTCTCTCTGTTCAGGATGAGAATTTAAGTGGAATTTATGAGAAGGTAACAGGAAAGCTGGGAGAATTTTTGGAAGTCCAGCCAGTGCAATTTTGGACAGGAATTGTGGATGCAGGGACAGCCAATACATCAAAATTTTATTTAAGCTATGAAGTAAAGTCTAATGTGGCCTATTATCGGGTGGATGGGACAGATAAGTCCAATAATCGGTTAGCAATTGTCTATGTAGTTACTGTGTCAGCAAAGCCTGCAGGATATGGGAAGGCAGTTACAAAGGATTACTTTTTTGTAGGAACAACAGGACCTGTTTATACAAAGGATGGAATGGTAGATGAAGACGGGGGAGCAGCTTTAAGCTTTGAGAGGTTTCCGTCCTTGACAGCAGCCGTGAACAACGGTAAGAGCAGTCAAAGAGAAGTAGAAGAGTTAAATATAACTTATAAGTCCAGCTATTCATCAACACTGTAAAGAATGAACTCTTTTCTTATAAAAAAATATATGTTATAGTATAATACAGATGGATTTTTTTAAATTATTTTACAGTAAGGAGAAGTGACTATGGATCAAAATGAAATCATGGAAGAGGAAAAGGAAGTGGTTTCTAAAAATTTTATTGAACAAATAATAGAAAAAGATTTGGAAAAGGGTGTTTATGATACAGTGCATACGCGGTTTCCGCCAGAACCAAACGGAGGACTCCACATTGGTCACGCCAAAGCGATTCTCCTAAATTATGGATTAGCTAAAAAGTATGGCGGTTTGTTCAATATGCGCTTTGATGATACGAATCCTACGAAAGAAAAGATAGAATTTGTGGAATCTATCAAAGAGGACATTCAATGGCTTGGTGCAGATTGGGAAGACAGGCTTTACTTTGCCTCTGATTATTTTCCCCAAATGTACGAAGGAGCTGTCAAACTCATTAAAAAAGGAAAAGCTTATGTGTGTGATTTAACAGCTGAACAAATAAAAGAGTATAGAGGAACGTTGACAGAAGCTGGGAAAGACAGTCCCTTTCGAAATAGAACTGTAAAAGAGAATTTAAAGCTTTTTGAAGATATGAAAAAGGGCCTTTATCAAGAGGGAGAAAAGGTGCTTAGGGCAAAAATTGACATGGCCTCCCCCAATATGAATATGAGGGATCCAGTTATTTATAGAATATCCCATATGTCCCATCATAATACAAAAGATGCTTGGTGCATTTATCCTATGTACGACTTTGCCCATCCCATTGAGGACGCCATTGAGGGAATTACCCACTCTATTTGTACATTAGAATTTGAAGATCACAGACCTTTATATGACTGGGTAGTAAAGGAATTGGAATATGAAAGACCTCCCAAACAAATTGAATTTGCAAAATTATATTTAACAAATGTAGTGACTGGAAAGAGGTATATTAAAAAATTAGTGGAGGATAAAACAGTGGATGGATGGGATGATCCAAGACTTGTCTCCATTGCAGCCTTAAGAAGGAGGGGATTTACTCCTGAATCGATTCAAATGTTTGTGGACTTATGCGGCATTTCCAAGAGCCAGTCATCCGTGGATTATGCTATGCTGGAATATTGCATTCGAGAGGATTTGAAATTGAAAAAGCCTAGGATGATGGCTGTTCTTGACCCGGTGAAGCTTATTATTGATAACTATCCAAAAGGACAGGTAGAATATTTAGAAGTTCAAAACAATATGGAAAATGAACAATTGGGAACAAGACAGGTACCCTTTAGCAGGGAGCTTTACATTGAACGGGAAGATTTTATGGAAGAACCTCCTAAAAAGTATTATCGTCTTTATCCAGGAAATGAAGTTCGGCTTATGAACGCTTATTTTGTAACATGTACAGGATGTGTAAAAGATGAATGGGGAAACATTATAGAAGTTCATTGCACTTATGATAAAGAGACAAAGTCTGGATCTGGATTTCAAGGGAGAAAGGTAAAGGGAACGATCCATTGGGTAGGAGCTGAAACATCCATAAAAGCAGAAGTAAGGCTATATGAAAATATTGTGGATGAAGCCAAAGGAGTATACAAAGAAGACGGAAGCTTGAACTTAAATCCCAATTCTTTGACAGTTTTAAAAGACTGCCGCCTAGAGCCTGCCCTTTCTGGGGCAAAGCCATACGATGGCTACCAATTTGTACGCCAGGGCTTTTTCTGTTTAGACGCCAAAGACAGCAGGGAGGATTCTTTGGTTTTCAACCGCATTGTTTCCTTGAAAAGTTCTTATAAACTGCCATCAACGGTCAAATAAAAGAAAGTAGAGGATGAGTATATTGGAAAAAGATTTACTATTAGATAAATCCTATAAATGCCCAGTATGTGGGGCTGCATTTAAATCAAAAACAGTGAAGTCTGGCAGAGCCAAATCTATAGGAACGGATTTGGATTTAAGGCCCAAATATTCAGGAATTGATGTGGTCAAGTATGAAGCAGTTGTATGCCCAGAGTGTGGATATGGGGCTTTGGCCAAGTACTTTGCTGAGATGACTTCTGCACAGATAAAAAAAATCAAGGAAAAGATCACTCCCCAGTTTATAAAAAAAGAGTATGGAAGTGATTTCTATTCTTACGAGGATTCGATAGACCGATATAAGTTAGCTTATGCAAGCGCTTTGGCAAAGGAAGCAAAGGCTAGTGAGAAAGCTTACATCTCCTTAAAAATGGCATGGCTTATGCGGGGAATGAGAGAAAATCTTCCAAAGGAGGAAGAGGAGACAAAGAAAAAGGAGATAGAAAGTCAGGAAGAAAAGCTTCTTCAAAACGCTGCTTCAGGTTTCATGGAAGCAAGGATGAAAGAAGACTTTCCCATGTGTGGTATGGATGAGTTTACGGTAGATTATTTATTATCTGCTCTTTACACAGAGCTGGGACAATATGAAGATGCAGTAAAATTGATTTCAAATGTTATTGTAAATAGAGAAGCCCCAACGAGAATTCGGGAGAAGGGAAAAGAGCTGAAAGAGATTATTGGAGAGAAATCAAAAAATAAATCTTAAAGGACAGTAGAGGGATAAGAGGAATGTATAGGTTAATCATAGACCTGGACACAAAGAAGAAAATTCCTCTCTATAAACAGATCTATGAATACATCCGTATGGAAATCATAGAAGGGAAGCTGCCTTATAAGGAACAGCTTCCCTCTACTCGTTCTCTGGCAGTCCAGCTGCAAGTGTCTAGAAGTACAGTGGATTTGGCCTACGACCAGCTGGTGAGTGAAGGCTATATTGAGGCAAAACCATGTAAAGGCTACTTTGTATCTCAGGTAGAGGAGCTCTATGACGGCAGGTGGAAGAGGGAGAATAAAGCGGAGGAAGAGGAGAGTCCACATAGAGAAGAAAAAAAGTTTACCTATGACTTTGCTCCCAATGGAATAGATATGAGTTGTTTTCCTTACAATGTGTGGAGAAAAATGACAAATCAAATAATGCTTGACCATGAGAAGGAATTGTTTCAAATGGGAGATCCTATGGGAGATCTCCCTCTCAGGCAGACAATAGCGAAATATCTTCATAGTTCCAGGATGGTAAACTGTAAAGCGGAACAGATTGTTATTGGGGCAGGAAATGATTATTTATTGATGCTCCTCTCCAAAGTATTGGGAGAGGGACAAAAAATTGCCATGGAAGATGTTACGTATAAAAGGGCTTATGATGTGCTAAAAAGTATGAACCATCGTATTTTTCCAGTTGAGATGGACAAAAGAGGGATGGATCTTTCTTGCCTGGAGGAGACAGGGGCAGGGATTGCCTATGTCATGCCTGCCCATCAATTTCCCTTGGGAATTGTTATGCCTATTGGGAGGAGAATGGAACTGCTTCAATGGGCTTTGGAAAAAGAGGAGAGATATATTATTGAGGATGATTATGACAGTGAATTCCGCTATAAGGGAAAGCCTATACCAGCTTTACAAGCCTGGGATCAACATGAGAAAGTAATTTATATGGGCACCTTTTCCAAATCCATAGCTCCGGCTATCAGAATTAGCTATATGGTTTTGCCAGGAAGGTTACTTCTGCGGTTTAAAGAGGTATGCAGCTGTTATGCATCTACTGTGTCTAGAATTGATCAAAGAATTTTATATGATTTTATGCAAGGAGGACATTTTGAACGCCATTTGAATAAAATGAGAAAACGCTATAAGGGAAAACATGATTGTTTTCTTACAGCATTAAAATCCTTTGGAGAAAAGATAACAATCTGGGGAGAAAATGCAGGCCTCCATTTGTTAATTCAATGGAAGAGTAAAGAGGCAAAAGAAATTATAAAAAAGGGAGAGGAGGCAATGATTAAATTATATTCTGTGACAGAGGCGTATATTGGACAGGAAAAGAAATATGAAAATATGGTTATTGCCGGTTATGGAGGACTAAAGGAGGAGGAGATTGTAAAAGGGATCCAAATATTAAAGGATGCCTTGGCAATGTAAGGCATCCTTTTATATTTGGCTTATTTGTCTTCGCCAGAATCTTCGAACTGAAAATTTTCAGTTTCGTGAACCAGCTCTTTTGTCTCATCTTGGGCAGGTTCTCCATTGTCCAAGTTAGAGGCTGTATTTTCCTTTCCAGATAAATCAAGGGAAACATATTCCCTGGACGGTTCTGAATCCTCAGAACAGTCAGTATCAAAATCCTCATCGAAATCTTCAAAAGAATGGGAATTGCGATGCTTTACAAAATAAAAAATACCTGCTGTAGCAGCACCGACAACAGCTGTAAAAGTAAGAAGTTTTCCAAATTTACCCGCCATAGCAGCATGCTCCTTTCCTAATTGATTACATAACCAAAGCACGGTTATGCTAGTCATTATAATACTTTTTTTGGTAAAGGGAAAGGGGTTTTGGAAATTTTCCTTCCTAGAGGGGTTTTAAGATGACTGTTCACATAGGCTTGTGCTTGTTGTTGGTCAGAGAGTGAACAGGAAGGTGTCAGGAGAAACCTATGACGGACTGTTAATAGAAAGGGATTAAAAAAGAAGAATGAAAAAAAACTATGATGTGATTCTCATTGGGGCAGGACCTTCCAGCATTTTCTGCGCCTATGAGTTAATGGAAAAAAACAAAGGGTTACGGGTACTCATGATTGAGAAAGGACGTTCCATTGAGAAAAGGCAGTGCCCAAAAAGGGTGACAAAGGTATGTGCAGGGTGCAGGCCTTGTTCTATTACGACAGGCTTTGCAGGAGCAGGCGCTTTCTCAGATGGAAAGCTTTCTTTGTCTCCAGATGTAGGGGGAAATCTTTCGGAAATAATTGGATATGAGAATACAGTAGAACTCATCAACGAGTCCGACGCCATTTATTTAAGCTTTGGAGCAGATAAAAAGGTATATGGCTTGGGAAAGGAGAAAGAAATCCGGGAGATCAGAAGGAAGGCAATTAACGCCAACTTAAAGTTAGTCGAGTGTCCAATCCGCCATTTAGGAACAGAGGAAGGATATAAAATATATGAAAGACTTCAGCATCACTTAGAGGATGCAGGGGTGGAGATGCTCTTTGAGACAATGGTAAAGGAAATCATAATAGAAGAAGGAAGAGCTACAGGTGTATATACAGAAAAGGGGGAGGCGTATTACGCTAAAGAAATTGTGGCAGCTGTAGGAAGAGAGGGGGCAGATTGGTTCAGCCATATTTGTGAAAGACACCAAATTGAAACAAAGGTAGGAACTGTGGATGTGGGGGTAAGGGTAGAAGTAAGAGATGAAGTTATGGAGTTTTTAAATGAAAATTTGTATGAGGCAAAGCTCCTTTACCATACCCCTACCTTTGACGATAAGGTACGGACATTTTGCACAAATCCTTCTGGAGAGGTGGCCTCAGAATATTATGAGGATGGGCTGGCTGTTGTGAATGGTCATGCATATAAATCAAAAGAATTCAAGACAAACAATACAAACTTTGCCATTTTAGTATCCAAAAATTTTACAAAGCCTTTTCGTACGCCTATTGAATATGGAAAAAGAATTGCCCAGCTCTCTAATATGCTTTGTGGTGGAAAAATATTAGTGCAAACCTTTGGAGACTTCAGAAGGGGGCGAAGGACGACAAAGGAGCGGATTTGCAGAAATAATCTGATTCCAACTTTAAAAGATGGGGTGCCAGGAGACTTATCCTTAGTATTTCCCCATCGAATTATGGTGGATATAGAGGAAATGATGTTTGCCTTGGATAAAGTTACACCAGGCATTGCAGGAGACGAGACCCTTCTTTATGGAGTGGAAGTCAAATTTTACTCCAACAAGGTTGTCGTTGACAAAGATTTCCAGACAAGTGTCAAAGGCCTAAGGGCTATTGGAGATGGAGCCAGCGTTACTAGGGGACTTCAGCAAGCTTCTGCCAATGGAATCAGTGCGGCGAGAAGTATTTATAAGACATTGGAGAACGAGTGATGAAAAGCAAAGGAAAAAAATGTTTTCTCATACTATTCTTGTCTTTTTTAGCCCTTACAACAGGAGGGTGCAGCAATGGACAGAAAATAGAGTTTATGTTTACCATGGATTTTAGAGGGGATGAAGTGTTTCACATTGACAAAATTTCCTGCCGTCTTCCTGAAATGATGGTTTATTTGACAAATATACAAAATAAATATGAAAAAGTGTATGGAAGCCAAATATGGGAGCAGGACTTGGGGGAGACATCTATTGGAGAGCGGTTAAAGGAGACAATGATAGCAAGAGCCGCACAGATAAAAGTAATGGTTTTACTTGCAAGGGAGAAAGAGCTTGTTTTAGATGAGGAAGAAGAAGCACTAGCTGCCAAGGCAGGAGAGCTCTATTATGCTTCTTTAAATGAGGCAGAAATTGAAAAAATGGGGGTGAACAAAGGGATACTCATACAAATGTATAAAGAGTATGCATTGGCTAATAAAGTGTATAAGGAGCTGACAAAGGAGATCAACCCAGAAATAAGCGATGATGAAGCGAGAACTATTTCTGTAAAACATATACTTATAAAAACATATACTTTAGATGAAAAGGGAGATAAGGTAGAATATTCAGAGGAACAAAAGGAGCTAGCCTACGAGAAAATCAAGGAAGTAAAACAAAAGGCAGACAGTGGAACAGAATTTCAAGAGCTTATAGAAGAGTACAATGAGGATAAGAACAGCAGCTATGCTTTTGGAAAGGGGACAATGGATCCAACTTTTGAGGAGGCTGCCTTTAACTTAGATACAGGGGAGATAAGCGAAATTGTCACCACTCCTTATGGGTATCATCTCATTCAATGTACAAGCACCTTTGATCGAAACGAGACAGATGCCAACAAAGTTAAAATTGTGGAAGAGAGGAGGAAGGAAGCCTTTAGTGAGGAGTATGACGCCTTTGCCAGTGAGCTTGCAACAAAATTAAATGAAAAATTGTGGGCTTCCATAACAATGACTTCCACAAAAAATGGAGGGGCAGTTGATTTTTTTGACCTTTATAATGAAATATTTGGTTCTTAGAAAAAAATGGAAAGATTGGATGAAGGACAAAAAATTAGGGATAGAAGAGTGATAATACTCAACTATCCCTTAAAATTTTTATCTTGGGGGGAATTGAAAGATCTTCTTTCCCAATATTTGATAATAGGGAATTTCCTCATCCTTGCAAACGTAATAATTATATGCATCACAAAAAGGAATTCCAACAAAGGCAATAAGCAGCATCCATATGATAACGAAAAAGATATTGCATTGCCCATAAAAAAAAGAACCATAAAGGCGGGAATAATCCCATACATTTAGGCCCATTTTCACATTAACCATATACCCGGTAATTCCTTCTCCTAACACACAAAAGAAGGTAGAAATGAAAACTTGCAATAAATAATCTAGTTGAAATCCAAAAATATTATTGGGAGTGTCAATAAAAAACACACCTAATAATCCTGCCAATAGAAACATGGAAACATGGGAATACCCTCGGTAAATTATTTCAATAGCAAAGTATAGGAATCCGCATAAGAGGAATAATACGATTTTTCGAAAGAATGGTGTAAGTCCTTTCATCTTCATCTTTCCCCAATAGTGAGATGGATTTTTCTATTTTCCAATAAGGTCTCCATGCTCTCCCTTGCCTGGGTCATTGCGTGGCTATAGGTAGACGAATATTGGTCAGGGAGCTGATCCCCATAAGAAATAGAGTTTATGATCTCCGGATCATGCAATGACTCAATATACATTTTCATTTGGTTGAAGTAAGTAGTGTGGTGGAGCTTATTCATAGCCGCAGTTGTGTACAGCAAAAGGATTTGCTCCACATTATATAACTTACAGCCTTGATTATTGGAATGATAATACATAGGAATATTTGTCTGTATAGCCAAATCAAATATTTCCTTGATGTTCGTCTGGTCTTCATCCCTATATGAAAAATGTTCTAATGTATCATTGATATGGATGGATACTCCCCTTGTAATTTCTTCATTGCATGTGAGGGACATTTGAGCAATTTTCCTTTTTTTTATCTCGTCTAAGGTTAACGGATGCTCCTTCATAGTTATATCCATGTCTGCCTGTTCATAGGGAATATTATTGTCACATAGTTCTATTGTATTGGGAGCTTCCTCATAGGTTCTGTATAAATATGTATAATTGCTTC
This sequence comes from uncultured Lachnospiraceae bacterium, assembly GCA_910589265.1. Taxonomy (GTDB): domain Bacteria; phylum Bacillota; class Clostridia; order Lachnospirales; family Lachnospiraceae; genus MGBC165282. Next base: position 11,417 of record CAJUTQ010000010.1, read on the forward strand.
TGTCTGTTTGTATAAGTGCATGATTCCATTCATTGATGATCTTACATCCTGATAAATAAATAGAAGACTTTGGAATCTTAGTTTTAAATATTAATTTTATTTGATGTTCTCCAATTTGAGAGAAGTGGCAATCATAGATGGTTTTTGGATTTTTATTAAATATTATTTTACTCATGGATGTCCTCCTGTTGAAAAAGTAGGTTTATAGTATAAAAATTGGGAGTTTATTTGATTTAATAAATAGTTCTTTGATAGGTAATTTGCATTTTTTAGTAGTTAAACAGAAATATACCAGCAACAGCAAACAACTTAACGATGAATATGATATTTGGTGTATGAATACTGGAACTACCGATGGAGGCACATTAATCTGTACTGTAGAGGTTATAGTTTGTATTTTATAAAGAGATGCATTTTAAATGAAATAAATAATTATAATTAGATAGAGACTATGAAAAAAAGTCTGTAAAGGATATTTAAGTAATGAGCGATTAGGTCTTCTATGATAAATCAAAATTATAGGAGGCCTAAAATTATGGCAAAAAGAGAAAAGAAACTAGTACACCATGTACAAATGACAGAGGCAAGCGCGCCATCCTTCATCAACTCCTTCAGGAATACGATATTGAGACTGCTGAAGATATTCAGGATGCCTTCATAGATCTGCTGGGAGGGACAAGTGCGAAATACTGACTATCCGTATTGAACAGCATGAAAAACCGCAGTGTGAAAGATATCCTTATCATCTGTGCCGATGGCCTGACCGGAATAAAAGAGGCAATCAGCATGGCCTTTCCTCAAACGGAATATCAGCGCTGCATTGTCCATCAGGCGCATAGTATAATGAAGTATGTGGTAGACAAAGACCGCAAGGTGTTTGCTGAGGATCTGAAAAAAATCTACAATGCGCCGAATGCAGACCGTGCAGCTGAAATCCGTGATACGGTTACAGAAAAGTGGTCGGAAAAGTATCCGAATGCGATAAAATCGTAGACAACAAACTGGGATGCCAGGACACTGATTTTCAAGTTTTCATCGGATGTCAGGACAGTGATCTATACGACCAATGCGATCGAATCGCTTAATTCTACGTATCGGAAAGGGAACCGGCAGAAAAGCATGTTTTCTAGTGACCAGGCGTTATTGAAGGCGCTGTATCTGGCAACTTTTGAAGCGACCAAAAAATGGACTATGCCGATCAGGAACTGGGGAAAAGTTTATGGCGAATTATCCATCGTGTATGAAGGAAGATACCTGAGTAACCCAAATCAGCTGTCATGATCAAGGGTAAAATGAATACCCGCTTTAGAGGGTGACCTTGACGTGCCAACAGATTTGTGTTAATAGTTAAGCAAGGCTGGAAAGCAGAAAACTGCCTCCAGCCTCACATCATTATCATAGAAGATCTGTATTTACAGAAAAATTTTTACACGTCTATTAGATATGTTAAATATATGTCTCATCAATATAGATTGTTGTGTTATTTAGTTCTTGGGTAGGTTGTATTTTTACTTCTCCATTAGCAAAGCTTAAATATCCAATCATTAAATTATTGAACCATATTGCCTTGGTAATGGCCCTATTTTTTGGATCATATTCTAATGGCACTGTAATAATTGTAGTATATATATATTTTGGTGCTGTAACCTGTCCTGCAAATACAATCCTTTTTACATTTCCAGTTTTTTGTAGGGTACCTCCTGACATGTTAAAGGCAGATGCTATTGGTGTCATTTTTCCAGTCTGAATTGCTAAATTACTGTTTAATGTAGCAACCGCTTTGCTAGATGCAGCAATGGTATCGGATTCCGAATTCAAATCTGAGGTAATTCCAGTAATAACTCCAACATTCGTTCCTAATATTTTCAATCCTTGTACAATGGCTGACAAGCTTTTTTTCATATTGGACAAAGTAGTGAATAAACTCACATGACTTTGAATCCCATTGACAGCCTCCTCTGCACCGGAATTAGCCTGTTGAAGAGTGGTATACGCAGAGACGCTGTCATCGAAAGCAGGGGATTCTACAGTTGAAATATCCCCTTTTGGAATGCCAAAATGAAAGGTGGTTGTAACTCCACTTGTATTCGCAGACACAGTAGGAGCTTCTGTAGGTGCTAAAGGGGTAACCACCCCAGCCTTGATAATAGGCGTATCTCCCTTTTCACCTTTGAGGAAAGCTAATTGCTCTTGTGTGAAATCATCATATGTGAATGGTTCCCCTTTTTCTCCCTTAACTCTTCCTAAATCAATTGTAGGCATTGATAAATCCTCCTTTTTATGAAAATAAAAAGGGGCTGTGAAAGCCCCTGGTTTTTTATGCAGTTACACGATAGACAAGATGTCCTTCACTATTTATAGAAAACTTCTCAGCATTGGTATTGCCTGTCTCATAAGTAAGTATTAAATGGTCGTCCACAATTTGAAAAGCCATCTGGTCTATATTGATCGTTGTAATAACCCCATCTCTACCTGGATCCCCCTTATCTCCTTTAAAGGCTCCGCTGTCCCGCATTGTGATCAACTCATTTTTTATTTCTGTGGCAGATGCAGCGGCAGCATTTGCCAATCCTCCCTGTTCATTGGCATAGTCTCCTTGGATTTTTGCATAGTCTGCGTTTGCCTGTGCATAGATGGCAGCGTCGTTTGCATTGGCTATGGCAGTAGCTGTGTCTAGCTGCCTTTGGGATTCCTGATTTTGACGCATTCTTTCATTGGCTTGCCGAATAGCTTCTCCATCATTTCTTTCAAGTTCTGCCTCTGTGCGGGCAGTTTCGGAAATCACTCGCTGATTTTCATTATGGATTCGTATGGACTCAGAAGACTTCCGCTCCTCTTCATGAGTAATACGCAGCTGCTCTTTTTCATCCCGTTCTCTTTCATTTTTATTTCTTTCTGTTTCAGCGGCGTTTCGAAGGGCTTCTGCTTCATTTCTGGCCCTCTCAGCCTCTTCCCGTACCCTTTCATTCGTTGTTCTTACAGCCTCATTGGTTTGGCGGGCTGTCTCATTGGCAATGCGGCTGTTTTCCGCATTTTCCCTAGCTGTTTCGTTTATCTTGATTGTGTTTTCTAGTTTCTGCACATCAATATTTAACTTTTCCACCTTATTAATTTTGTCAACTAATAACCCAAATTCATTGCTAGACGTAATATCTTGGGCACTGTAGGCAGAGGGAGTCGTAAGGATGTAAAATGGGAAAGACTTTAACTGGGTATTTGTATTTTTATCTATTAAAACAATGCTATAGTCTCCACGGCCGGCTACAGCAGCCATTTGCTGGGTAATATCAACGTGTATATAACCTTGGGACGTTATTTCACATTCATTTAATATTTGTTTTGTATCTGGTTTTGTACCACCTATACATACATAGGTGGAAGAGGGATCCACCACATACTGGACGTTATTAGCAATAAGCTCTACTTCAAATCCCCGTACTTTATTGCCATCCCCTTGGACAGTAGGGACTTGTACGAAATTATTGTTGCAAGACATATCAATAATATAATGTTTATAAATTCCTTGCATATGCATATTCACCTTCTTTACTATATAGGATTCGATTCTCCTTGTTTCTTTTCCTTTGGGGCATCTAGTTCTATTTGATTTGTTACAGCATCTTCTCCCTCCTCCTTTTTATCTTTGGATTCTTCTATAAATTCTGTATTTATCTGAGCATAGTACATTTTTTCTAAGGTTTGAAACACATCCTTTACAATAAAGTAAGCGGCTCCAATATCAAGGTCGCTGTTTTGTATTGCATAATTTATTTGTTCTCTTAATATTTGATAATTTCTAATCATTCTTTGGAATCATCCCTTTCTTTTAGTTTGAAAATGTTGAGGTATAAGGAAACATTTTTATAAGGAAGAAACCTCCCTGCTGGGTATTGTTTATGTGTGAGCTGTAAAAGTTTTTCTTGCTCTTATAGCTCATCTTAATCGGAACATAGAAAATATAAATTGCGGGCAGTATAGCCTGTTACAATGGGGAATCGTTCTTTCTCTACTGTTTTTGTTAGAAAATTAATGGATTTGATCATTACCCTTTCTTCCATTCTTATTTCTGTAATTATTTCCTGCTCTCTCCAATCAACATTTCTCCCATTAATCTTTCCGGCAGTCAGCCTATCTACACAAATAGGCGCAGTTTTCAATTTCTTTATTTCTGTACTATGAGTTGTGAGAGTATTTTTAATACTAAGGTTATCGACTTCTAATGCGCTAATGCGATCAATGTTTATGGCTACTAAGTTTGCAAGGGTTGCACATTGGAGTTGTAAATTTTCAATATAAGCACACATTGCGTCTAAATACTGAGCTCGAATATATTGGGTAGAAATAGCTTCTATATGGGAGATGCAAGTTCCGCTAAAAGGAGAGCCAACATTGCTTCCATAATAAGAGGAGCCTCCAAAGCTTCCCCAAGTAGTTCCTTCACTATATCCCACACTTCCAAAATGACTTCCATTTTTTACATCGCTTATATATACATTTTTAAAGCTGGCACTTCCATCGGAGGAAATCCACCAATTTCGATTTTCAGAATGAATGGAATTGTTTGTTATAACAGCTCCCCCAATGAACCCAGATTTGGCTGTTAAGATGCCCTGGGGGGTTACTTGAAACACATTGTTTGTTCCAAGGGCAATGCCGTCTGTTCCTATGTAAATGCCATTTTCCATAGCTGTTAAGGAGGGCTTCCTGCTATATAATTTCCTTTGCTCTAACACAAATCCCTGGCTTCCTCCAATCAATCCTTTTTCAGCGAAAAAGGAGCCATCCTCCAATACTTTAAACATGCTGTTGGCTCCCAAGGCAATACCTTCTGTTCCTATATACACACCTGTTGTATTGGAATCCAGAGAAGTTTTCCCACTGTACAATTTTCCAGATGTAATGGTAAAGCCTCCTTGTCCTCCAATGTAGCCTAAGTCTGCCTGGATGGTGCCTTTTACTGTGAGAGTCCCATTGGAATCTAAGGTTAATTTTCTCTCATTATTTCCATTGAATTCCAGAGTGCCCTTATTTAAGTCCAGTATGGCGCCAGTCTTTCCAGGAGAGTAGTTGGTGGATTGGATCATACCTCCATATATTTCATCCCCTTCTAATATGGAGCCTCCGATGTATCCGGCAATGACAAAGTCTGCAAAGGTTCCAAAGCGGGATTGGGTTTTTCCTTTTATCGTGACATCTGCCCGGCCTACGCTCATGGACACAGTTTTCCAATGATCCTCTGTAAAGAGTATTCTTCCCCCTCCTACAAAAATAGAATCTTTGCCGCTATAGGAGCCAGAGGTAGTATTTACAAAAATTCCCCGGCTGTCTATGACCATCTCAGAGTCGTCGCCGTTTTTTAAGTATTTCCCAGCAGACAATAGCCCTTCGTCAAGGATTTTCCCAATGGAAGAGGTGTCCTTTTTGGCTTGATCCCAATGGGAGGCGTTAAGGGAGAGAGAGGTGGCAGCGGATTGGGCCATGGTTATGGCTTTCGTGACGTCAAGAATTTTTCCATGTTGCCTTAGAACATTGCCAAAGGTTATCTTAAAATTGGTCATGTCGTAAAAATCAACAGTCATGGTAAGGAGGCGGGCTTTTACTAAGTAGTCGTCCCGAATGGAAACATGGATATAGTTTCCCACATCAAAAACTCCGTTAAATTTTTGAAATTCTGGAATGGAAAAGAGATGAACCATATTGGCGCTAAAGGAGAGCTGGGGAACGGCTGCCTTTGCCAATTCCTTTTCCCCATAATCTAAAAATTCATGTAACACTCTAAACCGCTCTTCATCGGTCATGCTCTTTGTGACAACAAAATGACGGGAGTTTAATTCATCTTCCCTAATAAAAGCAGTTAATTCCTTTAATTGCTCTTTTGTAAAGTTGTTATTCATAGAAAGGGCGTTCATAATATTTTTCATTTGGGAGAAGACGGTTGACTGTGCTTTTTTCAGATTGTTTAATTCAGTGTTTATGCGGGAAATCTGGGATTGAATGGCCAGAATCTTATGGTAAACAGGAAGGTATTTGGAATTATAATTTCCGTTATCTGGATTTCCCCATCCTGCTTTCATCATAACTGCCTGGCGTTTTTCCTCCATAGTCAATTGTTCCTGCAATGGGATAAGGCCGTATTCTGACCAGTTGGTACTCTCTGGGTCCGTTGGCATTTTTAAGTTGGTCAATTCATTAATTTTTCCATAATACCTTTCATACTGGGATAGGAGAGAGGTATATGGGTTTACATAGTCTTTTCTTTTTTGAATCCATTGATTATATGCGTCATAGAGACTTTGACTCATAAATGCCGTAGAGTTAAAATAGGCTAAGTTATAAATTTTATCATACCCCATATTCAGTTCCCGAATCGTTAAGTCATCCTCCCCAATCAATGTAAGGCATGTTTTGATATCCGATACATTCCAGGAAAAACTGGCATTTTTTAATAGATTCTTGTAAGAGACATAGACGTCCGTATCCTCCCCCAAATTTTTTTCTTCATAAACATGGATAAGATTTTGAAGAGTATCAAATAAAAAAAGGCATCCAAAGGCCTGGGATATATCGGTAGTTAAAAAGGAATAGACGTCTTGCTTAGATACTTCAAAGCTTCTTTCCATGGTAGGGAGGGCTGGATCAATATGACCAAAAGACCAATCGGGATTTTTTTCTAAGACAAGATGTAGAAGGCTTTTGGATGGATCTCTCATATTGTAAAAGGAAACTCCGTCAATACTTTCTGTTGTTCCCATATTGATAGTAAAGGTATCTAAATATTTTTGTCCCAGAAGGCATTCATAACTTTTCCCCACAACATTTTTATGCTCTGACTTCGTCCCTTCTGACTCAATATCTACAGAATCAATGGCAAAAAGTCCAATGTCAGGAAGCAATATATATTTCATGACGTCAATTTCGTCATAATACATATTTTTTTCCCCATCATGGTATAAATAAGCAGTAAAATGAATTTCATCAATAGCGTTAAATTTAACTGTGATCTGTTTACTTGTACATTTTAATATACCAATTCGTTCCTTGTTGGATTTACATAAAATATAAGAAGGAACAATGGGATTATGAAAAAAATCATGGTGTAATTGAAAACTCATAAAAGCACTGCCTTTCTAGGTACTCGGTAGACAAAAGAAATGACGGCGTCCATATTGATAGAAAGTTCATTTTCGTCTGGCAGGAGGCGTACCCAATGTAAATTAAAATCATTTAATAATAAAGGATGAACAAGGGAAGAGGAGATGAGTTCATGTTTGGAGTCAAGAATAATTTCTTCGTTGGCTTTTACATTTTTTATCTCCGTTGTGTAGTTATCTGTGTGATTGGTAAGACGTAAGGTTCCAGGATTTTTTGCCTTTATGGTGACATGGGGGTAAATATAATGGCATAGGTCGTCGGTATTGCTGTGGATTCTTATTGGCTGATTTGCCAAAAAGGACAAGTGTATCTTTGTTTCATTGGACCATCCTAAGCAGGAGTCACATTCCATCATGAGGATAATTCCAACGACCATGCCGTTTACCCTTTTTACATTTACATCGTTTATTTTTCCTCTATACCATATGTCATCTTCATCTTCTGGGTTTATGACTTTCATCCACTCATATCCTTGAATTCCTGTCAAGGTGCGGAAAATATTTCTACATTCCTTTTCGCTAAAATACATTTTGCTTCCCTTATACATTTTGGGATTTTTTACAAAGGTTACTTGGGGGCGGAGCTTATCTGTATATCCCTCGCCTAAATAGACGGGGACAGGGCTGTCCCCAAGAAATGCTTCTACTGTTGAGGTGCTCATTCCCAGGCTGTCTTCGACAGAGCCTCCCATGTCAAAGGAGGCTAAGATCATTCCATAATCCGACAATCGAAAGGTACCTAGAATGAAATCACTTCCAAAAATCTCCATATATTTTCACCAACTTTCTTTTTCTGTAATGAAAAGAACTGCACCCTAGGACAGGTGCAGTTTCTAGATTAAAGCTGTCTGTATTTCATGCCATCATATAATTGATGGATAAATTTATCTTGGGCTTTATAAATTAACATTTCCACTTGTTTTAAATTGGTGCTGTCTACATGATCAATATGCACCATCTTATCTAGATGAATTGAAGGAGGAGAGGCAACATGGGATAGAACTTCAGGTATGTTTCCTATTTCTTGGGTGAGAGGAATAGTATCGATAGGCATAGATGCAAAGAGATCCAGAAAATCTTCTGGCTGAAAGGCTGACCAGGCAAAAAGATTGTCTGTTTGGGGTTTGGTAAGTATTTGATCCCCAGCATTTCCAATGGCGTAATTTCCAGAAGATAACTTGGGAAGAACAAGTTCCTTTCCTCTCTCATTTACTACCCGAAGTCCTCCCTTGGCATTTCTTGTTCCTGATGCATAGGCATATTTTCGCCACTTCCCGTCCTCCTCTTGCTGCATGACCTCAATAACTCGATCTCCCTGTCTTCGAGTAGGCGTTGGGATTGGAGTAAAGGAACCTATGCTTCCCAATCCAGGAGAACTGTATCCGCTAGCAGCGGCAGTTCTTGCAGCTCCCATATTTGCCAGGGCGGAGGCTGCATTGTTTGCCGCCAAGGCCACATGATTGGCAGCGCTGGCAATACCTCCTAATGCGTTGGTAATGCCGCTAATGTTATAACCGCCTTCCAAAGTGTTGACGAGACTGTCATGTAAAGCTTTGGTCATGGCGTTTAAGTTTGCCTCACTATAATAAGAGGCAGTGAGTTCATGGACTAGGTTATCAGCCCTTTGGGAGAACATAAAGGCAAGGGAGTCTGCTGTTTGGTTTGCCTGATTTTGCAAGGCATAGATCTCATTGGCAACGCCAAAGAGCTGGCCTATAAAGGCGCTGGTGCTGGAAGATAAGACTTCTCCATAACTAGCAATGGCTCCTTCCCCGCTTTGCCAAGGGGTGATAATAGCGTCAGACACAATGATGCCATGGTTCATGGCTATGAGGGCGATTTCTTGTCCCACAAGATCTGCATTCATCTTTATGATTTCAAAAGATTGGGCAATGAGGAGCTCCCTTTCCTCAAGGGAGAGTCTAAGAGCTTCTATTTCAGCGTTTTTCTCCCCTTCATAGTTTTCCAATTCCTTGTTTAAAGCTTCTTCCTGCATTTGGATGGAATGATTATATTGGGTATTTTCCAATTCTTTTCTTGCTTGTGCAAGCTGTTCTTCCAATAATTTGCGTTTTGCTATTGTGGCAGCAGTGTCGTCGTTTTCCATAGCGGCAATTTGCCGCTCTAAATCGGTAATGCTTTTTGTCTTGTCTGCAATCGTTTGCTGATAGTCATGGAGCTCTTTGGCTGTTTTCAGGGATTCTATCTGAGCGTTTATAAGCTCCTTATAGGCGTCAACCTCTTTCTTTATAGCATTGATTTCTTCATTAATGCGCACTTCGTTTAAATTTACAATTGCGTCTAAAATAGACTCGGAACGATTGACAGCCTCCCATTGGGCGGAGGAGAGAGCGGCTAATTTATCGGCATATTCTGTAGCAGAATATTTTCCCGCCAAATAATCCCCATGTAATTTGTCTATGGCATTGTTGTATTGTTCTACCTGGTACTGGGCCAATTCGTACTGTTGAGCCAGGAGACCTATTTGGGCCAGTCCTTCTTTTGACCAGCCTCCATGGATGCCAGTTACCTTAAAACCATCAAAAAGCCCTTCTAAGTTGGATAGTTCAGAATCCAGTTGGGAGAATTGCTTTTGTACCTGGTCAAAAATATCCCAATGAAGCTGTAAAAGTTCATTGTCAAAGGCTTCAATAGCCTTTTTACAATCTAGGATTTCTCCTTCTACATCTGAGAGACTTTGCACCATAGCCAGCCATTCATCTGTACCTGCTTCCACTCGTCCAGAGGAGAGGGAGGAGGCCAGCTGGGAGGCTAGTTTCGTCTTTTTTTCCTCTAAGAGGGAAAGCTGCTTCTTAGACTGCTCCATTTGGGAAGTAAAGAAGGATTCCCCAATAAACTGTCCTGCCTCTTTCAATAGATCCATCTGCTTGGATATTAAGCCTTTTCCATCTTCCCTTAAATCAAACTGATTAGAAAAATCCTCCATAATATTATTGAATTTTTCCAATTCCAATTGGCGGATAGCTGTTTTCAGCTTTGCCAGCTCTTCTTTACAGTTGTTGATTTTGTCCGCCCATTTCTCATATTCTTGAATGGCATCCATGACCTCTTTATTGCCATCCCCCACAAAGGTAGTGAGATCCACGGCCCCGTCCTTTACCTTCTTTGCAATATCTCCAGGTATTTTGGACAAAGCTTCGTTGGCTTTTTCAGTATACATGGATAAGGCGTCAGAATAATTTTGAAAGGTTTCTTCCGTAATGGACAATTGGGCGTCAAGGAGTTGATTCTTTCCAAAGGAGCCAGTAACATTGTCTAGATTTGTTTTCAGGAGGGAGAGGGCAGTGTTTAGAACTTTGACTCTGCGCTCAAAGAAATCGAACAACTCTTTATATTCTTCCTTTTTTTCTTGTGGAGAGGAAGAGCCTTTGGAGGCAGCATCATTCAGGGAGCTGTTGATTTTCTCTTTTTCCTTTTCCAGCTCTTTTATTTTATCCCCATAGTTATGTCCCCCAATGCCTCCATTGGGGGAACTGACTGTATTTTGGAAGGTAGACTGTAAGCCTTTTAAAATTTCAATTTGGGAATCTATGTGGGAGATGGCGTCTGTATAGCCTTGAATATCCAGCTCCAGCTGTGATTGAAACTCGTCAAGGTCAATTTCCTTGAAGTCTATATCAACGGAAGTAGGATGAAACTTTCCTGGATGTTTTGTGATTTCAATCTTCTTAAGGGAACTGGCTCCCCCTCCTTGAAACTTTTCTAAACTTCCCCCTGTTTCGCCTTTTCCCATGGCCTTAATGGACTTTGCCCCTTCATGGGCTTTTTTCTGTAAGGCGGTGATGGAATCTTGGGCATGGGAGCTGTTGACATCAATGGTTGTTGCCATAGATAGGGCAGACAAATTCATGTTAGATGAGGAATCTATGGCAACCTCTCCTACAATACGGTTATATTCGTCCATGTTCCCAGCCATATTAGCAGCGACAGCAGCATAGGCCTTAGCTTCTTCCATACCAATGTCGATTAAGGCTTTCAATAACTGGTTTGCTGTGTTGAGGCGGTATTGGGCAGTTTCCATGGCAATCTGCCCCTCCCCTTCCCCCACTTGCTTTAACATGTTAAGCTGTGCTTCGGCAAAGGATTTCTTAGCGGTTAATACAGCTTTATCCCCTTCCAGTTTGGCTATTTGAGCGTTTAAAATCGATTGGTCGCCCTGAAGAATATTTCTCACAACATCTTCATTTAAGGTGACCTGCCCGTTGGCAGCCACAACAGCGTTGGTGAGAATTTCAGGGTACATTTTAGCAAGTTCAGCAGCAGCAGCAGCGGACATAGTAAGACCGCCAGAAACAGCGTCCTGTACTTTTGCCAAGTTTTCAAACTGGGAAGTAACGCTCCCAATGACATTAGCTGTATCATTCCAAGTCGTTCCAATGGCGGCGGCATAGGCTTCCATGCCGGAATCCCCGTAGGAGCTTAGGCGTTGGAGGGAGTCAATGAGTAAGTCAACCTCCGCCCTTTCTTCCTCAGTGTGAAGAGAAGCTTTTAAGGCTTGGAGACTTTCCAGGAGGGAGGCGGGCTGTTGTGCTATTAACATATTTAATCCCTCAGAAAGCCTGCCAAATCCTTGGGCAGTTAAATCAATGTAAGGAGCCAGCTCTGGGAATTGCTGCATTAAATCCAAGACAGATTCCTCGGTCATGGAGCCTAAGTTGAAGGAGTCCAAGGCAGAGCGGAGTGTGGAGAGGGACGATTGGATGCTGTCGATGTTGTCTCCATAGTCCCCTATAGTAAAAGAAGCGCTGCCAGAATTTGAAATTTCTCCTTGCAGAATGCCCCATTGTACAAGTAAGTCCAGAAGCTTTTGGACTTCCGTAGATGAATCAGCCACATATAATTGGTATTCCCTAGCCTTTTCCAGGATAGAATTAAAAACCTCTTTTTCCTTATGTGTTTCAGAAGAAGTAAGCATGGAAAAGATATCCTCTTGAGATTTTCCTTCCAGCAGTGACAGATCAAACTGAGGGAGGATGGTTGTTTTGAATTTCCATTGCTTAACAGCGTCCTGAACAGCAGGGTACATATTATTAAAGTAATCAAGAACATGTTTGTCAGAAACAGTTTCCTGGATCTCTGCCATCGTGCGGGAAAGGGATTCTAACGCAGCCTCTTTGCCTTCTTCATCCTGGTTGACAGAAGAAAGGTTGTATTCTTCAGCAGCATGCATGATATCAAAGAAATAGTTTTTGTAAGAGTCAGAGGATGGATTTTTAAGAATTTTTTCTTGAAGGATGTATTGATTCCAAAACTCTTTATATTGGTCGGAAACTTCTCTTGCAGCATTGGCAAGCTTGGTGAGATGATTGGCAAAATTATTATTAAAGTTGAAATCATTGGCAAGCTCCTGAATGGCAAGAAGTTTCTGGTGTACTTGTGTGGCAGTGCCGGATATTTCAAGGAAGGGTGTTGGATTGCCTAAAGAATCAAAGGCAGGCGTGGCGCCAAATTGTTCCTCTAATACAGCTATAAAGGCTTTATAGTTGCTTTGATTTTTGGGATCGAAACCTTTAAAAAGGTAAGGGTCTATCTTTGCAGAATACGTTCCATATTCCTCTTCCATGCGTTGGACATTGTCGGAATAACCTTTCAAAAAGTTGGAGAAATCATTGCTCCACGTCCCATCATTAAAGTCATTGAGGGAATTCTGCCATGAAGTGTTTGTCAGATGATCCAAAGCATCGGTCTGCCCCTGAATGGCATTTGTAATATGATGGACAGCCTCTTCTTCCTGCCCAAATTTAGCAATCAATTCATCTTGAATATCTAAAAGGCTTTTACGAGCATTGGTCACCTCGTGGATAGAGGAACGACTGTCGTGAATAGTATTAGAAAGCTCTAGAATCTTTGTCTTGTAGTCGTTGATGGAAGAGGAGGCACTACTAAAAGAGGAGCCTACCTCTTGAGCCTTTTGTGCAACATGTTTGGATACTTGTGTGAGATGATAGATGCCTTCAATGAGCTTAGAAATACCAATAGAGGCGGCAATATTTCCAGCCATGGAAAGAGCATGAAGAGCTAATTTCCCTGCTTTGGCAGAGAGGCTCAGGGAGTTTATGGATTTTTTGAAACCTGAGGTTGTCATTTCCCCATTTTTACAAGTCTTAGCATAATGAACGATAGAAGAATCAACATTTCCCATTTGTTCAGCTAATGCTTCAGCACTTAAAGTAGAGCTGTTAAATTTCTCTTTAAACTGGTCAAA
>CAJUTQ010000011.1 GCA_910589265.1 uncultured Lachnospiraceae bacterium
ATAAAAACATTGTATGTCTACATTTTTGACAATCTTGACGATTGGTCTTTGATGGAACAGGAAGGAATGAACAGCAGCGCTGCGGACAGGGCTGTCATTTCAAAGGAAATTCATGTAGAGTAAGTAGGCATAATTTTTTAATTTAAAAACATTTTTGAGGTATTTTTTTTATTATTTGTAAAGGAAATGGATTAACTCCTTTTCGGAATAGTGTAGCCATTAAGAATGATCTTATAAAAATATATTGTAAATATCAAATAAATATTTATAATTTGGTTTGTCAAGTAAAGTGTGTAAATTTTTTTGTTTTAATGATGGTCGGATAACCCGCCCACCCTTTCCATGAAAATGTCAGTTAAAAGGAAGTTCCTCTGCCTCATCATTATCTATCTCTGCTGCTTTCAGGCTTACCGCATCGTACTCCTTCCCCAACTAGGCGGTAAATGCCTTGTAGCCTTTAGAGGGTATATTTTTGACAGAATTACGGCTCAGGTGTACGATGCACCTCTGGACAGCCACATCTTTAAAAATGGATTTTGCCCCTTCCTCCAGCCCTGATACGCTATCCATGCTGATAAAAAGAATGTCTTCCACCCACGGTTTTAGATCTCGTCAAATATCTGCATCCAGTAATGTTTTCCCTCCGCTTCTTCGATACAGATGTCAAGGATATCTTTGGTTTCATTTATATCATACCCTAAAACCATATATACTGCACAGCTTTTTGTTTCCATATCTTTTTGTATGTTGACATACAAGCAGTCCGCAAACAGGAGTGAATAAAATTTCTTAAGGGGACGGTTCTGCCATTCGTTTGTTGTTTCTATTACCTGATCCGTGATATTGGAAATTGTTTCGCAGGATATTTCAAATCCATTGATATCCTCAATCGTATCTGCTATATCACGTTGGCTCATTCTCCTCGCATACATAGATAATACCTTGTCTTCAATTCCGCTGACATCCTTTGAACGCTTGGGTATCAGCTGGGATTCAAAAGAACCATCTCCGTTACGGGGAGAATCAATCTCGACTTCGCCCATTGTGGTCTTTAAACTTTTAAGGATATATCTTCTGAGGTTATTGGTTTCTTTGTAATCGTGAGCGTTTGGATCATTGCCAAGATGGCTGTTCATTTCTCCCCTGAGCATAGTTTCAAACATTGGTCCAAAGATATTCCTTAACATTCTGCATATTCTCAGCAGATGTGGGCTGGTACTGATCGATAGTTGCCTGTGTGATAGCTTTGTTGGCTTCGCTTCTTTTGTTTTTACGTGGTGCCATAAGTGCGTTACTCAGAATCCTTTCGATTCCTTTCTTTTAATGTACCGCACTTTATATTACACTCCCTCGGATTTTATCTGTTGAATTTATAGGACACACAAAATGGTCTTTAAGTAGGTGGTTTTTTGCTTTCCGGTTCTATTTTTTCCATAGGTTGTAAATTACGCTGACAAAGCTTGAATGGCAGCTATCGCTGTCTATGCTCCAAACGGATTCAAAAATCTGTGTCTGTGTGAATGGTACTGTATTCAAGGCGGGTAAGGCTTATTTCCTCCCCGTCTTGAAATACCCTGTATTGGCTCTGCCTTATTTCCAGTCTCGGAAAAGTCAATTCCAAAGCAGGGGCAGGGATAGTCTGCACGGCTTCAAGCGATTTACAGTCAACGATTGCCGATATGATTTTGTCAATCACCTTTTCTTCTTGTTCATTATATGTCAATACTAATATTTTTCCTAAATTCGGTTATTATACTTTTTCATCTGTTTACAGATTTTTACGCAATTCAAATTCCTCTGCCAAATCCCCTTTATCAATCATTCTGTCCTTAAAATAATACTGGCTGTCTCTTTTATCAATCTGTCTGATTACGTTACAGAGATTACCTGCGGCAACTGAATTATCGGGTATATCATGGATAACGACACTTCCCGCTCCGATGACGCTGTTTTTCCCTATCGTTACTCCTGGACATATTGTGACATTTGCCCCAATCCAACAATTATCTTCAACTGTTACGGGTGCAGTATACATATATTCTCTCATATCAGGGCAGACAGGGTGTCCGACTGTCGCAACCGTTACGGCAGCACCAAACATGAAGCTTTTTTCTATTGTGATGAGACCACCATCAATAAAGTTACAGTTAAAATTGATGTAAGAACCCTCCCCGATATAAATATGTGTTCCATAGTAGAAATAAAAGAGCGGTTCTATTCAGACATTTTCAGATTCACCAAGCATTTCTTTCGGAATTTCTGCCCGTACAGCCGTATTTTCGGGGGAAGTATTCGTTAAAAGTTTGGCGGCTGTGTGCTCCTCCCGAATCCACTCTGCTCCCTTCTAAGTAGAAATAAACTTTTCACTTCAGTACAATATATTGTGTTTTTATTATAGAATTGTAGAAATATTAGATTAACTTTATAATGATAATGTATTAAAATGTAGACGGTTCATATTTTTTAGGGAAGGAGGGATATGATGACTGATATTTTTGCATGTAGTATGTCTAAGAAAAGCAGTAGCCTTTTGAAAAAGGAAAATGATGCTGATATTTTTGCATGTAGCATGGCCAAGAAGAGCAGTAGCCTTTTGAAAAAGGAAAATGATGTTGATATTTTTGCATGTAGCAAGGATAAGAAAAGTAGCAGCGTTGTTATGACATCAAAGTCAGAGGGAGTCGCATAAAATGTTATTGCCAATAAAGCCTATTCTGTATTATGCGGATTAGGCTTTAGTTATGAGGAGATAAAGTATGAAGATAGTAACAGACGATTTTACTCGTCATTATAAAGTAATAAATCAAAATGATGATATAGTTTTTTCAAGTGGTTCAGAAATTTTATTACCAAATATTCAAAGGTATTATGAATATGCGAGTGCAATAGACTCTTTAAGCGTGGTGTATTATAATTTAACGAAAAGATGTAATTTTAATTGTACCTATTGCTATTCCGTGCATGATAATTCAAAGGTTAGCATGGAAGATAATCAGGTGATTTTAGGGAAATTAAAAGAATTAAATACGAAATCAATTACCCTTATAGGAGGAGAACCTTTTTGTCATCCAAATTTTCATAGTATTTTAGAATCTTGTATTGCATGCAATTTCTTTGATACAATTTGCGTTGTTACCAATGGGTCGTTGATTGATAATTCTATGATGCATTTGTATTGTAATAACCGAGTTGTCATTCAAGTTAGTCTTGATGGCATAAATGAATATACAAATTCAAAAACGAGAGGAAAGAACCATTTCGATGTGGTGTATCATAATATAAAAAAACTTGTGCAAAATGGTGCTAATGTTGTTGTTATGAAAGTGCTTACTTATGACAATATAGAAGCTTCAAAAGAATTCTACTCATTTTATAAAAAACAAAATATAAATGTTGGATTTTTTATGGTGAAGCAAGTAGCAGATTCGGATAAACCAAATATTCAGCAATTGAAAGGATTACTTGACTTTATTTACAATGCCGAAAATGGTGATTTGAATAAGACGTTCCAAATTGTCAATTTTGCAGACAATATGATGTTTCATAGTCTTGGATTTCCCATTATGCATTGCGGTGCAGGTATTAATGCTCTAAGTATTATGCCTAATGGAGATGTTTATCCTTGTGTAAAGAAAGAGAAAGATGGAAATCCTATTACAAATCTTTTAATTGATATAGCTATCGATGCAATCAAAGGGAATAGACAATATATTATAGCAAAAGATATGGTTGATAAAAAAGATATTTGTTCGGAATGTGATATTGCTTATTATTGCGGTGGTGGATGTAGAGCAGAAGAGAATGAATGTAAACAAATATGTTTATATAACTGTGAATACTTTCATTTTGCAAAAGAATATTTTCTCGAAAAAATGCTCAAAAAGTACTCAGATAATGCCATGAAATATGATGACAAAGATAAATGATTTAGATGGACGGAGTAATGACATGAAGAAAAATAGAAATTTGCTAATTTCGGCTATAGCAATAAATAATATGGGAGATATAATTTTTGATTTATTCATTGTTTGGGGATTAAGTTCTGCTACAGGCCAGTTTATGAATGCAGTCTATGTAATTGGAACATCTGTAGCCTTTCGCGCTATTCTTTCATTTTTTGTGGGCTCCTTCGTTGATAAACATTCAAAGAAAAAAATGATGGTAATTTCACATATCTCATCTATTATTATCATTAGTTGTTTTGGTTTGCTTTGGGGATTGGTTAAACGATATGTTGCAATAGGTTTAGTTTTTGTTTTACTAAATGATATTAATAATGAGTTGTTCAGTAGAAGTTATATTTCCATGACTTCTGATATATTTGATGAAAATCAGTATATTAAATTTCAAAGCCATTCAAATATCGTTATAAGAATTATCAGTGTTGGAGGAGCAGCGTTAGCAGGAACATTAATTGAACATGTTTCAGAACATACTGTATTTATTATTGATATTGTTACATATCTTGTTTCTTTATTGCTTATAACAAAAGTAAATTATAAAGAGAAGGTAATGAGCAATACATTGTCAAGGGGAATAATAAAGACAATCACTTCCGATATAAAATATACACTCATGACTGTTTGGCATTCTTCCTATTTATTGGCGTTTATTGTTTTGATGTTTGTACTTAATCTTGCCTACGGTTATATACCGCAAATCTTGCCAGTATTCATAGCAAATATTACTGAATCAGCTACGCTTCTAGGGGTTCTTAAGTCATCAATGACAATTGGGGAAATTGTTGGGTTGGCATTGGTGAGCAAACTGTCTCAATATGTAAGTGCAACATTTAAAGTAAGTATGTTGTTAAATGTATTTATTATTATGGCTATCTATTTCATAGAAAATCCATATTTATTAGTCGTTTGTTTTGTTTTGTATGGTTTCTCAGATTCATTAACACAACCATTATTCGGATATACGGTTTCTAATTTAGATAATGCAAATAGAGGCAAGCTGCTAGGGGGGATTGATGCAATCATTATGTTTTCTCCGAGTATCGGTATATATGCAATTTCTGCGATATCAACTTATAAAGAGTTCCTTGGCGGAATCATTTTATCTGTGATCTTCGTGATTGGATTTTTGATAGTATCATTTAATAAGAACATGCAACATATAGTATTGGATTCTAAAAAAATATAAACTTCTAGCTATAAAGGACGAGGTAACTATGCAATATATGATGAATACTACATTTTTGGGTGAGAATATATCCTATGACTTAATACATGGGGAATTTCATGTACAAGACGATAATAATATGGCTTTACCAGTCGAGAACTTTCAATCGCTTGTTGAACATGGCATTTCATTGAAAAAGAATAGTAATTTTATGTGTATTACTATTGCAACGACAGACGTATGCAATTTAAATTGTACATATTGTTTCGAAAAGCACGGTAGGAACTTTTTGAAAGAACAATGTATTCCGGCTATTAGCGAGCTGATTCGTGAGTACAAAAAGAATGAACCTATTCTTGCAAGAGTTGTAGTTATATGGTTTGGGGGTGAACCACTTCTTAATTTGAAATTTATTTTAGAAGCTTCAAGTTGTATGAAGAATACATGCCAAGAGTTGCTGCTGGATTATAGCGGAAGAGTTATTACTAATGGTGTAGAGCTAAATAAAATCATTCCATATATTGAGGAATTATGCATAACCGATATACAAATTACTTTGGACGGAACGAAAGAACTTCATGATTCTAGGCGTATCAGAGCTAATGGCGCAGGTAGTTTTGACACAATCATTTCTAATATTAAAAAGATAGAATCCAAAGTAGATTTGATTATTCGCATGAATGTAGATAAAAATAATATATCAGAATGTGTCAAATTATATGACTACATACTTCAATTAGCCTTTAATGATAGTGTAAATGTTTTTTTCAGCCGATGTTAGTGGAAAACTACGGAGGAGAATCGACTTGCTATGAGGGAATGATATTAGCTGATGAAGAGTTGAATGAGGAATACTTAGATTTATTAGAATATACAAATTCATTAGAAAAACCAAATTACATTGGGGCGTTTTGCAATGTAGATTTTTCGGGGAGCATAGTTATTCGTCCAGATGGTTCCCTTTGTAAGTGTTGGGCAGAAGTTGTTGAAACTTCGGATGCAGGTATTTCTATTAATAGCGAAACAAACAATGTATTACATTTTATAAAACAAGTTAAACATTCAATAGAAAGATTATCATGTGAGAATTGTATTATATATCCAACTTGTGCTGGTGGTTGCAAATATAAAAATTATACCATTTCAGAATGTAACGCTAGGCGTAGAATGGTTTTATCTACTATTTGCAGACTTTATTTTAAAGAAAAGATAAAGAGTGATACATTTTATAAAATATTAAATAACGAAATGCTATGGTTAAGGAGTATTGGTTGTAAAGTTCAATATAGAAATAAGGGTATTGAAATAAGTCGTATCGATTTGCCTACAACAGATTTTAATTTTTATATAGGTGCAGATGGTGATAAAAAGTGTATAAGACTTTCTCAAAAAATGAAGGATTTTACATTGTATGATCATTGTCTTGTTGCACAAGGATATAAAAGAGATTCAGACTATGATATAAATTATTTTTACTCAAACAGTGAAAAAAATGTCGTTGATGATACATATGTATTCGAAGAAAATACTCTTGATATTTGGGTAAATGATGGGTTTGTCAGAAAAAATAACAGATATACAAAATATTATACTATAAGATATGGCAGGGATATAGTTGGTAAGTTTTCTGTTGTGATAACGGATATTGTAGGTATATATGATTTTGCAATTTACGAAAATAATCAAGGATTTGGTCATGGAACAAAGGTCTTGCGTTCTTTGATGACACGAACAGGAAAGGATCTATTTATTCAGACATGGAGTGATAATTATGTCGCACAGCGTTGTTATGAAAAAGCAGGGTTTATAAAATATGAATTAGTATATAGATATATACGAAACGAGTGAGCTTTAGTAGAATGGAAGATGTTGTAAAGAAGTAAAGCATGGATAGGGGACGAACAAAAAAGGAGGAACCGGAAGATGGGAGCAGAAGAGCAAGTTCAAAGGACTGTATAAGCTGCCATTCTGGTAGTGTAAAATAGCTTGTGACTTTGGAAAAAAATACCTCTTTTTTGGTAAGAATTAAGATATGACCATTCTTATCGAAAAGGAGGATTTCTTATTCCAGTAACAAAACAACAAATACGACAGATTATTACAGATAACAACCTAAACAGCGTGGCCGATGTCTATAGCCTGCTAAGGGACAGCTTCAAAGATATCCTTCAGGAGCTTATGGAAGGAGAACTGGATGCTTCCCTTGGTTATGAAAAGAACCAGAAGGGTGGACTAAAGTCAAGTAAGTAGACACAAAAAAGTATAAAATTATCCAAGAGAAAACGAAGCATTCTGTTCCCAGTACAAAGCCTCTGCTTCGTTGGGGGTAAGAATGCCAAGAGTGATGTGTGGTCTTTTCGAATTGTAGTATCCTTCCATATACTCCAATATAGAAAGCTGCAGTTCCTTGAGGGAAGAATAGCATTTGCGGTTTGTTTGTTCTTTTTTGAGGTATTTGAAAAAGCATTCACAGCAGGCGTTGACAAAGGGATAGCCTTTCTTTGAAAAAGACTGCACAACATGGAGAGAATCCAAAAGCTGCCGGAATGCATAGGAAGTGTATGGGGTTCCCTGGTCAGAATGAAACATCAGTCCATAGGGGGGCGCTTATCATAAGCTTTGGGAAAGGCTGTAATCACCAGTACTGCATTGGCATTGTCACAGATGTGCCAAGAAATAACTTTTCTGGAAAATAGATCCATGACAATGCATAGGTAATGCCATTTCCCGTTGGCTTTGATAGAGGTAATGTTGCTGGCCCATGCAAGATTGGGAGCCATCTAAGAGAAGTTCTGCTGCAGATGATGGCAGCAATTGGTGTTTTGAGGAGGCCTAGCAGAAACGTGGGGTTTGTCCGAAGATATCTTTGGCAGCTGTAATTGCTTCATCAGTCGGTACACTCTTCCAACACTGATGTTTATGCCATAGTCACGTTTTAAGATGTAAGTAATCTTGTAAGCACCAAGGTGCTTGTTGCAAACCGAATGGATATGGAGAATCAGGGAAGCAATCGGTTGGTTCTCCTGGATACGGGGAGCGGGTTGTGTAGAAAAATGCTTGTAATAAGAGCTTCGGTTGAGGCTGAGTACCCGGCAGAGGGTCCTAATTGCGTGTTGGAAACGGAGTTTGTGGACAGCATCTAGTTTTTGTTTGAGAGTGGCGTGAATATGGCAATGGCTTTTTTTTAGATGAGGTTTTCTTCCTCCAGCTGAGCAGTGCGTTTTTGGAGTTTTTTTACCTGCCTGGCGGTAAGAACTTCTCCATCATCGATTTCAACGGTGGAGAATGGTATAACCCATTTGGCAAGGGGGGATTTTGAAACGCCGTATTCCTTGCAGAACTGGGCTTGGTTTTTTTCCATTTTGATGGAGTGAGACGAGAGATTTTTTAAAATCCTCATCCTACTTTGTGTAATGGTTTGCAGCCATAAGAAGCCTCCTTTTTTGTGTATGATTTATTGTAACAGATAGTGCATCTTTATGTCTTCTTTTATAGTATAGATCCATCCTAATGATAGTAAAGTAAGAGGAACATAGGAAGAGCAAAGCGTTGAGAAAGGAAAGAATGAAAAAGGAAAAGGGCATGCCAAAAGAAGCCATAGTAAAATTGGAAAAGGGTACAAAACAATATAGGATTATAGAAAAAAGAGAAGGCCTAAAGGGAAATATGATAGATTTATTTTCACCTAAAAAGAAAAATATAACAGCAGTTAAAAATATCTCTTTTTCTATACCAGAAGGAGAAATTCTAGGTTATATAGGCGAGAATGGAGCAGGTAAATCTACAATAATAAAAATGTTATGTGGTGTTCTGAAAAGGGACTCAGGGGAAACTTAGGTGGATGGTAAAGATATCAATCAATACGAAAAAAAGATTATAAACACCTAGGAGTCGTTTTTGGATAAAAGAGTCAGCTATGGTGGGATTTAGCTGTCTTTGAGTCCTTAAACTTATTGGCAGAAATATAGGATGTTTTTTCCAATACATTGAAACAGCGTTTAGACATTTTAAAAGATTTTTTGGGATTAGAAAGTTTATAAAGTATATGAATGAAGAAGGAAGCACTTTTTTGCTTACAACCCATGATTTAAAGGAAATCGAAGAATTATGTTCAAGAGTAATTGTACTAAATAAAGGAGAAATAATTTTTGACGGCAGTATTGTTGATTTAAAAATACAATCAGACTCTATGGGAGAATTAAAAGTAGACTTTCTCATGGAAATCTCCCAAGATAAGATAAAGGAGTGCATTGGTAGGGAAGGCGTTACCATAAGAAAAATGGGTGAAAAAACATATACACTAAACTTTGATAAAACAAAAGTAAAGTACAATGAGCTCATTGCAAAGATAACGCAACATTATGATATTCTTGATTTAAGAATGTTAGATTATCTATAGATAAAGTGGTACAGCGCATATATGATGGAAGTCCATAGACGAGAAGGGATGTTTAAGTACATAAAGTTGTTTATTTTCTATTTCCGATTACATATAAAAAGTATGATTCTTTATAGGGGGATTTCCTTTTTGCATTTTTTAGAGATGTGGTATGGGGCATGGCAGGATTGTTCATGATGGCAGGTAATTTGGAAATGGTTCTGGAATAGAGAGTTATACATATGCGGAAGTAGCGTTTATGTATGCTTATTCTTTGGCATCTTTAGGCATCTATTACCTATTTTTTCGAAATGTTTCCAATATTCCAGAAACATATATCTATGAAGGAAATTTGGATAGATTAATGATCCGGCCAATCAATATGTATTTTCAAATTATTTTAGAGAAGTTTTTTGTAGATAAAGGCGGGGATTTCATAGTAGGGGTAGTCTTAATAATGATTTATGGTCAACAAATAAATATTTCATGGGATATGAAAGCTATAGCATGGTGCATAGCGCTTCTATTTTGCTCAGCAGTTATTTACTTGGAAATAAATTCTATCTATTCTGTCATTAGCTTTTGGATAGAAGATAGACATGGAATGACCAATGGTTTAGACAGTTTTCGTATTTTTGTGAAATATCCAATAGATATGTACCATGGTATTCTCAAATGGATACTGACCTTTTTACTGCCATATGCATTTACAGCATACTATCTAGCATTGGTGTTTCTTAGAGGAAGAAAAGATTATATTTTATTAACTATAATAGTATGCAGTGTAGGTGCATTGATTTTGCCGGTGCTATGGGCAAAAGGACTTAAGAGGTATTCAAGTATTGGAAATTAGAAACTAAGTGGTGAAGAAATAGAAGGCAGAAGGAAGAACATAAAGAAAGTCAAAAGCAAGGAAATAAGAAACAGATTCTCAGGCTTAGTGTCTCTTATGTACATTTCGATACTCTGTTGGCGTCATGCCAAAAAGCTGGCCAAATGCCCTGGTAAAGTAACTTGTATCTAAAAATCCACAAGAAGGGGCAATAGATGATATACTCTTATTCGTAGAAAGGAGAAGGCCGGCGGCGCATTGTAGACGGCGTTCTTTTAAAAAATGAATGGGAGATGCTCCAATACTTCTACGAAAGCATCGGAGGCATTCTGTCTCACTTATCAAAGCGCTCTTTGCGATTTGCCCAAGGGACAGTTCTTCAGACAGGTGGGTTTCCACAAAGGTCAGCATGAGCTTCATTCTATCCATATCCCGTTGTTCTTTGATGGAAAGTCTTTGCTGCTGTTCCAAAGGTATGTTAGAAAGGTATATAAAAAATTTTGTCAAAAGATACCGCACCTCGTTTTCATATCCAATGGCTTTCTCCTCCTGTATTTTCCACAGTTGGGAAAAGAGCATAGTTAAATGGTTTCCTTCCTTGTTAAGAAAAGGAATATACTGGGGAAAAGATGGAGCCTTTAGGGGATGAATATAATTAATCCAAAAAAGGCTGTCCATGCTGCCGATGAATCTAGGATGAAAGACAATAGAGCGGTATTCACAAGGAGTTGTTTCTATTTTCCATATATTATGAAGGACGCCGCCGTTTATAAAACAGCCTTGACCAGTATTTAGCTTCTCTCTTGTCTTTCCAGCTCCAACTCCAATATTTCCCTTCTGTATTAGGATAAGCTCCAGTTCTTCATGCCAGTGCCAGACAACAGTATTACTTCTAAGATCTCCTTGATAAAAAGCGATAGGGAAGGGAGCGATGCCGTGCTGTTCCAGCTGTCTTTCATTTTCATCTGTTGTAACATTGATTTCTCTATTTTCCATGAACCATGCCTCTCCTCATTTTGCCCAGATTGTCATAGTAATGTGCTAAAAATGTTCTAACACTAAATGGTATAAGGTGATATGATTATAGCAATGGGAGATGAAGAAGTCCAGCAGAATCTTATTTTGGGAAGGAGTATTTCATATGGCCAAGTTAAAATTGATTACCTGTGATTTAGATGGAACGCTACTCCTTAACGGGGCCCAGTCACTGAGAGATCATACATGGGAATTGATTCATGAACTGAGAAAGAAAGGCATCCTCTTTTTTGCTGCCAGCGGACGACAATATACAAATTTAAAGAGGCTGTTCTGGCCTTTAGATGAGGAGATTGGGTATTTGTGTGAGAATGGCTGTATCAGCTTTTATCAAGGTGAGCAGCTTCATAAAGAGAATATGGAGCGCTGCCTTGGCCAGGAATTAATTGGGGCAATACAGGAGACAAAAGGAGCGGAAGTTCTCGTTTCTGGGGTTATGGAAAGCTATGTCCAGCCAAAAAATATGGACTTTTATTATCATATGAGGGATGTGGTAAAAAATGATGTCAAATTGGTGCCAGACATCTTAAAGACAGAGGAGGAGTATATGAAAATCTCTGTCTATGAAGAGGGAGGAGTGACCGATGAGAAATACTGGAAAGACGGTTTTCAAAGGCGTTGTACTGTGGTAACAGGAGGGAATGAGTGGCTGGATATGATGCCTTTAAATGTGAACAAGGGCTCAGCGTTGCTGAAAATTCTTGACCATTTGGGAATTGGGCAAGAAGAGTGCATGGCCATAGGGGATAATGACAATGATTTGGAGATGCTTAAGCTGGCAGGTTATCCTGTTGCTGTAAAAAGTGGGAAAAAAGAGATTCGGTCAGTGGCCAAATATGAGATAGAGACAGTGGAGGATTTGCTATGGAAGATTATTCAGGGGGAATGAAAAAAATAATACAAAAATGTAAACAAAAAGCCTGTTCTATGGACAGACGCCCCATTGCTATGACCCTTTTTGGATGTGCAATTATGGGACTTGGCATTGCTCTTATCAAGATGTCCTTTTTGGGGAGTGATCCTTATACAGCCATGGTCATTGCCTTGGGCGACAAGATAGGCGTAGATTTTTCTCTGATTCTCATAGGTATCAATTGCCTTTGCTTCCTTGTACAATGGTGTTTTGGACGGGAATTGATTGGATTAGGTACCTTTGTCAACTGGATATTAGTGGGGCCTTTGGCGTCATTTTTGGAAAAAGTATTATTATCTGTGGGATTTATTTATGAGACCTTTTGGCCAAGACTATTCCTCATGCTTTTGGGTGTTCTTGTGTTAAGCTTAGCCTGCGCCTTATATCAGACAGCGGATAAAGGAGTTGCTCCTTACGATGCTCTATCTATAATACTTGCCCGCAAATCTAAAATTTCCTATTTTGGATGCCGGTTTTTAACAGATCTTTTCTGTGCAGTGAGTACCTTTCTATTAGGGGGACTTCTCAGCATTGGAACGGTTGTATGTGTGGCAGGCTTGGGACCTTTTATTTCCTTTTTTTCCAAAAATATAGCAAGTCCCCTTATTTTATCAGGGGAAAAAAGAAAAAATTAATTTGACAAACAGGTATCCTTTTCTTCGCTCTATACATGGAAGAAGAAGGTCTGTATTCCTTGACATTTGAGGGTGTTTCTATATAATAGGAGATGAGTTTGTATGGTAAAAGTAAGCATGGCTGGGGGTTGGAAGAATTACTTTTTGACTCTGGAGATTTGGGCCTATCTCATTTGGAACCCCAAATCGGAAAGGCGTAGAGATAAATATGACGATTTATGGAATAGGATTTCTCTTGGGCATGGCTCTTTTACACCAAATTTTTGCCAAGTACTTGGTAAAAGAGAGGGGAGAGCCATTCTATTTGAAAAACACAGATGGGATTCAAATAGGAATTCGTTTTATATTAGGAATTGTGTTTTATATTCTTTGGAGCCAGGCTCTTTATGATAAAATTTTCCTTTGGAACCAGCTGGCAGGAAGGGAGGGGCATCTGCTTTTTTATTCTTCTTCTCTTTGTCAAATTTTGTTGACAATTCTAATGGAAAAAAGAGGATTGGAGGAGCTTAAAAAGAAGCCTTCACTAAAAAAGAATCTTTGCTGTTTAAGCGTTCTATTTATGATATCTTGTTTGTTAGAAGTGACTTTATTCCAATACCGTCATTATGAATCTTTTGGGAATGAGGCAGTTTCTCTCCCCTTTGAAGGAGGGAGAGGACTTGTGAATATAGAAGGAAATATTTGGGAAGTAGTAGGGGAGGAGGATGTTTATCTGGAAGTTTCCCAACTGGATCTTGATGTTAAAAATATTCATATTGATTTTCTCTTTCCTAAGTTGGGAGAGACAGCTGTAAAAAAACTCCCTTTTCATTTTAACATAAGAGATGAGGGAAGCAGCGCTTATTATGAACTGCCAGAGCGGGTTTTTTATCATCATATTTTACAGAGCCAATATATACGACTTCATCCATATGGGAAATGTCTTGGGGTTCGAATATATCCCCAGTTAGAACTGGGGGAGCAGATTGAGGTAATAAAATGGAGCTTTAATAGTCAGGTGCCAGCCATGCTTTCTTTGAAGCGCACTCTTTTTTTATTTATGGTTTTTTCTCTTTTATTCCTTATTCGGCCAAGCTCAGAGCTCTATCAATATCTTTATATAGACAAGTTTCCTTTCAGAAAGCTTCTCATTGTAGGATTTGCCTTAGTACAGATTTTCCTTTTCAGTCGTATTGTAAGGTGGAATCAATTTTTTCTTGATCCAAAGGAGCCTCACCATCAACAATACTATATGCTAACAGAAGCCCTATTACAGGGGGAACTTTTCTTGTTGAAACCTCCTCCAGAGGGGCTTATAGAACTAGAAAATCCTTATGATTATAAAGAGAGGCTGGAATTATCTCAAAGGACTGGGGAGGAGATTTACTGGGATGTAGGGTATTATGAGGGGA
The DNA here is from genome assembly GCA_910589265.1 of uncultured Lachnospiraceae bacterium. Taxonomy (GTDB): domain Bacteria; phylum Bacillota; class Clostridia; order Lachnospirales; family Lachnospiraceae; genus MGBC165282. The sequence goes on from CAJUTQ010000011.1 coordinate 14,312, forward strand.
AGTATTTTGTATATTTTGGAGTGGGACCTGTTCTTCTTTTTTATCTTCCTTATTATATGTTGACAGGCAGTCATCTCCCTACGTATCAAGGGGTTTTTTTATGTTCTGTGCTCCTTGTCCTTGCAGTTTTAGCCTTTGTGGGAGAAATAATTAAAAAGTGGTATAGGAACACTCCCTTTCTCATATATCTTCTCCTAAGCTGCCTTTTTATAAATGGCTGTGGCGCTTTGTATATGATAAAACGTCCAGATTTTTACTCCTTGCCTATCTTACTGGCCCTTACTTGTACTATAGGAGGATTGTACTTTTGGCTGTCTTCTGGGGGAATAGAAGAAGGGGGCAGACCATACTTGAAGATAGAGCGGTTGTTCCTTGGTTCTTTATGTATGGCTTTTGTTGCTCCATGCAGACCTCAGCTCTTGCTTGGTTCTTTTTTCTCTATCTTGTTATTTTGGGAGTTTATATTCCAAAAAAGGATGTTATTTGCCTGGAACAAAAAGGGAATGCTTGCAACCTTTTGTTTTCTTTCACCTTATTTTGTTACCGCTTTCTGGTTGATGTATTACAATTACGCCAGGTTTGGATCGGTGTTTGATTTTGGGGCAAATTATAATTTAACAGGGAACGCAATGATTTATAGAGGGTTTCATTTAGATCGGATACCCCTCGCTCTTTTTTCTTACTTATTTGTACCTACAGGATTTACAAACCGGTTTCCCTTTGTGGCTCCAAGTACAATGTCCTCTTCTTACCAGGGAGTTTCTACAGTAGAATGCCTGATAGGGGGATTAATGTACAATCATGTATTTTTAATTCCAGGACTTATGGTGTGGAAGATGGGAGGGTGGATAAAGAATAAAAAGGCATATTTTTTTGCCTTGTCCGCCTGTCTGTCTGCTATTGTTATTATTATAACGGATGCCCAGATGGCTGGCGTGTTAAACCGATATTTTGGAGACTTTGCCTGGCTTTTGATGATTGCCGCTTTTTTGTCCCTTCTTGGCATGTATGATGGATTGGCAGACAAAAAGGCAAGATATTTTTTTTGCCTTGTGTTTTTTTGCTCCTTTGTACACAGTATGGCATACCAGCTGCTGGGGATTTTTACAGATGTTGGGGTGACGTTGGAGGTAAATAATGGATTGATGTTTTACCGAATAAGTCATTTGGTAGAATTTTGGCTGTAACCTTAGTCTAGTATTTTTTATGAATGAGTATTTCAAGGAAGATTTGGGATGCCCAGGGGGGATAGTAAATGAAGAAAAAAATCATTTTTGTGGATATTGATAATACATTGATGGATTATAGGAAGGAAATTCCAAAGAGCGCTATAGAAGGAATTAAGAGGTGCAGAGAGAAGGGACATTTGGTTTTTATATGTACGGGAAGAAGCCGGGTTATGGTTCCTGACAAGCCTGTTTTAAACATAGGCTTTGATGGAATTGTAGCAGCCTGTGGAGCGTACTGTGAAATACAGGGAAAGACTTTTTTAGATGAGCTTATCCCAGATAAAATAATGGAAGAAACCATTTGCCTTTTGAGGGAAGAAGGTATGGGAGGTATCTTTGAAGGTACAAGCTGCCTCCTTTATGATGAGGAAACGGTAGATAAAATAAAGGAAGATAAATTTCTTGGTTTTTTAAAAAAAGAGCTGGGGAATCGTTTTCTATCTTTACAGGAGAGACAAAGGCAGAAGAAAAAATGGATGGTAAATAAGGTAAGCTTTTCCATGGTGGGAGGAGGCTTTGAAGGGTTAAAAGAACCTCTTGATAAGTTTTATAAGGAAATTCGTCATGATTATCATACAGTTGAACTTGTGCCTAGGAACTTTTCTAAAGGAACAGGCATTGAATTTGTCTGCAAGAAGATGGGAATAGACATAGAGGATACCATTGCCATTGGAGATAGCATGAACGATTATGAGATGATTCAAGGAGCTGGAGTTGGCATAGCTATGGGCAATGGGAGCCAGGCAATTAAGCAATGTGCGGATTATGTCACAAAGCCTATGGGAGAAGACGGCCTTTACAAAGCATTGGAATATTTTGGATTACTATAATGATAGAGGGAGCAAAAGGCATGCCTTTTTATGTAAGCAGAATGGGCATGCCTTTTTTTCTTGGAATTATATAATAAAAATGGATAAAATTGAGTATTTAAGAGAAAATGGGAGATACTATAAGATAAATATATATAATTTCCAAAATACAAGAAATAGTATAGTTGCATATTGGACTCAAAGTCACTAATATATGTTTAGTATTTAGCACTCAACAATAACGAGTGCTAATAATGAAAAGGAAACAAGTGTGACAGACACAAGAGAACACAAGGTGTCGGCGCTGGATACTATCAACAATATAAAGGAGGCTATTTTAAATGAAGCTAGTACCATTAGGAGACAGAGTTGTATTAAAACAATTAGTTGCAGAAGAAACAACAAAATCTGGGATTGTTTTACCAGGACAAAGCAAGGAGAAACCTCAGCAGGCAGAAGTAGTGGCTGTAGGGCCTGGCGGCGTAGTAGATGGTAAGGAAGTAACTATGCAGGTAAAAGTTGGAGATCAAGTCATTTACTCCAAATATGCAGGAACAGACGTCAAATTAGATGAAGAAGAATATATTGTTGTAAAGCAAAATGATATTTTGGCAATTGTAGAATAAAGAAGAGAGCAGACTAGGAGGAAAGAAACATGGCAAAACAAATAAAATATGGAGCTGAGGCAAGGGCAGCATTGGAATCAGGAGTCAATCAGCTGGCAAATACAGTGAGCGTGACATTGGGACCAAAGGGAAGAAATGTTGTATTGGATAAATCTTTTGGGGCTCCTTTAATTACAAATGACGGTGTTACCATTGCAAAGGAAATTGAGCTGGAAGATGCTTTTGAAAATATGGGCGCCCAGTTAGTTAAAGAAGTGGCAACAAAGACAAACGATGTTGCAGGGGATGGTACGACAACAGCTACTGTTTTAGCTCAGTCTATGGTAAACGAAGGAATTAAGAATTTAGCAGCAGGAGCAAACCCTATTATTTTAAGAAAGGGAATGAAGAAGGCAACAGATAAAGCAGTAGAGGCTATTGCGGGCATGAGCAGCAAAGTAAATGGAAAAGAACATATTGCTAGAGTCGCTGCAATCTCAGCAGGAGATGAGGAAGTTGGAAGCCTAGTGGCAGACGCTATGGAAAAGGTTTCTAATGATGGCGTTATTACGATAGAAGAAAGTAAGACCATGCAGACAGAGTTAGACTTAGTAGAAGGAATGCAGTTTGACAGAGGATATGTATCTGCATATATGGCAACGGATATGGATAAAATGGAAGCTGTTTTGGAAGATCCTTATATTTTAATTACAGATAAGAAAATTTCCAGCATTCAGGAGATTCTTCCTCTGTTAGAGCAGATTGTACAGTCAGGGCAAAAGCTTCTCATTATTGCAGAAGATATTGAGGGAGAGGCTCTCACTACATTAATCGTGAATAAGCTTCGGGGAACCTTTAATGTTGTGGGCGTAAAAGCTCCAGGTTATGGAGACAGAAGAAAGGCAATGCTGGAAGATATTGCAATCTTAACAGGAGGTCAGGTGATTTCTGACGAATTAGGATTAGACTTAAAAGAGGCAACATTGGATCAGTTAGGAAAGGCAAAATCTGTAAAAGTTCAAAAGGAAAACACAGTCATTGTAGACGGTGAAGGGAAAAAGGAAAACATTCAATCTAGAATTGCTCAGATTAAAGCTCAAGTAGAAGAGACAACATCTGACTTTGACAGAGAAAAGCTTCAAGAAAGACTTGCAAAATTATCAGGAGGAGTTGCCGTTATCCGAGTAGGGGCAGCAACAGAAACAGAGATGAAAGAGGCCAAGCTTCGCATGGAAGACGCATTGGCAGCAACAAGAGCCGCTGTAGAGGAAGGAATCATTGCAGGAGGTGGATCTGCCTATGTTCATGCATCCAAAGAGGTGGCAAAACTAGCAGAATCTCTAGAGGGAGATGAAAAGACTGGAGCAAACATTATATTAAAAGCCCTAGAGTCTCCTCTCCATCATATTGTAGCAAATGCAGGACTGGAAGGCGCTGTTATTATTAATAAAGTAAGAGAATCTGAAATCGGTGTGGGCTTTGATGCACTGAAAGAAGAGTATGTAAATATGGTAGAGGCTGGTATTTTAGATCCAGCAAAAGTGACAAGAAGTGCTTTACAAAACGCAACAAGTGTTGCTTCTACTTTACTGACAACAGAATCTGTTGTAGCTAATATAAAGGAAGATACTCCTCCTATGCCAGCAGGAGGCGGAATGGGAATGATGTAATCCGTTAGAAAAGGAAAGAAAGGAAACCTCACCTTATGGAAAGGATGGGGTTTCTTTTTGCATTTAACCTATAGGAAAATTCATTGCATCCCCTGAAGAAATTTGATATAATGAGCGGAAACGAAGAAAGAAAAGGGGAAATCAGTATGAATGAGTCATATGGGGAGTATCTTGTATCTAGGAAGAAAAGACCTGTAGATTCAGCCCTTAAGATTATTTTAACAGTAGTTACCATATTGTTGGTCCTTGCTGGATTTTTCCATATTCTTTTTCTAATAGGGGCAGTTTTGTCTGGAATAGCAAATTATTTGTATTCTCGAAAGGTTGATTTAGAATATGAGTATTTGTATGTGGATAAAGAGTTAACCATAGACAAAATTATGAAAAAGCAAGTTCGAAAGAACGTAAAGACTTTGGAGCTTGCTAAGATGGAAATTCTTGCAAAGGAGAGCTTCCATCAAGTGGATGGATATAGAAGCAGGATTAAAAAAACATATGATTTTAGTTCTGGCGCCCCTGAGACAGAAAAATATATTATGATATACAAGGAAGAGGGGGAGATGGTCCAAATATTGCTGGAGATGGACGAGCATATGTTAAACTGCATAAAGGCTGTATTTCCAAGGCAGGTAAATATAGAAAATTGACGAATGTATCAAGTGAATACCGCTAATGCGGAGGAATGGAGGAATTTATGGGCCAGATAATAGGCGAAGGGATAACTTTTGATGATGTGCTTTTAGTTCCCGCATATTCTAAAGTAATTCCCAATGAAGTGGACTTATCTACTTATCTTACAAAGACGATCAAATTAAATATTCCCATGATGAGCGCCGGGATGGACACAGTAACAGAGCACAGAATGGCTATAGCCATGGCGAGGCAGGGAGGAATTGGAATTATTCATAAGAATATGAGCATTGAGGAGCAGGCTGACGAAGTAGACAAGGTGAAAAGATCAGAAAACGGCGTCATAACGGACCCTTTTTCTTTAAGTCCAGAACATACATTGGAAGATGCAGATAACCTAATGGCCAAATTCCGTATTTCCGGCGTACCCATTACAGAAGGAAAAAAGCTTGTTGGTATTATTACCAATAGAGATTTAAAGTTTGAGACAGATTTTACGAAAAAAATTAAAGAAGCCATGACTTCAGGAGAATTAATTACTGCAAAAGAGGGAATTACTTTAGAGGAGGCAAAAGTAATTTTAGCGAAGGCAAGGAAAGAAAAGCTTCCAATTGTTGACGATGACTTTCATTTAAAAGGACTCATTACCATTAAGGATATTGAAAAGCAAATAAAGTATCCCCATTCTGCAAAAGACGATCAGGGAAGGCTCCTTTGCGGGGCAGCGGTAGGAATTACAGCGAATGTTATAGAAAGGGTGGCAGCTCTGGTAGATTCCAAGGTTGATGTCGTTGTCATGGATTCGGCCCATGGACATTCTGAGAACGTTATAAGGGCAGTGCGCATGGTAAAAGGAGAATTCCCCTCCCTTCCTGTCATTGCAGGGAACGTAGCCACAAAAGAGGCTACAAAGGAATTAATAGAGGCAGGAGTTGACGGCGTTAAGGTGGGAATCGGACCAGGCTCTATTTGCACTACAAGGGTGGTAGCAGGAATTGGGGTTCCCCAAATAACAGCTATTATGGACTGTTATGAGGCAGCTAAGGAGTATGGGGTTCCTATTATTGCAGATGGAGGCATTAAATATTCTGGAGATATGACGAAGGCCATTGCAGCTGGAGGAAATGTATGTATGATGGGAAGCATATTTGCTGGCTGTGACGAGAGCCCAGGGACTTTTGAATTATACCAGGGAAGGAAGTATAAAGTATATCGGGGAATGGGCTCCATTTCCGCTATGGAAAATGGGAGCAAGGATCGGTATTTTCAGGGAGATGCAAAGAAATTAGTTCCAGAAGGTGTAGAAGGACGGGTTGCCTACAAAGGTACAGTGGAAGACACAGTATTTCAGCTTATGGGAGGCCTGAAGGCTGGGATGGGCTATTGTGGAACGCCCACTATTGAAGAGCTGAAACAAAAGGGAAGATTTATAAAAATATCAGCTGCATCATTAAAGGAAAGTCATCCTCATGACATCCATATAACAAAAGAAGCGCCCAATTATAGTGTGGATGAATGAATGGTATGAAAAGGAGAATTCTACGAAATGATGAATTATGTAATAAAGGAACTGAATACAGCACTCCGCAGACAGTATACGTTCTTTTATATTCTTTGTGCTATTGTTCTATGCATTTTGGCAAATTTATCGATTATTTTTTTCCGGGAGTTTTTCCATTATGCAGAAGATGCAGGAGCAGACGCCTATAATCTTATGATTTATGCGGAAGGAGTTTTCTGGATTCCTTATTACAGCAGTATTTTTATTGCTCACATTGTCTTTGGAACGTCTTACCCAGACACGAGAATTCGAGATAAATATACGATTGGAATGGGGAAGACAGGAATTTTTTTTGGGAAACTCATAACAGCATTGCTCTTAGGCGTTCTTTTCCTTGTTTTAGGAGTTGTGAGCTTTATTAGCATTACCTTTTTGTTTTCCGTTGTCCAGGAACAAAGATTGGATATTTGGACAGTCTTGGATTTTATACAAAAGGTGGGATTTGCAGTACCTTTATGGATTGCAGGAATTTCTATTGCCAATATGTGTATGTTTTTATTTTTGGACAAGAAAAAGGCCTTTTTCACATTTATTTTTTTAATCATTTTGATACCCAGGGCAATCATGTATATTGCAGCAGAGCCCATTGGGTTTGAGCCCTTTGCTGCTGTCAGGGATCTGATTCTCATGACTCCTGAGTTTAATGCCCTGCAATTTGCCCATACCCAGAACTTAGGAAAAGATTGGCTGTTAGGAGGAGTTTATACAGTTTTATCCAATGCTATAGGCCTTAGTGCATTTCACAAAATGAAAATGGAATACTAATCAAAGCATTGGGAAAGGGGCTGATACAAGACGATTGTTAGAAACAAGAAGTTTTGTACAGCCTTTTTTATTCGAAAGGAAAGGGGAGAGGAATGAAAAATTTTCTAAAACCATTCTCTTTTTTACCAGCTCTTTTTCTTATGTATGCTATTTGGGGATTTTCCGGGCAGACAGGAAAAGAATCTTCTTCACTTAGTGGAAGGGTCAGCTTGTTTCTTGCCGAAATGGCGGCAGAATATGCAGACAAAGATACAACAAGGGAGAGGATAGAGTATTACGGAGACAAGATGGAGCTGGCTGTGAGGAAAGGGGCCCATATATCAGAGTATTTAGCTTTAGCAGTAGCCATCTCTTTTCCTCTTTATGTGTATGGATTGGAGGGACGTTCTCTCATGGCATGGACAGGATGGTTTTGTGTGGGCTTTGCCTGTCTTGATGAGTATAGGCAGACTTTTGTTCCAGGAAGAGATGGAAATATAAGAGATGTGCTAATAGACTCTATGGGCATTTTTGCAGGCATTTTATTTGTAAAAGTATTTCTTTGGATGAGAAGGAAGAAAATATGTATGAGAGATAGTTGCAATAAATAAAAGGTTCAGGTAGAATGATGGTAAACAGGTACAGTGAGACAAAAGAGGGAGAAAAGAGAAGCATGGATTACCTTTGGCTGCAAAAAATACAAGATTATTTTTGTGAAATACTAAATGTTTTCCTATACTGTGTGGATGAAAAGGGAAGAACTATAACAACCATGTCAGGTAGAGAGGAAGATTTAGAAAAGGTAAAAAAAATATTACAAGAGGTAGATGCATTCTCCATTCTAGATAGAGTAAGACTTAGTTCCTTAGAGGAACAACTGGTGGAAGACACAGCTTATGGGAATATAAAAATAGGAGCAGTATCCATTAGGAAAAAGAAAATTCCTGTAGTAAACTGGTTTGTATGTGGTATAACAGCGGATATACAGACGTTTGGAGGAAAAAATGAGGCAACGAGACATATTTATTCAAGAGTGACATGGAAGCAGTTTGAGAAGACCTTGGATTTGCTTCGATTTGTGTCTGAAAAATACATAGAAGAGAAGAAAGAAAAGGAGCCTATAGAAGAGCCTGTAAAAGAACGAGAAGAAGGATGGGAGGACAAAGACTCTTTAATAAGACGGGAGGCTGTCTTTTCCATTTGGAATTTAGTAAAAAGGCAGGAACCAGCGGAAAAGCTTATAGAAGAAATGCTGTCCATTCTAGGGAAAGCATCCAAGGTGACCGATATTTTTTGGATGGAGTTAAGGCAGGAAGGAATGGGGGATTGTATTGCTCAGTGGAGTCAAAGAGAAGGCGAAAAGCTGTTTCTTGAAAAAGGGAATGAAATGCCTGCCTTTTTAAGGCAGCAGCTTCCACTTATTGTTGGAACAGGAGAAGGCCTATCCCAGGAGTTGAAAAGTTCTCTTTCACATTATAATATAAAAAGTATGGTTGTTATTCCCCTCAAAAAGGAGGAAGGAACAGATTCTTTTCTATGTTTTGCCTATTGGGAGAAAGAACATACATGGGACGTCAAAGAGGTACGGTTTTTCCAGGATATGGGAAGGCTTCTTCTTGTCCTGTTTTCTATTTTAACAGAGAAGGAAAAGTTTTATTATAGGTTTAGACAAAGGGAGGAAAGGAGAGACTTAGAGGGAATAGAGAAGTACAGCCTATCGTTTCAGCCAGTTTTGGGCTGGAAAAAAGAGGAAATATTTTGTGTTGGAGCTGAAGTTTATGTGAAAGGTGATTTACAAAATGAATGGCTGTCAGCTGCCCAATATGTGGGGGGAAATTACCTTCTTTGGAAAGAAATTTTAACAAAAGCCTGTATGGAGTGTAGAAAATGGAATGAATCGGGAAAGCCGTATTATAAAATGTATGTGAGTCTTCCAGCCCTGGTCTTGGAAAAGAGCTCTTTTTCCCAGGATTTAAAGGAAGTATTAAGGACAACAGAGGTAAATCCCCCCAATATTGTTCTTGAAATAGAGGAAAGGGTTGTTTTTGGCCATAGAGAGAAAATGAGAGAAGTATTGGGTGAGGTGAGAAACTTAAAGGTTCGAATTGGAATGATGGATTTTGGAAAAGAAATAGCCCCTTTTTCTGCAATACTTCAGTTTCCCTTTAAGACAGTAAAGCTTTCTCCAAAAGTAATGGGAGAGAAAGATGCAGAAAGCTATAAAGAGACTTTTTTAAAAGCCATTGCCCAGGTTACAAAGGAGCTGGAAGTCAGTCTGTGCATAACAGGAGTTGAGACAAAGGAGCAGTTGGAAGAGATGAAAAACATAGGGGCAGACTTTGTTCAAGGAACTGTTACAGGAGGATTTATGGATTCCATAGATTTTATCAATGAATATATAAGAGAGGAAAGGGAAGAGGATGAGGGCATTAATAAGCGTATCAGATAAGACGGGAGTGACCGAATTTGCAAAAAAGCTTTCAAGTATAGGAGTGGAGATTGTTTCCACAGGAGGCACTTATAAAAAATTAAAAGAAGAGGGAATAGAAGCGGTGGAGGTCTCTGAGATAACAGGATTTCCCGAGTGCTTGGATGGGAGGGTGAAAACTTTGCACCCAGGAGTTCATGCAGGCATTTTGGCCATGAGGGCTAATAAAGAGCATATGAGACAGCTGCAAGAATTAAAGGTGGAACCTATTGATTTGGTCATTGTAAATTTGTATCCTTTTAAAGAAACAATGTTAAGAGAAGGAGTCACAAGGGAAGAGGCAGTGGAGAACATCGATATTGGAGGGCCTACCATGCTTCGGGCAGCTGCTAAAAATTATCAGGATGTAGCAGTAGTGGTGGATCCAAAAGATTATGACAAAGTGTGGGAGGAACTTAAGGAAAAGAAAGAGGTGACCTTAGACACAAAGTTTTATCTCATGGAGAAAGTGTTCATGCACACATCCAGTTATGATACAATGATTGCAGATTATATAAAGAAAGAACGAGGGGACAGGGAATTTCATCAAACCTTGACCATGACCTTTGAAAAAGTGCAGGATATGCGTTATGGGGAAAATCCCCATCAAAGGGCAGCTTTTTACCGGCAGATAACAAAACAAAGGGGCTCCTTAGTAGATGCAAAACAGCATAACGGTAAGGAGTTATCTTTTAATAATATAAATGACACCAATGGCGCTTTAGAACTGTTAAAAGAATTTACAGAGCCTACAGTAGTAGGATGTAAGCATGGGAATCCTTGTGGAGTAGGAAGTGGAAAAACGATATACGAGGCTTTTAGAAAGGCTTATGAGGCAGATAAGACGTCCATTTTTGGGGGAATTGTGGTAGCTAACAGAGAAGTGACAAAGGATATGGCAGAGGAAATGCATGAAATTTTTCTGGAGGTTGTCGTTGCACCCAGCTATGAGAAAGAAGCTTTGGAGATTCTTTGCTCTAAAAAAAATATTCGGGTGTTGGAATTAAAAGATATAGAAGCTCCTTTGTCACCAGAAAATTATGATATGAAAAAGGTAAACGGAGGTTTAATTATACAAACTTTGGACAATCAGCTTTATGAGGAGAAGGACTGGAAAATTGTGACAAAGACAGCTCCTACAAAGGAACAGCTAGAGGACATGATATTTGGAATGAAAGTTGTAAAATTTGTAAAATCTAATGGAATTGCCTGCATAAAAAATAAACAGACTATTGGTATCGGTCCTGGCCAGGTGAATCGTATATGGCCTACAATTCAGTGTTTTGAACATGCAAGGGAACTTTTAGGAGAAGAGGCTCTAAAAGGTTCTGTCTTAGCTTCTGACGCCTTTTTCCCCTTTGATGACGTAGTAAAGGCAGCCCACTTGGCAGGGATTAAGGCAATTATCCAGCCAGGGGGAGCTATGCGGGATCAGCTTTCTATTGATCGGTGCAATGAATATGGGATTGCCATGGCCTTTACAGGTATGAGACATTTTAGACATTAATGTCTTGTGTTTGGAGGAGAGAAGGAAAAAGTACCTAAGAGGAAAAAGGATAAAACTTTATGAACAGCAAATTTTTGGATTTGGATAAAGGCAGGCAGGATGCGGTCATTAACGCATCCTTAAAAGCCTTTGCCATAAATGGGTATAAAAGGGCTAGCACAGACGATATTGTAAAAAGCGCAGGGATTTCAAAAGGGCTGTTATTTCATTATTTTGAAAGCAAAAAGGGGCTTTATGAGTTCCTCCACGACTACAGCGTAAAATATATGTCCATGGAGCTTTTGCGGGATGTAAAGGGAGAGCCAGGGAATATTTTCCTTCTTCAAAAAGAGGTGGAGAAGGCTAGAATACAAGTAATGAAAAAATATCCATATATGCAGAAGTTTTTAAATGGCGCTGAGAAAGAAGCTCATACGGAGGCTGCACAAGCTATTGAACATAATTGCAGAAACTTAAGAGAAGTTTATGAAAGCCTTTATGAGAAAATAACGGACAATCTTTTAAAAGCTCCAGCTGATATGGAACGGATTCGCAAGATTTTAGAGTGGGTATCCCAAGGGGTGCTTCAGGATTCTCTAAGAGAAGAGGAGGTAGACTTTAAAAAAATGGAAGAGGAGCTGGAAGGGTATATGGAGCTTTTTCAAGAATGTTTCCTGGAACAGAAAGAAGAGGAAGAAGTTTGATGGCAGAGAAAAGTATAGGAAGGAAAATGCTCTTAAGCAAAAATATACTATATTCCCAATGGCTTATGATCATTCCTATTATTTTGTATACAGGAATGCTATTGTACCAAATGATTTCCAATACAATGACTGGCCTGACCTATCCCAATGAACTAAGGGAAGGGGTTAACATTGAATTTACATTGGCCTTGCTGGAAGGGAAAAACCCTTATGGGAAGCAATGGCTGAATGAAAATATACCAGGGCCTTGCTATTTGTATCCTTTTTTATATTGCAGCGTAGTAGCCGCTCTGGCCAAACTCTTTCCCCTGGATATCTTTTTTCTCCATTATGGACTTACTTTCCTCTCCATAATTGCTTCAGGAGGAATCATCAGCCTTATGGTAAAGGAACAGACAAAGACAAAAATAGCTCCTGTTTTGGCTTTTCCTCTGGCTCTTATGTTTCATTGGCGATATGGATATGTGGGGGCGGTTCCAGACAGCTTTGGTTTTTTTCTGTTTACTCTTGCTATTTTTTTCTCTACTAGGGAAGGAAAAAGAAACAGTGTGTTTGTCAATGGGGTAATTACGGTCCTTCTGTTTTATGTAAAGCAGTACTACATTCTTCTTGCTGGAATTTTCATATTGTATTATATAAAGCAGTCTAAGAAACAGGCTGTTCAATATATTTTCTTTTGTGCCCTTTTGACCCTTTTATCAGCTGGAATAGTCACGCTCTTTTTTCCTACTTACTGGACCTATGCCTTTTATTTGCTAAAAGGGACAGAAGTGTATGTTAGTAAAAAACAGTTTCTCTATGTGCTGGAACAGTTTGCCTATATGATGACCATATATGGAATCTTTTTTATTTTGATCATTTATCGAATATATCAATTGGGAAAAGAAGGAAAATTAAAATGCCAGTGGAAAAGAAAAGGATTCAAAGAGCCCTTACTATCTTTAGGAATAGAAAATAAAGAATGGATACAGTGGTGTCATTTTCTTATTTCTGGATTAGGACTGTTTTATTTTGGACTCAATGATGGAGCTTATCTCACCTACTATTTGCAATTGTGGGCTCCTTCTCTTGTTATATTAGGACTGATAACTTGGGAAGAAATTTTCTTAGGCAAAGAAGGAAGAAAAAAGCTTATTTTTTATGGGCTTTATGGAATGATAGCGTTGTTTTCTTTGTTTCTTTCCCATAGAAGGCTGCCTTTTCACAGATTGAACAAAGAGGATTTGGAGGCATGGAAAGAGGCCTATGCATATTTAGACAGTTATTCTAAAGAGGAAATCTATCATTCTGCAACAACGGCTTTTTATGCTTTTGAAAATCATCAATATGTATATGATACAGGACATGTAAACATTACACGGGAGTCCAATTATGAAATATGGAAGAATAGCAAAACAGATAGATGGTTATTTCCTTATGCAGGGAAAATTTATGAACAGCACGATAAACACCATGAGAGAATCAGGGAAAAGGTTCAAGAGGGAGAGTATGGTCTTATTACCCTTGTACAAGGATTGGACATTGTGCTAGACGAGAGCTTATTAGAGGAAAAATATGAGAAGATAGATACAATAAGCCTTTATCTGGGGAATATGGCATATGATACCCAGTTTTGGGCATTAAAGGACAAGAGAGCGGGAGGAAAATAAATTGATTTTGTTTAACGTTCCCCCTTATACGGGAAGGGAGCTAACCTATGTGGAGGAGGCAGTATTAAACCATAAAATTTGTGGGGATGGAGAGTTTACAAAGAAATGTAGTCAATGGTTAGAAGAGCGATTTAAGGTGAGAAAGGCCCTGCTTACCACATCCTGTACCCATGCCATGGAGATGGCGGCCTTACTGTCTGACATAAAAGAAGGAGATGAGGTTATTATGCCTTCGTACACCTTTGCTTCCACAGCAGATGCTTTTGTTTTAAGGGGAGCCACCATTGTTTTTATTGATATTAGGCCAGATACAATGAACATGAATGAGAAACTTATTGAACCAGCAATTACGAGGAGAACAAAGGCCATTGTGCCTGTTCACTATGCAGGAGTAGCTTGTGAAATGGATTCTATATTGGAGATGGCGGCTCAGTATGGATTAAAGGTTGTGGAAGATGGAGCCCAGGGGATTTTTTCCACTTATAAAGGGAAGGCATTGGGAACTATAGGAGATTATGGCTGCTTAAGCTTTCATGAGACAAAAAACTTAAGCATGGGAGAAGGGGGAGCTTTATTTATCAAAGAGGAAGCCAAGATAGAGGAAGGAGAAATTATCCGGGAAAAGGGAACAAACAGGAGTAAATTTTTTCGAGGAGAGGTAGACAAATATACATGGGTAAACTATGGTTCCTCTTATCTTCCCAGTGACCTAAATGCAGCTTATTTGTGGGGACAGATGGAAGAGGCTGAGAAAATCCAAGAAAACAGAATGAACATGTGGAAAGCTTATTATGCTCTTTTAAAGCCTTTGGAGGAGGAAGGATTTTTAAGCCTCCCTGTCATTCCAGAGGGATGTGTTCATAATGCACATATGTTTTATTTGAAACTAAAAAATATAGAAGAAAGGGACTCCTTCAACAGCTTTTTAAAGGAAAAGGGGATTTTGTCTGTGTTTCATTATATACCTTTGCACAGTGCGCCAGCGGGAAGGAAGTATGGACGATTTCATGGAGAAGATAAGTATACAACTGTAGAGAGCCAGCGTTTGACTAGGTTGCCTCTTTATTATGGGTTAAAAGAGTACCAGGTGGAATATATTGCCACGAAAATCAAGGAGTTTTTTAAAAAATGATAGAAATAATCGGGGAAAAAATAAAATTAAAGCCCATTGATTTCACTCATACAAATAAAATTCTTCAGTGGAGGAATCATCCAGAAGTAGTGAAGAACTTTCTTTATCAGGAAAAGATCACGCTAAAGGATCATGAAAAATGGATGAGAGAGAAAGTAAAGACAGGTGAAGTCATACAGTTTATTATATATGAAAAGGAAGAAGGCAGGGAGATTGGTAGCGTTTACTTTCGGGACATTGACTGGGAGGAGAGAAAGGCGGAGTATGGAATTTTCATAGGGGAAGACTGGGCCAGGGGTGGAAAAGGATATGGGACGGAGACGGCAAAGAAGATGGTGGAGTATGCCTTTTGTCAGCTAAGGCTTCATAAAATTTATTTAAGGGTAATAGATACAAATGAGAGGGCAATCCGCTCTTATAAAAGGGCAGGTTTTGTAAAAATAGAAAATAAAAAAGAGGAAGTTTTTTTAAAGGATGGCCCTCATGAGGTAATGTTTATGGAAGCGATAAATCCCTATTACTCAAAGGAGCTGAAAATATGAAAAAGATATCCTTTGTCATTCCTTGTTACTGTTCGTCAAAAACCATTGGGGCAGTAGTGGAGGAATTGACGAACAGTATGAAAAAAGAAAATCTGTTGGATTATGAAATCATATTGGTAAACGACAGTTCCCCTGACAATACTTTTGAGAACATCAGACAATTGTGCAAAGAAGATGAAAAAATAATCGGAATCAACTTGGCAAAAAACTTTGGACAGCATGGGGCTTTAATGGCAGGAATGGGAGCAGCTAAAGGAGAAATTGTTGTATGTTTAGACGATGACGGCCAGACGCCGGCAGATGAGGCAAAGAAACTCATTGAGAAAATAAACCAGGGATATGATGTTGTCTATGCTTCTTATCCAAAAAAGCGTCATTCTATCTTTCGAAATGTGGGCAGCAAAATAAACAGCTTGATGACAGAGTATTTGCTGGATAAACCGAAGAACCTCCATTTATCCAGTTATTTTGCAGCTAGAAGATTTGTGATCGAGGAGATATTAAAGTATGAAAATGCTTATCCCTATGTCATTGGCTTAGTATTGAGGACGACAAAACATATTGCCAATGTGGAGGTAAGCCACAGGGAGCGGGAGGAAGGGAGTTCGGGCTATACATTCCGAAAGCTTTTGGCACTGTGGATTAACGGGTTTACTGCTTTTTCCGTGAAACCTTTAAGACTGGCCTCCCTTCTAGGAGGTTTTGCCGCCGTGGCTGGAGTTTTTGTCATTGCATGGATTATATATAATAAAATGACTAATCCCCAAGCTCCTTTAGGCTGGAGTTCCATGGTCGCCCTTCTTCTTTTATTGGGAGGGATGATTCTTTTTGTGTTAGGAATGATTGGAGAATATATTGGGCGGATCTATATAAGCTTAAACAGGGCGCCCCAATATGTTGTAAGGGAAAGGATCCATTATGAAAAGGAAAGTGAAGGAGTGGAATAAATTAAAAACATATGTATTTCTCCATGGAGTTTTGCTCATTTATTCTTTTACTATGGTAGGCTCAAAGCTGGCTTCTTCCTATCCCCTTAAGTCCCTTCCATTTCTTCTCTCATATGGGCTTGTCTTAGGCGTCCTTTTTGTCTATGCTCTTCTCTGGCAGCAAGTATTAAAAAGGCTTCCTTTAACAATGGCCTATGGAAATAAGGCAGTGACCGTTATTTGGGGGCTTGTCTGGGGAAGGTTTCTTTTTGGAGAGAGGATAAATGGATTTCAAATTGCAGGATCTATTGTTATTATTATTGGAATTGCCATGATGGCAGGGGAGGCGGAGTGAATAACTAATAAGAGTTTGTGATACACTTCTCTTTTGAAGGGGAAAATTTTTAAGAAAATTTAGTTTGGTGATAACTTTTGATGTAGTTAGAGAAAAATTGCCTTATCGTTATCGTCTTCTTTTAGAAAGGGAAGGGTAGTTTTAAGAATTAATACAACAAGATTCTTTTTTTATAGATAGATTACTTTATTATAATTCAATTTAACAGAAATTATTATTGTCAAAAACCATATGGTATATATTTATAAATATTATTTTTGCGAAAACAATAGTAGTCTTCCGTTTGCTATTGAAACTAGCCATTTTGCTTGTATTTTATAATATAGTAAGGTTATTTTTGTTTTTTGATAGTAAAGACTACACTAATGCTATAAATGTTTTAAATGATATCCTTGATTTAGAATACCTTATGGAATGCTTTTATGTTAGTATCCGGCTTATCTGTTCTTTTACTTATGCTTACCTTAACATTTTTGGGGTGGATAAGAATAATGTACAAATAGCTTTCAAGAATGTTAAAAGTAGGAATTTAGTACTTACTGGTGAATTTTATACAGACATTTTGTCAGTTGTTTTCATCTAGATAGCTACATAAGTATACGATGCTTGGACATTTAATGGAAGGTAGAAACTGAAAACAATGACTCATCTTTTATTTGTGCCGAAATGAGGGGACAGGTGTAAGAATACATTACATTGGTTTGCCTAAAAGAGTATTTGTAGATTTTTTTGTTTAAGGATTCAAAAAAACTTGATTATGTAGACACGAAATAACAGAAAAATAGATATTATTGTTATATACCATTAACTCCAATTTCCAAGGTGAGAAAAAGCGTTACTTTTATTTAGGATAATACACACAGTTTTGAGACTTTTTTTATTTTTATTCAAACTAAGTTTCAAGCTAAGACAGTTTTTAGAGTTATAGTATCATAGCTTTCATACAATCATCTTCTTTTCTAATCTGGACAGATTTTTTTGTTAGCAGATGTGTTGGGTAGTAGGGAAAGTGCGCATCAGAAGTAAATACGTCTAGTATTGTCAATCCCTATTCGAAAATCTGTTTCAGAAAGAAAGATAGAGAAACTCTATTTTGATAAACAGGGTACAGTGCTAACGAATTTAACAAACTTGTAATAAGACATGATGCAAACATAGAGAACGAGTTTATTATGTGTAATCATATAGACAAGATATTTTAGATGCCTGTATATGAGCTCTAGTTTCTTTACTTATTTTGCTTTAATGCACTAGTTCTGGATTGTTTTAATGATTTAGCAGTATCAAGTAAAGTATTAGTCAATATCTTACAGTAAGGATTAAACATTATATTGGAAATAGTCATATAATTTTGGAGACGATTTTTCCAAGAAGATTTCATACAGACATGATAAAAATGGAGCTTGATGACTATTTGTGAAGCCTTTAAATATTAGTACTTTAGTACTGAAGGTGGAAATTTTGCTCATACTCGGATATTTTGTTTATAGTAGCCAATATCTTAACTAGTTTGTACATTGAACAAATTGAAAGGAAAGATAATAGACATGAAAATTGAAAATATTGGATGGTCAATAGGAAATTTTTGTAATGCTAAATGTCATCATTGCTATTCGTGGAGGCAAAGACAAGGACATGAAATTTTGTCCTTAGATGAAATAGACACTATTCTTGACAAAATAATTTCTTATGGTATAAAAACTGTAAATTTTGGTGGAAATGAACCTATTTTTACAAATGGAAAAGATTTGGGTAGTACTACATTACCGTATATTATTGATAGATTATATGAAAGAAATATTATATGTGGGATTACAACAAATGGATTTACTGAAAAATATTTGTATGAAAATCATTTTGATACATTTATGAAAGTTAATGATTGGGACTTTTCACTTGATGCTCCATGTAGTAAAGAACATAATAAAAATAGAAACGTTTCTAATGCATTTGAAATGGTATTAGAAGGATTAGATATATGTACAAAACATAAAAGACTAAAGAGTATTGTTGTTGCTGGAATGCATACGAATTTGAAACCAGATGTTTTGAATCAGTTTATTACATTAGCACAAAAATATGAGGCTGATTTTAGAATTAATATTTTAAAGCCAACGGAAGAACATCATAAAACATTGCTACCTTCAGTGGAAAAAATTTATGAGAGCATGGACTGGCTGCTTGAAAAAATGGATATGGTATGTATGAGTGAATCTATTTTTGCTTCACAAGTGGGAATTGGATGTAATGGATCTCCATGTGGTGAGAAATCTTTTAGAATTAGAACTAAGATCAATGGAAGAGTTCCAATTACACCATGTGTGTATTTGGATTTGGATGCTGGTGACATTCTATCTGAAAGTATAGACTCTATTGTGTCTGGAGCTGTTTTTTCATGCTTTATACATATGATTGTTTCTTAATAAGAACACTGTAAATACAAGGCTTTTCAAAACCTACCAACCACAAAAAATAATATTTGATCTATCACATTACGCTAAAAGCCGTCCGGCATGAAAAAACGGGCGGCTTTTTTGCGTGGATAGACGGAAAGGAGGCAAAAAATAATTACAGAAATTTAACCCCTAAATTTATGCAACTTTCACAAAAAAGGAGGTTAGTGAATGGCAGATGAAAAACTGAACACAGGCCCCGGCAGTGAAAAACTCCCGGAGGCTCCCGAACAGGCCGCCACACCCACGCCCCGGCAGGAACAGGCCGCCGCACCCCAGCAGGAACAGGCCGGGCTTGCCCAGCCCGCTCCAGGCGATGTGGTGGTATCCTTTGACAAGATCAATGAGCTGATGGGCGAAAAGCGGCAGGCGGCCCGGGCCCAGGTGGAAAAGGAGGCGGCGGGTAAAGACGGAAAGGAGGAACTTCCCGCCGCTGGCGGCGATAAGCCGAAAACGCCCCGGCGTGGC
>CAJUTQ010000012.1 GCA_910589265.1 uncultured Lachnospiraceae bacterium
AGAACTCCGGTTTCTTAAGTGTATATAACTTTTCCCAACAAGTGAGAATTGTATCCTGAAGAGCATCTGCAGCATCTTCTTCATTCATTAGAATTGCAATGGCAGTTCTATACATATCCTTCATATATAACTGCATTAGTTGGGTAAATGCGTCTTTATCATGCCTTTGCGCTTTCTTTACAAAAAACTTTGTTTCCATTCTTTTCATTAACTTTCTCCTACGCGCGTATGATGGTAAAACAAACAAGCGTCCTTCCTTTGTTTTACCATCATTAGACGTCAGATATTGTCTTTTGGTTTCAAAATATTTATTACTCTTTTTTGTTTCTCAAGTTACCTCAATTTATATATATCGGAACCATACAATTTTATCGAACATGTTCAGATTTTGCGCTTATGAATGATTGAGTGTTTGGCTGTACATAAATATATGAACATAAAACCCCATAAAGCATTTGAGAATAAGCTAAAACAGAATTTTACTAGGGACAAAGTCAACTGGAAATGGTGCACTGATTGCACATGGCTCTTCCTAGAGAATCATGATGTGCACTACAATTGCATAATCATAGACCTACACGACCGAAGTGTTATTGCAAGCATTACAGATCCCAGCATTACCAGCGATCTTGTCATACGTACCTTAACCTTACAGAAAGCATTGGACTCACAGCCTAAAATAACGGGTGGGCTGATTCTCCATATTGATCAGGGATCACAGTTCACCGAAAAGCATTTGTTGAATTCTGTGAATTAGTTCATGTAACACAGAGTATGAGCAAGGCTGGATATCCATATGACAATGCCCCGATGGAGCTTTATTTCAATACTTTGAAAAACGAGTGTACAAACCTTAATGAATTTAAGATAGAGGAGGCCCTCTATCAAAAAGTAGAGGAATTTGCGTATGTTGAGTACAATGATGTATGCCCACATAGTTTCAATAGTTATGCTACCTCACATGAAGCAAGGGTAATTGCATAATGGAATAAGGATATTTATTAGACAAAAGTGTTACAAAAAAGCTTGACCATAACATTATTATACTTATCTGTTCTTATCAGTAACCGCATAGGAACTATACATCTGCATGAGATTGGACTTTATAAAAATCTTGTCTTGAACCGAAGCCGCCCGATTCTGTCAACGTAACACTAACAAATTTTTCAAAATATTTCTCTCCCCTAATATCGCCAGCAAAATCTCTTTCTCCCCATATTGAATTCAGCCCCTTTTTTACGTATAATCTACCCATAGAAAGAAACACTTTTTTTATAGACCCTGATGTATCCATGCTCGAAGCAATGTTGGAAGATGCGAGGAGCAAAGTTATGGCATTCACCCAAAAACTGTTCACATACAGAAAACCCGCAAACACTGATTTTTAATATGTTTTTTGATACAATGAAAAAAGAGGAGGCTAATAGATATGTTAAGACCAAAAGAGATAGTCCAATTATGGGTAAATGCTTTTCATTGTCATGATGTAGAAGCAATTGTGGGTTTATATCATGACAACGCAACGAATCACCAAGTAGCCAATGAGCCAGTGATAGGAATTGAGGCAATTAAAGAGATGTTTATAGCGGAATTTTCCACAGCAGATATGACAGCTATTGTAGAAAACATATTTGAAGATGGAGAATGGGCAATTCTGGAATGGCGTGATCCATTGGGACTGAGAGGATGTGGTTTTTTCCATGTGGTGAATGGGAAAATTCTGTTTCAGCGGGGTTATTGGGATAAACTTTCATTTTTGAAACAGCACAATCTTTTGATAGAATAAAATGAGAGGATATAAAAATGAAAGAGCTAAGGAAGGTAAAGCAATATGGAATCAAAATGGAGAATGATGGGATAATGCAATGGGTGATGAATCTAATGATTTTCACAGAGAAGTAGTCCGGCCCAAAGTCACAGAACTTTTGAATCCCAATCCTACCGATAATATTTTGGATATTGCTTGTGTAAATGGAAATTATTCTACATACTTTGCTGTAAAAGGTGTTTCAGTTGTTGGGTTTGATTACAGCGAAAAAATGATTAAGCTTGCAAAAAAGCAGAATGAGGAAAGCTACATTATAGAAATCATTTTACGAACTGGTTAATTTTATTTATCTCAATAAGAGGAATAGCACAACAAGATAAAGATAGCGCTTAATTTGATACGGATAAAGTATTGAAGTACTCATATTTCCATATACATACTTCCTTATCTTTACATATTTTATTAAAACTAGGAAAACGTATTTTTTATTTAAACATATGAAATGAAAAAAGTAAGAAGCAAAAAAAATATAGCGTAGAATTTGGAAAAGTTAAAATGTGAACGTGAAATGAGCAGAATGTTTTTTATAATAAGTGTACAAGAGACAGTTAAAAAAGTAACTTAATGAATCCATAGCCTTTTTGACTATGTAGTTTTAAACTGGGTGGGACAAAAAAGGCTTTATGATAGTAGTTGGACTGTACACCTTAGACGATGCTATATGAGGAGAGAGTGCATTTTGAATGAAGAAAACTTTACAGATACAGAGGTTTTTGGAATGAGATCGGGATGAGGATTATAGGCAATATGTTATCAAGAGAACTTAAGATAGCAGGACAAAGATATGGATAAAATATGAAAAAATAAAAAAATAGTGTATAATAGTATTCAAGATGAGCCAAGTAAGTTTGGTTATCGGAAAGGGGATTGGAAAATGGAGGTATTAAAAGCAATGACAGCAAGAGAAGTATTAAACCTTATTGAATGGCTGAAGGCTAAAAATTTTACAAATGATGATATTGTAGATTGCATTGAGTTTGTAGAGGGAAAAAAGAAAGAGAAAGAAGGAAAAGAGGAATAAGAGAAAGGGAGCGGGACTTGTCACCGCTCTTTCTTTTTTCATAGGAAAGACATGGTTATTATGAAGAATGAAATAGAGGGGTTTTCCTATAAAAGAAAAAAGATATGTACAGGGATACATGAGGGAAGGAATGACTGTCCAATGTGCATCCAGTACAGCAAAGAGTGAACGTCCCTCAAGATAGAGGGGGATCGGATGTGGGCTTGTCCATTTTGGCCCAAAGGAAAGTTGTTGATATATACCAGCAATTTTTAGCTCATATTATTTAATAGGAACAGGATATTTTGATGAAAATAGCTTGTCTAAAACAAAGGATTGAAATATAATTACTATTAGATTTATTTATATTCTTTATCATGATTTTTTCAAAAGGAGAGAAAGCATTGTTTCTTTCAGTTTCTCTGTGATAGTAAAAACATAAAGTGAGGGATTAGGCATGGAATACGTTGAGAATGATCTAGTAAGAGTTGCAAAGAGAGAAAAAAATACAAAGCGAAATTATGTGGTGGTGAATCCTTTGCAAGGGAAACATATTCCCGTTAGTCCATCAATGGCGTTAAAGCTTTTTACTCGTTTAGCAGATAGTTTTCGAAGGGAGTATACAGGGGAAAATCTTCTGCTTATTGGTTTTGCTGAGACTGCAACGGCTATTGGCGCCCAGGCAGCAGTATCCTTGGGAACAAAATACATCCAAACGACGAGAGAAGTAATTCCCGATTTGGAGTATTTGGTATTCTCAGAAGAACACAGTCATGCAACAGAGCAGAAACTGGTGAAAAAGGATATAGATGGAGTTGTACCAAAGACAGATAGAATTGTTTTTATTGAGGATGAAGTGACGACTGGCAAGACAATTTTAAATATCATAGCTATTCTTGAAAAATTGTATCCAGATCAGCTCTCATTTTCAGTGGCATCCCTTTTAAATGGTATGTCAGATAAAAATTTGCAGGTATTTGAGCAGAAAGGAATAAGGATTCATTATCTTGTAAAGACAGAACATGATACTTTTTGTGATAGAGCCAAAGAATTTGCAGGCAATGGACTTTATTATAAATCTATGAAAAAAGAAAGGAAACATGTATCTGTACTAGAAGTAAAAAATAAAATGAATGCCCAAAGGCTGGTAGATGCTTTGCTGTATGAAAAAGCTTGTGAAGGTTTATGGAATGCAGTTCATCAAAGGATAGGCAGTATTTCAAACAAAAATATTCTTGTCATTGGAACAGAAGAGTTTATGTATCCAGCATTATTTATTGGTAAAAAATTGGAGGAATTAAGTAATCAAGTCTTCTGTCATTCAACAACGAGGAGTCCTATTGTCGTTAGCTTGGAAAAGGATTATCCCCTTCACAGCAGGTATGAGCTAAAAAGTCTATATGACAGTGAGAGAAGAACGTTTTTATATGATATTGGCAAATATGACAAAGTGTTTGTCGTGACAGACGCACCAAAAGAGGAGACAGAAGGAGTCCATACTTTGCTCAGTGCTCTTGGCGCTCAAAATGATCATATTACATTAATAAGGTGGTGCTAACTTGAGAAGTACATATTCGGAGGATGATGTTATCCTTCTTTTGAAAGATATTACAGGGATGGTTGAGCCAAAGTCTACAGAGGAGAGAGAGAAATTAATTCAGTCGGGAAAACATTATAGTGAAATGCTTCCTATCGAGTATATACCTACAGACAAATATATGCAGGTGTACAACGAAGCATTAAAGAATTATGCTAGACCTGTTGCAAAGGCGGTTGGCAGTCTGGCCTACAAAGTAATAAAACATAGAGGTAAAGACGTTGTCCTTGTTTCCCTGGCAAGGGCCGGGATTCCAATAGGAATTCTTCTGAAAAGATACATAAAGAAAAAGTACCATATGGATGTCCCTCATTACTCTATTTCCATAATAAGGGGTAGAGGCATTGATGACAATGCTATGAAATATTTAATGGATCATTATAAACCAGCACAATTACTCTTTGTGGACGGATGGATTGGCAAGGGGGCTATTCTCAATGAGCTAAAAAAAGATATTGCTTCCTATGAGGGGGTATCTTCTGAGATTGCAGTAATAGCAGACCCTGCTAATGTGACAGAACTTTGTGGAACCCATGAGGATATTCTTATTCCAAGTTCTTGTTTAAATAGTACTGTTTCAGGACTAGTAAGCCGTACATTTTTGAGAAATGATATTATTAAAGAAAAAGATTTTCATGGGGCTGTGTACTATGAGGAGCTGAAAGATTCCGATTTATCCTATGAATTTATTTATGCAATTGAAAAAGAATTTTCTATGGAAAATAGGAATGATAGCTATAAGGTCCATGGGAAGGGAATGGATGAAGTTATTGAGATAGGGAGAGCATTTGGCGTAAAGGATATAAATCTTATTAAGCCTGGAATAGGAGAAGCTACCCGAGTATTACTAAGACGAATTCCATGGAAGGTGCTTATAGATGAACGGTTCAAAGAAGATCCCCAGCTTGACCATCTTGTCAGGTTAGCAGAGGAAAAAAAGGTCCCAGTGGAATACTATCCACTGAAACATTACAAATGCTGTGGAATTATCAAAAACATTGCGGATGCATAGGAAATTTGACAATGGTTAGAGCGTCCTTCAATCAAAAAGAGAAGCTGGAGGGATTCAATCCCCTTACTCAATGTTTTATACCAAAGGCTTCTGCTAAGTAGAGGGTTTGCTGGGCCCAATGACTGTGTGTCTTATATTCATTCATTCTTTCTTTAGCCAGATTACTTGAGACAAATGTATTGGAATGTTGATTCCATTCTAAGATGGACTTAGCATCATGAAAATCATTTTCACATACTTTGTATGCCTCGTTTACTACAGGAATCTGATTTGGATGAATGACTGTTTTTCCAATGAATCCACAAAGTTTATCATCATAAATTTCCTGTATTAAGCCTTCCTCCCAATGATAACCAGAGTAGTATTCCCACACAGGTCCTGAGATTACATAATCCATACCATATACAGTGACAATATCCGAAAAGATATTTGAAATAGGTTTGATTTTATGGATAGACTCATCAGAATGTCTTCTAAAACCAAACATATGACATAAATCATTTCCGCCAACTCGGATATTTAAGACATGTTCTTCAACTTTAGAAAGAATGTCTTTGAGACGATATAAAATATCTATTCTTTTTTGAAGATCAACAATAGAAGAATTTTCGTATATGGGCATCATATAGAGAGGCTTTTTGGTCGATTCATTCCCTTTGATAATAGCCTGGATGTACTCGTTAGCATTAGTAATAGTAAATTTGGGTATGATGTAACCAGTAATCATCTTGATGCTTTGGCCAAAGGCTTTGGTGAGGTAGGTAATCTGTTTTGGATTTCTAACTCGGATGAAAATTTTTGGCAGAAAAAAAGGCTGCCTTTCATAGCGAACGAAAATTTTATTTATGGAATCAATAAGTATTCTTTCTGCTTCTTCAACAAAGTTGTCATTAATGGTATCTTCTAAACAGAGCGCCAATGAAAAGTTTGTGCCTAATTTTTCTGATGTGATTGAATCAACAATGTTGTTTCTGTTGGCTGGGCAATAAAGCAGAGCGCCAACACTATAGTATATAATGCTGTTTTTCAATTCTTGACCTCTTCTCCCTTGGATTTTCTTACTATGCAAATGAGCATGTATTTGACTATTATATCATATACAAAGAAAAATAGAAAATAGATTTCATGAAAGGAGTATATTTTAATCAAAAAGGCGGTGGACATAATGGCTGAAAAAATTATATATAGACATAATGTTATGGATATAACCTCACTGGATACATTTTTTCGTGTAAGGGGAGGATTCAATAATAATATTAGGGATGTGTATTTTGTAAGGGCTTTAGGAGAGTGCCATGATTTTTTAGAGAAAATTCAGGAAATAGATAAACGAATGGGAATGGAAAGCTTGAAAGGAAAAATAAGATATCTTCGAATTGGTGAGCTTTCTAGTATTCCAGGAGAGGATAAAATTCGAATGTATGCCCATATGTATGATCAATGGAAACATAATAAAATTCTTATTTTATCCCAGGTAAAAAAGAACGACCTGTTAAATGAGACAATAGCAAAGGCGCTATTAAAAGTAGAAGAGATATACAGGCATTCCAAAAGGAATGTCTCGGATTCCATTCTCCGCAATTTTTCTATAAAACTTCTTTTCTGGTTAGAAGATAAGGCAGGCCTTTGTTTCCATAACTGGAGCGAAAAATCTTGCATTAAAATCCTTTTGGAAAACGTAGTGAAAGAGCAGGAATATATGTTTGGATACTTTTTATCCTTGCTAGGATGTGATGTTCTGCTTTTGGAAAATAGAGGGGATGTCAACATTCCAGAAGAGATGGAAAAACTTTCAAAGACTATGATTCTTGGAAATTATGGAACGATAAAGCTTTGCCAGTATGTGCCACCTGTTCAAGAAAAAAGGAGAGACGAGGGTAAACCTTTGATTCAAGTTAGTAAAATTCCTAAGAGGGCTACAGTAGTTGTAAATGATGGAAAAATTCCTTCACCAATTTATAAGAGGGAAATCCCAGAAGAAAAGTCTTTTGAAGAATTGGCCAAAATGGCCTCGTCCATTGTAATGATTACCGTTCACGGATGGGATGACAATGCTATTGGGACTGGTTCGGGAATTATGATTGGAAGAAAAGGATACATACTTACCAATTATCACGTGGTGGAAGGCGGTAAATTCTATTCTGTCAGGATGGAAGATGATGAAGAAATATATTTTACGAATGAGATTATTAAGTATAATTGGACACTGGACATGGCTGTTATTCGAATCAATAAAGAACTAGAACCTCTTTTCATATATAGGGGAAGCAAAAAACTTGTAAGAGGCCAGAAAGTTGTAGCAATTGGAAGCCCATTGGGATTATTTAACTCTGTATCTGACGGTATCATCTCTGGCTTTCGGAAAATAAGAGATACAGATATGATTCAGTTTACAGCGCCTACTTCGCCAGGGAGTTCGGGAGGAGCCGTACTAAATATGTATGGAGAAGTGATTGGCATTAGTACTGCTGGAATAGATAAAGGTCAAAATATAAACTTGGCTGTAGGATATGAGAATATACTTATGTTTGCAAAAGGATTTTTGGATCATGTCTAATTGTGTGACAAAATGTAAACTTTTATACTATTTATCTTGATGTTATCATAAGAATATGGTACACTTCATTATGCAGAATAGATAGGCGAAGGAGGAAAATATGAATTCAGGTAGCAAAAAGTTACAACTTTCATTTAATTCTCCTGTAATCTTAGTATTTACAATAGCATGTTTTGCAGTGCTTTTCTTGGACAAAGTGACAGGAGGAATCTCTACAAACGCATTGTTTAGTGTTTACCGCTCATCGTTGTTGAGCCCTTTGACTTATTTTCGATTTTTTGGTCATGTTTTGGGGCATGCTGACTGGGAGCATTTTATTGGAAACATTATGCTAATACTTGTTGTTGGCTCCCTCCTTGAGGAAAAGTATGGCTCTTTGAATATATTGTTTGTAATTTTATCAACAGCATTAGTTACGGGAATGATAAATTTTATATTTTTCCCCCATATCCGTCTCCTTGGTGCAAGTGGTGTTGTTTTTGCGTTTATTTTGTTAGCTTCTTTTGCAAGGGCTAGAGATGGAAAAATACCAGTTACGTTCCTTTTGGTAGCAATGATGTATATTGGAGGACAAATATACGAGGGGATTTTTATTAAGGATAATGTGTCCAATATCACCCATATTGCTGGTGGCGTTGTCGGTCTAAGCTTAGGATTTATAATGAATAAAAATAAGATGAATAGATATTGAAGGTGAGAATGCTCTATGTTGGAACATAAAAAGATTCGAAACCTTAGTGATTATTTTGCCAAATGGAAGGACAGGCAGAATAAAGAGGTATATTTTTATCGAATTAATGGATATTCTGAAGAAATTGGAGAGTTTATTAAAAAGTACTATGATGCGGCAAGAAGAACAGGAGTTGTTTTGGAAGGGAAGATTCCAAACCCTGATGAGAAAAATCTCGCATATTATAATGAAATCATGGGTATGGATTTTCAGATGAATCTGGAATTTATCACGTCAAGCTTGAAGAAGTGGCTTCCAAGAATGAACGATTTTCAGAGACAATGTGTGGCTGCTTCCATTTATGATTCTCTTAACTCTATGGAAAAAGCAGGGAAAACAGAGAATATGTTAAAAAATGCATATATTAAATTTATGTGCTGGTTGTATTATAAATTTGAAAGAGTTGTAAACCAGTTGGGAGAGGAGAACATCCCAAAGATACTTTATGAGGGTTACATCAGTCATTATGAATTAATGCTTATCTCTATATTGTCAAATGCTGGATGCGATGTTGTCATACTTCAATATGAGGGAGACCAGGGATATTTAAAGGTTGATCCTACATCAAGTCTCTCAGAGAATTTGCAAATGGATGGATTAGAAGCTTTTCCACAAGACTTTTGCCTAAAGAAGGTCCGCAGTGACATGGAGAATGAAATGAATAAGGAAAGACTTTACAAAATACGTCCTCGCATTGGCAATTGCACTAATGCATGGATGAAAGGTAAAGGACTAGGCGATTTGAGGGAAAGTATTACAGAAAGGGGCAATGACGCCAGATTTTTTTATAATGGTTTTTGCAGAATACATGGAGTAGAGGACAAGTTTGTTTATGAAAATGAATTATTTCAGTTTCAACAGGAGCTAAAAAGCGCTAAACGAAGACTGGTCATTGTGAATGAGGAAATACCAAAACCGACGCCAAATGAAATTGCTGAGATTAAACGCAGCCATTATACAAAACAAGATCAGATGATATTGGATTTAGCAGGAAATATAAAATATACAGGAGACATAGAATTACAACGAATGATGAATAAGGCTTTTGTGGATGTGCTTTTAGGAGAAGCAAAGAAAGAAGATGTCAATTTAAACAAGTTGACCAATCAAGGTGTGTATTTGTTATGTTGGTTAAAGAGATATATGTCTCAGCTGTTTTCCAACTGGAAAATGCCAGAGATTGGTTGTTTTATATATATGGGTGGGTGTAAAAATAATAATGAAGCTATGTTTATGAGTTTTCTGGCCAGACTACCGGTAGATGTTCTCATACTCTGTCCTGATCTCAATATAAAATGTTGTCTGAAGGATAATTTGCTTTATGAAGTTCATTATTCAGAAAGCCTGTCAATAAACAGATACCCAGAAGAGAATGCACAAACAAAGATTGGAACTGTTGCATATCATGCAGAGCGGGAGTTAGATTCCCTGATGTATGAGGATACAGGCATTTATAGAAATCAGCAGTATGGAAAGGCAAATGTCATCAATTTACAGACAATGTATGAAGAAATAAAAATTTTATGGAATCAGGAGTTAAAATATCGGCCAAACTTTCGTATTGTTGACGAAGCAGTGAATATTCCTGTAATATTTACTAAGGTATCTGGGGTGAAGAATGGTGCGGTTACTCCCTATTGGGGTTTAGTAAAGGAGTTCATAACAGAAGATACAATAGTAGTAAAGAGTGTTCCATACATACAATCAACAGCTCCAAATCCTATGAAGGTTTTTTCGGCGGAGTTTTTCAAAAATGGAAAACTT
Organism: uncultured Lachnospiraceae bacterium; assembly: GCA_910589265.1. Classification (GTDB taxonomy): domain Bacteria; phylum Bacillota; class Clostridia; order Lachnospirales; family Lachnospiraceae; genus MGBC165282. Next base: position 10,489 of record CAJUTQ010000012.1, read on the forward strand.
CAAAAGAATAAAATAAAAAATCATCCCAAGTATCCATATAGTATTCTGAGGGAGGACATGCAGGATTTTATGTTTCAAAAACTACAGATAATGATTGAACAAAAATTGATAAAGGGAATTGGAGAGAATGGAACAGAATATTCCATCATTGCACAAGTTCTCAATCTTCCAAAGGAGATTGTCAGGTTAATACAGAAGTTTGACTTTACAAAGAAGAATCCAAAACTGGTGTATATTAATACATCCGAAACGATGATATCTCTTGAGGATTCTATACTCGTTGCTTTTCTCAATCTCATAGGTTTTGATATTCTTTTCTTTGTGCCCACTGGATATCAAAGCATAGAAAAGCATTTTAATAAGAAGTTAATGGAAGAGCACCAAATAGGAGAATATAAGTATGACTTGCAAGTCCCTGACTTCAAGAGTCTTACATTAAATAGAATGCGTACTAGCTGGCGTGATAAAATTTTTAAGAGAGGTAATGAATATGGGACTGGACTTTAGCAAACCGACAACAACAGGAACACCTGCAACAGGGGAGTTCCCAGGGGTAAAAGAAGAAATTGCCGTTGTTGAGCAGTATGACATTATAGCAGACAGACAACAAATGAATGAAGAACTTACAAATTCTAAAGAAGTGGATAACATTGTCAGCACGATTGAAATTTTCAATATGGATACTATCGTTTCTTTTGGTTCCCAAGTTGCAGAGGAAATTTCTAAGGCCTCGGATGTTGTGCTCAATAGTATGAACATGTCTCAGTTAGATGATACAAGTAAAATGCTTAAAACTCTGGCTAAGATTATGGATCAGTTTGACATTGAAGAGATAAAAGATAATCCTGGATTGTTTGGAAAACTTTTTGGTAATTTAAAGAAGCAGCTTGATAAAATTTTGGCAAAGTATCATACAATGGGCGAAGAAGTAGATAAGATTTATGTGCAGCTAAAAGGTTATGAGGCAGAAATAAAGGAGTCAAACCGAAAACTTTCCATGATGTTTGACGCAAATGTTAACTATTATCACGAACTTGTTAAGTATATTCTCGCTGGTGAGCAGGCATGTAAGGAAATAGAAGATTATATTGCATTAAGACAGAAGGAGATGGAGACGACAAAAGATCAGTCTATACAATTTGAACTGACAAGTCTGAATCAGGCTCTCATGATGATGGAGCAAAGAACCCAGGATCTTAGAACCGCTGAGAATGTGGCTATGCAGTCAATTCCCATGATCAAGACAATGGAATTTAGCAATTACAATTTAGTTAGAAAGATTAATTCAGCCTTTATAGTAACTCTTCCTGTATTTAAACAGGCTCTTGCTCAAGCTATTTTGCTAAAAAGGCAGAAAATTCAGGCTGAGTCCATGGCAGAGCTTGATAAGAAGACAAATGAGATGCTTATCAAAAATGCACAGAATACTGTTGAAGTATCAAAGGCTACGGCAAGGATGGCATCGGGAAGCTCCATTCATATAGAAACTCTTGAAACAACATGGAGAACTATTGCAAGTGGTATTGAAGAGACAAAGAGAATCCAGGAAGATGCAAGAAAGAAACGCTTGGAGGATCAGGCAAGACTGGAATCTATAAAGGCGGATTTTAACAGAGAGTATCATATGCCGCCAGCAAAGAAGTGAGTTATTGGAAATAATCATATATTTTTCAAGGAGGATAATACTATGCCAATTAATTTATCAAAAGGACAAAAGGTAGACTTAACTAAGGGAAATCCAGGACTTAAGAATATTATGGTTGGACTAGGATGGGATGTCAATGCATTTGATTCTGGCTCAGATTTTGACCTGGATGCTGCGGCATTCATGCTTGGTTCAGATGGCAAATGTCCTACAGATAAGGAATTCGTATTCTATGGTAATTTAGCTCATACAAGCGGCGCTGTTAATCATATGGGTGACAACCTTACAGGAGCTGGAGATGGGGATGACGAACAGATTCAGATTGAGCTGTCTAAAGTTCCCGCAAATATTGAGAAAATTGCTTTTACGGTTACTATTTATGATGCTGAAGTAAGACGTCAGAACTTTGGTCAGGTGTCCAATGCATTCATTCGTCTTGTAGATGAGTCAAATGGCACAGAACTGATTCGATATGATTTAGGGGAAGATTTTTCTATTGAGACAGCTGTTGTTGTAGGGGAACTGTACAGAAATAACGGAGAATGGAAGTTTAACGCTATTGGCAGTGGATTCCAGGGAGGACTTGCAGCTCTTTGCGGGCATTATGGAATCCAAGTAGCTTAGGAGGTGAAGGAATGCCAGTAAGCTTACAAAAAGGACAGAAAGTTAGTCTGACAAAGGGAAATCCTGGTCTGAAACATGTTGTAGTAGGACTGGGATGGGATGTCAATGGATTTGACACAGGGGGAGATTTTGATCTGGATGCAGCTGCATTTCTTCTTACAGAGGATGGACGAATTTCCCATCAAAAAGATTTTATCTATTTTGGAAATTTATCCCATCCCTCAGGGGCAGTAAAGCATCTTGGAGACAATCTTACAGGAGTTGGTGACGGAGATGATGAACAGATTCAGATTGATCTGTCTAAAATTCCTTCCAATATAGTAAAGATTGCTTTTAGCGTAACTATTTATGAGGCAGAAGCAAGACATCAAAATTTCGGTCAGGTGAACAATGCTTTTGTTCGCATATATAATGAAGAAACAGGCGAAGAAATACTGCGCTATGATTTGGGAGAGGATTTCTCTATAGAAACTGCAGCAGTGTTTGGTGAATTGTATAAAAATGGAGATGAATGGAAATTCAATGCTATTGGAAGTGGATATCAAGGCGGCTTGGCTGCACTGTGTAACAACTATGGCGTAGATGTAGAATAGGGGAGAGTACTTATGGCTATTAATTTACAAAAGGGTCAGAAGGTAAGTCTCAAAAAGAAATCCCAGACAGGCCTTGGAGAAATTCTTGTGAATCTAAACTGGAATTCGAAACCTGCTAAACAAGGATTTTTGTCCAGCTTTTTTGGCGGGAATCAAGGAATAGATTTGGATTTGGGTTGTCTCTTTGAATTAAAAGATGGAAGCAAAGGTACCGTTCAGGCATTAGGAAATGCATTTGGGTTTTTAAACCAGCCTCCTTATATTATGCTGGATGGAGATGATAGAACAGGAGCCGCTGCGGCTGGTGAGAATCTTCGAATAAATGGTAACAAGATTGGAGATATAAAACGTATTCTTGTATATACATTTATTTATGAGGGAGTAGCAAATTGGCAGCAGGCTGATGCCATCGTTACTATTCAGTATCCTGGAGCAGAAGATATCATTGTTAAAATGGATGCATATAATTCGAATAATAAAATGTGTGGTCTGGCCCTTTTTGAAAATGAGGGGGATCAGACATTTAGTGTAGAAAAAATTGTGCAGTTCTATCCAGGACACAAGAATCTTGACCAAGCTTTCCATTGGGGGCTCAAATGGACGTATGGAAGAAAGTAGGAGGGTAGAAAATGTCAATTAGTTTACAAAAAGGCCAGAAGGTTAGTCTATCCAAGGATCATGCTGGGTTAGGCAAAACGATAGTAGGACTTGGATGGGATGAAGCAAAGCAGGAGAAGGGAGGCTTTTTTTCGCCAAAGCCTCAGGCCATTGATTGCGATGCCTCAGCAATTTTATTAAAAAGTGGGAAATTGGTAGACAAGAAGGATATTGTTTACTTTGGAAACCTTCGCCATAAGTCAGGCACTGTTTTGCATATGGGCGATAATCTTACAGGCGCTGGTGATGGCGACGATGAACAGATTGTCATTGATCTTGCTTCTGTTCCAGAAGAATATGATAAAATAGTTATTGTAGTAAATATTTATCAAGCTGTAAAAAGAAAACAGCATTTTGGACTTATTGAGAATGCCTTCATTCGTTTGGTTGATGCAAGAAATAATAACGAGATGTGTAAATACAATTTAACAGAGAATTATTCTGGCATGACAGCCATGATTTTTGGAGAAGTATATCGGTACAATGGGGAGTGGAAATTTAGTGCAATGGGTCAAGGAACCAATGATCCAGGACTTTTAGAGCTTAGCAGAAGATATAGCTAGAGATGTTTGTTCCTTTTAAAAAGAGAGGGCTATCCTGGGATGGCTCCTCTTTTTAAGTACACTAGGGATGTCAGCAAAAAAAAGTTGATAAAGTTTGTGCCAGGAATTCCACGGATATTTTCAGTGAGAACTGGAACAATATCAAGGAGAAAACAGGGAAGGGAAAGACCAATCTTAGCCAGTTGAACAAAATGAGGAGGTCATGCATTCGGTATGATTGATATGAACAAGGAAGAATTCATGAGAGGGCTTTCAGACTCTCAGGTCAACGACAGCAAAAACAAATATGGAACCAATAAGTTGTCTGAAAAAGAACCAGAATCTTTATGGTCCATGTTTATTGGTGCATTTGATGATATTTGGATTAAAGTGTTATGTGCAGCGTTGATATTGAAAATGGCAATTGCTATTTTAGGCTCATTGGTGCCTGCACTTGCTGGTGAAAATGACATTGTAGAAATTATAAGTATTATTTTGGCAATTGCATTAGCTACAGGATTTAGCGCTCTCTCAGAGTACAGGAACAGCTCAAGAAGTCAAGCGCTTCAAGAAGAATACAGTAAAACCTATGCAAAGGTAATGCGGAATGGAAAGCTACTTAGCATTCTCACAAGTGAGATTGTAAAAGGCGATACTATCCTTATTCAGGCAGGTGATAAAGTTCCAGTAGACGGACTTTTGTTTGAGGGGAATATAAAAGTTTCCCAGGCGGCATTAAACGGAGAGTCTAGGGATGAGACAAAAACTTCTACAATAAGTATGGACGAGGCAGAATCAACGGATTATGGATCCGCAAGCAAGGTGTTCATGGGCTCTGTTGTAACATCTGGAGAAGGATATATGGTTGCAACAATCATTGGGGACGAGTCAGAGCTGGGAAAGATCAATAAGGCACTGACAGATGATGATGATGAGAAACGTAAAGACACTTCTAGTTTAAAGTTGGAAGTTGTTGCTGCTGGTATAGGAAAGCTGGGAGTATCAGCAGCAGCTATTGCAGGGATACTCCATGTAGCCTTAACATTACTTAGGTCAAATGAGACAACCACAGTCGTAGCATTGGTACTGCTTATTGCTGAGGCAGTTATGCTCATGGCATCTATTGTAATTATGGCTGTACCTGAGGGCCTGCCAATGATGAACAGCTTGGTTCAGTCTATGAATACGGAATCCATGTACAAGAAGAGTATACTTGTAAGTCATAAGGCTGCATTTTCTGACTCAGCCTATATGAATATTTTGTTCAGTGATAAGACAGGAACTATCACACAAGGTAATTTATCTTTAGTTGAGTTTATTATAGGCGATGGAAGAATCGTGGATTCTATTCAAAGCAGAGAGTTTATTGAAGCGATTACCCTGAATAATTTAGCAAAGGTATCAGAAGGAAAATCCATTGGCAGCAACAACATGGATAGAGCGCTTTTGACCTATGCCTTTGAAAATGGATATGATGATTCGAAAAATAATCCAGATAAAGTGGCAGATATTAGTGGGTTTGATTCTGAAAAGAAATGTGCAACCGTTACATTAAAAAGTGGACTTGTCTATTGGAAAGGGGCAACAGAAAACATTATTGATAAGGTAACCCATTATGCCCTTCCAGACGGAGAAGAAAAGGAATTTACACATGCTTATAAGAAAGCTGTTGAGAAGCAGATGATAGCTCAGGCTAAGAGGACAATGAAGCTTCTTTCAGTAGCAAAGATAGATGGTAAAAAAACAGTTTTAATGGCTGTTTTATGTCTAAGAGATAATGTTCGAAAAGATGCAGTGGAGACAGTGGAAATCCTCCATCATGCAGGGATTCACATCGTTATGGTTACTGGCGACGCAGAAGAAACAGCGGTAGCCATTGCGAAAGAAGCTGGTATTCTGAAAGATGAGAAGAAGGATGTGATTTTGTCCCATGACCAGCTTGAGAAAATGTCCAATGATGAGCTTAAGAAGGCTCTTCCTAATCTTAGAGTCGTCAGCAGGGCGAAGCCCCTTGATAAGAAGAGGCTTGTATCTATTTCCCAGCAGCTGGATAATGTATGTGGTATGACAGGTGACGGAGTGAATGATGCGCCTGCTTTGAAACAGGCGGATATTGGTTTTGCTATGGGGGATGGCACAGCAGTTGCCCAAGAGGCAGGAGATGTAGTCATTTTGAACAATAGCTTAACGTCCATAAAAGACTGTGTTTTGAACAGTAGAACAATGGCAAAATCTGTTGGAAAATTTCTGATCTTTCAGCTTACAGTCAATATTAGTACCCTTTTAATGAATATTATTGCACCCATTCTTGGATGGACGGAGCCCTTTTCTATTGTACAAATCCTTTGGATAAATCTGATTATGGATACCCTGGCAGCTATGGCATTTGGCGGTGAACCTATCCTTGATAGATATATGATGGCTCAGCCTGCCAAGAGAACAGACAATATATTGACTACGTATATTAAGTCAAGTATTGGAACAAGCTCCATTTTTATTACTTTGGGGTCCATACTGATTCTTGAAAATATTTTTGGAATAACAAGTTTTGTGACGCCTGTTGACTGTACGGATCCCCAATTATATGAGAAAACCTTTATGTTTGCCTTTTTCATATATTCGGTTATCTTCAACAGTTTAAATACAAGGTCAGAAACCGTTCATTTATTTGAACATATTGGAGAAAATAAGAAATTTTTACTTGTTATGGGAGGGATTTTTGCACTTCAGACATTGATAATTGAAGTGGGGGGTACTGTATTTGGCACAACAGCCTTAAATGCAAAAGCATTGTTCATATCCATGGCCCTTGGGTTGCTTATCATTCCAGTGGATCTTGCCAGAAAAACAATAATAAGGAAATAGTCTTATACAGTATAGAAATGTGGTATAGTAGGTTTAACACTATACCACAATTTTTAGGAGCAAGGAAATGATCGTTTTACATTTAGATTTAGATAATACGGTGATATATTCATACAAGAAAGATATTGGCCAATACAAAAGAACAGTCGAAATATATCATGAAAGAGAAATATCCTTTATAACTGAAAAGACATATGAACTTTTGAAAAAGGTAAAAGAAAAAATGCTCGTAGTTCCCACATCAACAAGAACTATTGAGCAGTATGAGAGAATCCGCCTTGGAGTAGGTAGGTTTCCCTATGCACTTGTCTGTAATGGGGGTATATTATTGATAAATGGAGAGAGAGATCCAGAATGGTATAAGGATTCTTTAAAGAATATCAAGGAGAGTAGAGACGAGCTGGACAAGGCAATAAAATTTTTGGAAAAGGATATTAGGCGTAGCTTTGAATTGCGGTTTATAGAGGAACTTTTTATTTTCACAAAATGTGAGGGCCCAGATAGGGTTGTCAAAGACTTAAAGGAAAAATTGGATATATCAAAAGCGGATGTGTTTCATAATGGAACAAAAGTGTATGTGGTTCCTAAAAATCTCAGCAAAGGAAATGCAGTAAAGCGTTTTAAAAAATATATTGAGGCAGATATGGTTATTGCAGCAGGGGATAGTGAATTTGATATTTCCATGTTATTAGAGGCTCACAAAGGCCTGGCGCCTTATGGACTTTGCAAAGACTTTGGAATGGATATGGAATGGAGCGAAGCTAAAGAAGGTGAATTATTTTCAGAGTATGTATTGAGGGAGTGTATGAAAATAGCAGAAGCACATGTTTAATGCTTCTGCTATTTTATTTTAAGAGAAGAATCTCTAGACTTTTTAAGGTATAAATATGAAATTACTGCATTCCCTTTAACCATCTTGAAAACTGTTCAAGAACATTTGTGTATAATTCGTGATCACTTGCTTTATCAAGATCTTTCATCTTTGAAAAACCTGTGTTATCTCTTTTTCGTCCAGAAATATTGTCAAGTTTCATAAGATAATCAAATTTTTCCTTTCCAATTCCAATAAACTGTATGAATACATTCATTTCAGAAGATTTCTTAATAATGTTATCCGTGTTTAGTCTATCAGCATTTGCCCCATCAGTTATAAATAGAATAAAAGTAGGATCTCCTTTGTCTACGAGAGCTTCTGTTTTTACAGTTTTTGCACCAAATCCAAGAAATCCCCCTTCTTTATAGGAGCTCCCCTCAATAATCGCGCGTAATACAGGCGCATAATTGGTGCCGCCCATAGAATATCCAGCAGTATTTACCACTGTTTTAACATAGTCTTCATAGTTGGACAAATCGAGATCTTCTAATTTTCTGTAGTCATTTTGAAAAAGATAAACATCAATGGAGCCATTATCGTCAAAGGATAATCCTAAGGGGACTAAACGGTTTATCGTTTTTTGCACAGTGCCATTAGAATAGAGCTTACACATGGAACCACTGTAATCAAGGACAACGACGACTTTTGCCTTTGCAGATCCTAAATCAATATTACTTTTCTTACTAAGATCCACAACACATTTGGTAAGATTCACAACATGTTTTTCAAGGTTCACTTTATCTTTTGATAAGCTAATCTTTCCCATGATTTCCTTGGTTAATTCTTCTTCGTTTTTTCTAAGTTGTACCATTTTTTATACCTATACCTTTCTTTTTTAATCCATTCGAACTTTGACTCCACCTGTTCGCTCTGAAGGCTGAATAATAACTGTGACGTTTGCTCCCCCTTGCCATTCAAATTGGTAAGACTCGCCAGACGCTTGACCAATGAACGTTTTCCATGATACATCTGCAGTAACTTGTGGATCGCAAGGTCCATTTCCAATCCAGCAGATAACCGCATCCGGATCTACAGAAATGGTGTTATTGGCGTTTACATTGCTGAGTACAATGGGATTGCCATCCGATAGAACAGCTACATATGCATTGTGGCCTTTGGCAGTAAGAGTAGAAGTGGCAAGACCTTTTTGGGAAAGAATGCCTACTCCTATAAATCGTACGCTATAATGACAATCTTGGGTAAAGGCTAAAATGTTTTCAGATTCTACAGAAATTGTTTCTCCTTGTGCAAGATGATAAATAACAACATGCTGTCCTTGATTTGCATAATATGTAATAGAATCACCATGAAAAGTTACTTTCATGAGAGGAAGATTTTCTCCTGTTATTCGTCTGGCAAGCTGCCCAAGGAGGGCCTGCCCCAGGTTGTTTTGAGGTCCCAACATAACCTTTTCAAATTTATAATTTTTGCCGCCAGCATTTTCGCCAGCAATAAAAGATCCAGCTTTTGTAAAAAGCACATCATTGTTTGTACATGTTACCTTGAGTGTAAGCTCATTAATAGTTTCAAATTGTAGCATTGCTCCTCCTCCCTTGGATGTGGTGTTCTTTGATAACAGGTTCCATATTTTTCCCTACTATTCTATTTTATACTACTTGAACTCCATACAGTTCACAAAGCCCAAAGAGATCCCTTAAAACCCCATTTCCAATAGCGCTAAATTTCCAGATATTATTATACTGATATAATTCCCCTATCATCATGGATGTGACATTCCAATAATATTCTTCCATTTTAAAACTTACAAGTTCTACATGGGATATGGGATTTATAATTCGGATATAGGCGTCCTTTATCATGCTGAAGTTAAGATGCTTTTCTAATGCTTCATGAATAGTCAGCACAAAAACAATTTTTGATACATGGGGGTTTAGCTTTGTAAAATCAACAGAAATTACTTCTCGATCCTCATTTTGATCGATGAAAAAAACAGTACTGCCATCAGGACTTTTTTCTTGACCATAAAAAACAAACCAGGAATCGCCTATGACTTTTCCCGTATGATTGAGAAGAAAAGCAGAGACATCTACATCACAGGCTGGATTTGTAACATTCCATCCTAAGCGTACTTGAATGTTTGTTAGCTTTTCTCCAGAGACAAGAGGAATTTTTTGTCCTTTTTGTATAGGATTGATAAGTACAGGACAAGGTTTATGGGATATGGAAGGAGTGAGAGGGGAGCTTTGTAGGGGATGTTGATGGCAAGTATTTGGAGGGCATGTATCTGGATTCCCAATTTGGCCATTAGATCTATGGGTAAGAGCAGAAGATTTCCCGCGATTTATTGATTGAATATTTTGAGAAGTTTTTGGTCCTTGTACAAACTGCTGATTGATGGATAATATGCTTTGCTGATTCAAAGGTTTTGCTGATTTCATTGGAATGTTCATCATAAAGTATGTCCTCATATAATTTCAATAAAATACATGCATTATTAGATTATAATTTTACTTTATAATAGAAGAAATGTCAAATAATTTGACAAAATTCTGCATTAATTTTTTGTATACGAAAAAAAAATAGACAATATTTGAGTTTTGTAACAAAAAAAGATAGTTTTTGTGACTACCTTATTCTTTGAGGAGATGGATTTTATTTTTCATTTACAAATACAGATGATAGATTCTAGTTATCCTTCCACATGGAAAGGGCTGCTTCTTTCATACTTGACTGTATATCATCATGACGGCGGTTTTTACAGACATAATTCAGGTATGTTTAGGGGAGTTTCACTTCTCTTAAAGCCCTCGGCGTTTGGAAGGGAAATATCCCCATTGCAGGGGGCATAAGTCATGTTAGACTGACTTGTTTCCGCCATATGGCGGATATATTCATATGTGGTCTATAGAAACAACAGACCGCCATTGTTGGACAGAGCTTGCAAAATGAAGCCAGCAGGAATTTCAAAAAAGCGGCATAAAGAGGAGATGTATCGAAGCGTGGGAATTTATCATTGCCCTCCTCGAATCCTTTTCCAATATCTATGAGTCAGATAAGCTGGCGCTGGCATTGCTGATTTCTAAAGTATTGGAAAAAGCAAGAGAATTGTCGGCATGGCTTTTGGGAACAGAACTGTTACGACCGCCACTGCCAAAGCAGGAGGAAATATCATTTAACGAACCGATTACCAATCCATCGGCACAGAAACAGGAGTTACAACTCAAAACGCAGAAAACACCACAGATACCGCCAAAGCCGTCATATATCCGAAGTTGTTAAAAAGTTATAAGAAACGGAACCGTCAAAATGGGACTATCTTTGACGCAAAGAGGGAAAGTGTGGTTGAACGATTAAAAGAACCCCCGAAGAAAACAGCAGATTATCAGTAATAAAGGACAGTGAAAAGCAAAGACCAAGGGGCAAGATAGGCTTTCTGCCTTTACCATATATAACAACTTCTTAATAATAAATGCCAAGGAATGTGATAATATAGATGCAAAATATATTACTTTAGAGAGTTTTATTTGAAGGAATATATGATAAAAGCCTTATTTTTATAGAACAATTATGCAGGAAGGCGGTGTGGTAATTGATGAAATTACAACAATTATCAGTAACTCTAAAGATGGTGTGAATAAATCAACCATGGTCAGTTATTGGGGGAAGATATTTCAAGAATTATATATGAATTCTTTTAGTAATAGTTTTAAACCTCAAAGAGAATGAGAAATAGAATTACTTGAAATGACATGAAAGAAATTTAAATCGAATGCCAATGAATTGAGCAAAAAATGTTGGAGCATTGGAGAAGACCTCCCATATTTGAAGATGTTGCAAATTTTTTGGAATCATGTGATATTCTATATTATATAGTGCATCCATTATCACGGTTTAACTCCTATAAAGATAATCACGAGTGAAGATGTCAGTCCTATAAACCTTGGACAGAATTATTTGAAATGGCTTTGAAAGAAACCAATTTGAATCCATAAGAGATAGTGCATATTGGTGATTCTTTAAGTAGTGATATGAAAGAGGACATCCAATTTGGGAATCAATACTATCTGAATGAATCGGAATAAAGAAATTCCCGATGGAGAAGTTACTGTTGTAAGTTTTACAGATATTCTGAATCCCCCTTTTTTCTCTGCTGTAAATAATTGTGAACAATACGAAAGGATGCCATGTATGATTAGAGAAATAGTGAAAAATGATTTAGATGGGTTATTAAGGCTGTACAGGCAGCTACATGATAATTCTATGCCAGAAAAAACGGCTGAACTTTTGGAAATTTGGGATGATATGATTCAGGATAAGAATCATCATGTGATTGTTGCTGAGGAAAAGGAGGGAATCGTATCTTCCTGTGTCTGCATCATCATTCCCAACCTGACTCACAACCAACGGCCGTATGCCTTTATTGAAAATGTGATAACTAATGAAAAGTTTAGAAAAAGAGGATTGGCAACGCAATGCCTGAATTTTGCAAAAGAGATTGCTATAAAAGAAAATTGTTATAAAATAATGCTCCTTACAGGTTCTAAGAAAGAAAGTACATTGGATTTTTACAGAAAGGCAGGATATAACTGTAAAGACAAAACAGCATTTATTCAATGGATATAATGCGCCAAAGAAAACTCTTTGTTTGTATTTTGCAATGGAGAATTGAAATAGAGCCGCCAAAGCATATTGCCGACACAATGAAAGTCAGGATGAACCTACAGGATATGAAAGCATTGTGTGAAAAATATTTGTTGGAGAATGGCGCAGATTCATTTAAAAAGGATAATATTGGGGGGATTATGCAAGCATTCTTGCCATTGAAAATAGAATAGTATGCGACGAAATTGACATTTGAAGACGTATACTATTTCATGGATGATTTGATTGTGAAAAAGGGATTTCTTAATTTGGATTTTCTAGGAGACCTTGGACATTTCGTATGGGCATAAGATTTTCCTGCACAATAGTTTTTTCTTGAAAAGAGACGGTTCTAGTTTCTTTCTGATAGGCAACGGATGGCTTTTTTTAAATCAGACTTCAATTCACCATTTCCCTTTTGTCCAATAGAAAGTTTGCATGGAAAACATCTTATTTTCCAGTTTCTAAAAATATGATAAAATGGTAAAAATGAAACATCCCATAATCTTTCAATGAAAGGAAATTGTTTCTAGAATAGATGAGGCAAAGCATTGGGCATACTATCCATATTTGTATAAAGGAGCATGAGAAATGATAATAAGAAATGAGGAAAAAAGAGATTACAAAATAGTAGAGTCTATGACAAGAAAGGCTTTCTATAATTTATATATTCCAGGATGTGTAGAACATTATTTGGTTCATAGGATGAGGGAACACCAGGACTTTATAAAGGAATTGGATTTTGTTATAGAGCTTGATGGACAAATTATTGGAAATATTATGTATACAAAGGCAAGGCTAATAGATGAAGGAGGAAAAGAAAAGGAAATTTTGACCTTTGGTCCTATTTGCATTGATAAAGGGTATCAGAGAAAGGGATTTGGAAAGAGACTTATGGAACATTCCTTTGAGCGGGGAATAGAGCTTGGATATGATGCAATTGTCATATTTGGAAGTCCTGTAAATTATGTAAGTAGAGGTTTTAAGAGCTGTAAGAAGTACAATGTCAGCCTGGAAAACGGAAAATATCCAGCCGCCATGATGGTAAAAGAACTGATTCCCAATGTATTTGATGGAAGAAGATGGTTTTACAAAGAAAGTCCAGTTATGGCCATTGATGAGGAAGAGGCAAGACAATATGACAGTACATTGGAGAAGATAGAGAAAAAGTATCAGTCAAGTCAAGATGAGTTTTATATTATGAGCCATGCATTCATTGAGTAAGGAATGTTTATGGAAATTCATGGAGGGATAATGATATGGTTCAATATAGAAAATTACATGAAGATGAAATACGTCAAGAGTTATTTCAAGACTTTATCCGGCATCAAATCGTGACAAAATGCTGGCGAAAGGAAGGAGGTGAATGGATAATCAAAGAGGTACCTTTTATTGAGGATTGGAAAGAAAAGGATTGTGAAATATTAGTTTCCTGTCTAAAGAATACAATTGTTACGAGAGGCTTTGTATATGCTGCTTTTTATCATGGAAAGCTAAAAGGCTTTGTTTCTGTGGAGTCCTCATGGTTTGGCGGCGAAGGGGAATATCTGGATTTATCCAGCATTCATGTCTCTGAGGATATGAGGAATAAAGGGATTGGAAGAGCTCTTTTTCTTGAAGCAAAAAAGTGGGCAAAGAAAAAAGGTGCAAAAAAGTTGTACATATCAGCCCACTCCTCTGTGGAAAGCCAGGCTTTTTATAAATCCATGGGATGTATAGAGGCCAAGATGTATAATAAAAGGCATGTGGAAGAAGAACCCTATGACTGTCAACTAGAATGCAGATTGTAGGGGACTTGTTTCATAGGAGGACGAATGAGGAAATGAAAAATCAAAAAATAGATTGTGGCAAGAACTTTGACTGGGGAAGAATTTCCAATGATTATGCAAAATACAGGGATATTTATCCAGAACTATTTTATCAGAAAATAGCAGAAAGAAATCTTTGCATAAAAAATCAAAAAATATTGGATTTGGGCACGGGAACAGGAGTACTTCCAAGAAATATGTATTATTTAGGAGGAGACTGGACTGGGATAGACATTTCGGAAAATCAGATTCTCCAAGCAAGAAAGCTATCTTTGGAAGCTGGCCAAAGAATTCAATATATTCTAGGGGCGGCAGAAGATATTGCTTTTCCTGAGAGTTCTTTTGATGTTGTGACTGCCTGTCAATGCTTTTTCTATTTTGAGGAGGAAAGACTTATTCCAAAACTGGCTCATATTTTAAAAGATAATGGAAGATTTCTTCTATTATACATGGCATGGCTGCCATACGAGGACAAGATTGCAGGAGAAAGTGAAAGATTAGTAGGAAAATATAACCCAAACTGGTCGGGAGGAGGAGAGAGGATGAGACCAATCCTTGTTCCAGATTGTATGTTTCATGAATTTGAGGCTGTCTACCACGAAGAATATGAAATGGATATTTCTTTTACAAGAGAAACATGGAATGGAAGGATGAAAGCATGTAGAGGAATAGGAGCTTCCTTATCGCCAGAGGAAATAGAATATTGGGAAAAGGAACACATAAATCTGTTGGAAAAGATTGCTCCAGAAAAATTTACTATTAAGCATTATGGAGCTATGTTGGAATTAAGACGAAAAGAAAGGACTTATGAGGGAAGCTGAAAAAGGCTTCCCTTCGTCATAGATTTTGGTAAAGAGAGAGTAGAAAAAAATATAGTCCTATGGTAAAATTATTGTCAAAAAAGGAGACAAAAAAATGGGAGAATTTATAAACGCTTTGATTGTAAGAGACAATAATGGAGAAAAGGTTAGAAAAACCTTGAAAAAGATAGGGAGTGGCCTAGAGGGGAGTCTTAGCTTTGAAGATTGTCAATACATAGAATATAACAGGGGAGTCAATGTTTTATTAGAAGATAATATGGAATTTGGCTGTGAAAAAATTGCAAAGACTTTATCAAAGGAATTGTCCTGTCCTGTTATGTTATGCTATATTTTTGACGGAGATTTTTGGGGATATTTCTTTTATAATAAAGGGGAAGACTTAGATTGGTTCATGTCAATGCCTGATTATTTTGGCGAAGCGCCAGAAGAAGAGCGGCAGATGGCAGCAGGGGATAGTAAGATTATTGCCGATTTCTTTTACGTAGAGGAAGGAAAAATTGAAAATTATCTTCAAATATGGCCTATGGATATATGGGATAGAGAAGAGGATACCTATGCCTATGAAGGGGATGAGTATCCAGCAGGCCAATGTTGGCAAATAGTGGATTTTATGAGAGCCATAGGCTTTCCCTATGAATCTAAGGAGTAAACAGAAAAAGTTTATAGGTTTTTGATTTTAAATAGAAAAGATAAAAGGAGAAGAGGGACTGCTACGTACAGTCCCTTTTTTGCATGATGGGCATGACGTTAGACAGTGGTGAAAGTCCACAAGAGGAGTAGATATCGACGAACTCCAGAGTGATTCTCAAGCTTTACGCCATGAGACATGGGCGAGAACAGGGATAGCGAAATCGTAACTTGACGAACAGTAACCTGGTATAAGGCGCACATGGCAGATAAGCTGGCAATAGATAAGGATGTCCGAAAGGCAGCCGTAACCCATGTGCGTAAATCAGACGAATAGATGAGAAAAGACTGGGAGGCTTATCTTGTGAGGTTTCATTAGCCGTAGTAACAACGAACTGTGAGAAGTCACCAGAAGCCGTAGTAGACAGGGCATTGAAACGGACATTGCCAAAGGGTTCAACAACGTAATAGAATACCTGACAGTGGAAGAACTGGGTAATTACATCAAGGGGAACTGGGATGGTATCGTAGAAGCAATATTTTTTGAGGATTCCTATGGATACAGACCGAATAAATCGGCGATATAGGTAATAGAAGTAACAAGAATAAGAGGCTGGAGAAAGGATTGGGTATTAAAGTTCGATATCAAAAGTCTTTTTGACAATATCAGACATGAGTATCTAATGGGGGTGGTAAAATGGCATACGAAAGAAGAGTGAATTCTTCTTCATATAAAAAGATGGATAGCTGCACCTTTTCAAATGGAAGACGGGACCGTCGCCTATCCTTATTCTGGCAGCAGTGGGGGATATGCCAAACCTTGTAATAGACACGCATAAGTTGTTATTCCCTTAAGGGCTTTTGATACACAGTTATGATATAGGGGTTGCCTTAGGTAATGGGGGAGATAATGTAAATGTAATCGAAGCCTGCCAGAAGCTAAAAGGGAAAGAACTAGAGACAGATGGCTTTATTGGGTTTTTCTCCCTAAAGAAAGGGAACTTGCTGATTCTAAAAGTGGAAAAACAGCTTTGAGTAGCAATTGACAGAGAGTAGGAAGGGAGAATTCCCCGTAACAGATATGCAAGACAAAAAATCTCATGGAATAGGGTTTGTCAATATCAAATGCACGACAGAGAAGTACCAAGGCACAATGGATTTTAAGGAAAAGGGCAGAGCGTTCATTCTGTCCATGAAGATGAAAAATGAAAGGAGAAGTGAAGATGTGAAAAAAGAGCTTTATAAGTATGGTGGAATATGAGGCAACAGTAATGCTAATACAGATGGATATTATGACAAAATACATTCCTATGTGAAAACATGAAAAACAAGTGACCATTCTCCAGTTACCTGGACATTGAGCCAACGCCATTTGGAGCTTTCTCATACAGTAAAAAGTCCAGGGAAAGCCAACGTTCCTGGTGGGATGTTGGGCAGCAGATTCCGTCTTGTGTGCTGGATGAGATTTTTGCAGATGAGAGTGTTACGCCAATGGTATTGGAAAAATCAGGAGAGACAAAAGGGCCGGATATGAAAATCGGATAAGGTGGCGCTTCTTACTCTTTCTTTTGCAGAGGCATTTATTTTTTTGACTTTGCAGGCTGCCTGGCTCATATTCAAATGCTAGTGTTAGTTCCTTTTAAGAGAAGAGCTGCCAGGGTATAACTTCGGCCGTTTCCATAAAAGTAGGTTGATACATAAGCTGCCTTGTGCTATAATCAGCTTGACAAAATTCTGGAATTTATGGAGGTAAGTAAAATGGCTAAGAAGGAACGATTTGAGAAAGTTTATTCACAAGGAGCAGTGAATATCATGGAAATTTGGATGGATAAAGAGACTGGTGTGAATTATGTATTTCATGCAAGTGGCTATGCTGGAGGAATGACACCACTGCTAGATAGAGATGGAAAGCCAGTTATTTCGCCGATTGTAAATTAGGTAAATTCCAGTTGTAAAAACAACATTTTACAAGTGTTTATCACACCTCATAGAGTTTTAATAAAATCCTCCAAACACCTTGAAAATAAAGGATTTATTGCAATCAGTCCACCTTATCCTTTTATATGATTTCACACAGTATTACCCTTGTTTTGTACTCTCATAAGGGAAAAATTAAGGGCAGAAAAATTTCATAACAAGATATAATAAAGTGTGGCAATGGGGAAATTGTGATGTATGTGGGAATAGATTATTTTGGAGGAAAACAGTATGGAGAAATGTATTTACGATAAAAGTAACGGTCTTTGGTATGAATTAAAGGGTGATTGTTATATCCCATGCCTTTTATTACCAGTCGAAAAAGAACAGCCTATTGTTTGTGGGGACAGCGGCACAAACGCTATTTACAGGAACATAAAAGAGCAGTTTACATCACTCTGCTCACAAGCGGCAAGTTGAACAGTTACCTTGCTGACATTGACGAACAAGCAACGGATATGATGTTTCGATTGGTCGAGCAGATGGCTGACAAGGAGGGCGTGACTGAACAACGAAAAGCAGAAAACCCCATATTGTGGGTTGGAAGAATGAACGAAATACGAGCAAGGACAAGAGAAATGGTCAATGTAGAATTGATATATATTTAGAAAATTCATTAGATATATAAGACGGGCAAATAAATATTGCTCGTCTTTTTAATATACTGTTGACACATTCAGTACTGTGTTATACGATATACATACAGGAGGTACAGTATATGAATATAGATGATTGGAAATCACAGATAAAACGAGGAACACTTGAGTTTTGTGTTTTACTTATGATTCGGCAACAACCCTCTTATGGATATGAAATTATTAGCACATTAGAAAAATATCCTATTATTGCGGCTAAAGAGAACACAATCTATCCGCTATTGAGGAGGTTGTTGAAAGAAGAATACATTTCTTCATCATGGCAAGAAAGTATAGAAGGTCTACCGCCGAGAAAATATTACTCTATTACAGATAAGGGGCAGGAATATATTGCTGCAATGTCTGCTGAGTGGGAAAATTTACTTGGTGTTATTAACGAAATCAAAGGAGAATAATTATGGAAAAAGTATTAAATGAATATCTTGAGAAAATGGAAAAGTATTTGAAACCAGTTGCTGTTTCGGAACGGGTTGACATTATAAAAGAAATCAAAAGCCAAATGCAAGAATTACAAAACAATGATGTTCCTGCTGAACAGATAATTGAAAGGTTAGGGAATCCAAAAGATTTAGCAAAAGCATATCTTGGTGATTTGCTTTCAAAAGAAAGCAGATTTAGTTGGAACAGATTTTTGATTGTTTGCGCTTTTTACAGTTTGGTAGGATTTTCGGGAATGATAGTTATCCCTTGTTTGGCTATTATCGTTCCTACTTTTATCGTTTGCGGCGTTATATCCCCAATTTTAGTAGCGGTAAAAATGGTTGACTATATATTTACTCTTGGTATTCCTTATGTAGAGAACATCGGCGTTTTTCTTGGAGGAATAGTCACTTTTAATCCCATCGTTGAATTTGTTATTTCTTTGGTTATTGGCGCTCTGCTTTGTTGGGTAGGACGTGGAGCATGGAAATTGCTCGTGCTTTATTGTAAAAAAATAAGCAAAACCGCAAGCAATTTATCTATTTGAGGAGGGTATAGCTTATGAAATGTATTTTGTTACATGGTTTAGGGCAAACTCCGTCTGATTGGAATGATACAGTAAAAAATCTTGATGAAAATTTTGAAGTTTCCTGCCCTGCTTTGTTTGAATGGTTACATGGAACAGAATTTTGTTACGCTAATTTATATCAAAGGTTTGAGAAATATTGTAACCAGTTTGAGGAACCTTTCGTTTTAGGCGGTCTTTCGTTAGGAGGGATACTTGCTTTACAGTATGGGATAGAACATAGCAATAAAGTTGAGTCTTTGATTTTAATTGGGACACAATTTTCTATGCCTAAAAATTTATTAAGATTCCAAAATATGGTATTTCGATTTTTGCCGAATACGGCGTTTAGAGAAATGGGAGCTTCAAAAAAAGAGATTATTAGCCTTTGTAATTCTATGATAGTCCTTGATTTCATGGATAATTTGAAAGATATTCATTGTAGGACGCTAATTTTGTGCGGCAAGAAAGATAAGGCTAATTACGCTGCCTCTGTACAGCTAAAAGAGAAAATAGCAACCTCTGAATTTTTAGTTGTGTCTAATGCAGGGCATGAGATAAACAAGGATAATCCGAATAAATTAGGCGAGATAATCAATGCTTTTTTATTGCAATAACTGTATATTTAAGTAAAATATTATAAAATCCACAAGCGATTATAATAGGGGAAATTCTTTTTTTATCAGTGGTTGCGTTATTGTTAATTAGCGTTGCTTTTGGCAAACAGGCAATTTTTCGTACAATATCGGTGACCGATATGCGAAAGGAGGTGCCTCAATGTTAAATGCAAACATTAAAGCAATAGGAAAATCAAAAGGAATCTCACAACAAGAACTTGCTGTCAAGTGGAATGTGGTGCGACAAACAGTTTCTAAATGGGAGCAAGGAGCTTCCCAAAGTTAAAAATACCACGCCCAATAGGATGAACCCACCCTTATACAGAACTGCAAAAGATAGAAAGGCTTGATGTAGTCATAGCTGCTGCATTGAGCCTTTTTCTTTCTCACATTATTCCTAATTTCTGTCTAATGTCTATAACGATGAATTGAATTTTTCACATTTTCGTGATATACTACTATGTAGTGATATTCATGAGCAGGGAGGTCTATATGGCTGTAACATATAAAAAACTATTTCACTTGCTGATAGACCGGGGCATCCCGACCACAGAATTGACGGAAAAAGCTGGATTTAGCGCTAATATTCTAACCCGACTAAGGCGCGACCAGTATGTTTCATTAGATAGTATCGAAAAAATTTGTCTCGCTTTGGACTGTAAAGTTGATGATATTCTGGATTTTGTTCCAGCAGAAAAGGAGAAGGAAAATGGCTGATGTAAGAAAAGATCAGGAGCGTGATGAACTGCACCGTGCTATATGGGCGATTGCGGACGAACTGCGTGGAAGCATAGATGGATGGGATTTCAAGTCCTATGTGTTGGGTATGATGTTCTATCGTTATATTTCTGAAAACCTGACTAACTATATCAATGAGGGCGAGATGGAAGCCGGAAACAATGGTTTTGATTATGCTCTGCTGTCTGATGAAGATGCAGAACAGGCTCGCGAGGATTTGGTAAAGACAAAAGGTTTCTTCATTCTTCCGTCTGAGCTTTTCTGCAATGTCAGAAAGAAAGCGGAAAGTGATGAAAACCTGAATATGACTCTGGAAGCTGCATTTAATCACATAGAGGAATCTGCAAAGGGCAGCGAAAGCGAAGATAACTTTGCCGGACTGTTTGACGATATTGATGTCAACAGCAACAAGCTAGGAGCTACCGTTGCCAAGCGTAACGCAAACCTCGTAAAGCTGATAGAGGGCGTTGCGAATATGGGATTGGGCAACTACAAAGATAATTCCATTGATGCCTTTGGCGATGCCTATGAATACTTAATGAGTATGTACGCATCCAACGCCGGAAAAAGCGGCGGTGAGTTTTTCACTCCGCAGGAAGTGTCTGAACTGCTGACCCGAATGGCTGTTGCAGAAAAAACAGAGGTCAACAAGGTATATGACCCTGCTTGTGGTTCTGGTTCTCTGCTTCTGAAAGCGGCAAAAATCCTCGGCAGAGAGAATGTCCGTCAGGGCTTTTACGGTCAGGAAATCAACTTGACTACATACAACCTTTGCCGTATCAATATGTTCTTGCATGACATTGATTTTGACAAGTTTGACATTGCCCATGAAGACACGCTATTGTCTCCGCGGCATTGGGATGATGAACCCTTTGAGGTTATCGTTTCTAATCCTCCGTACTCTATCAAATGGGAGGGCGATGACAACCCTGTTTTGATAAATGACCCTCGTTTCTCTCCTGCCGGAGTGCTTGCACCGAAGTCAAAAGCCGACCTTGCGTTTATCATGCATTCTCTGGCATGGCTTGCCACCAATGGAACTGCGGCAATCGTTTGTTTTCCTGGTATCATGTACCGTGGCGGAGCTGAGAAGAAGATCCGCCAGTACCTGATTGATAACAACTTCATCGATTGCATCATTCAGTTGCCGAGCAATCTGTTCTTTGGAACTTCCATAGCGACCTGTATTATGGTTCTAAGGCGTAGCAAGGCTGACAATCGTACTCTGTTCATTGATGCTTCTAATGAATTTGTAAAGGCCACAAATAACAATCGATTGACAAAGGAAAATATCACTCATATTGTAGATGAATTTGTTTCTCGTGCCGATGTGGAATACTTTGCCCGTTGTGTGCCTTATGAGGAAATTGTTGAAAAGGAATATACTCTTTCCGTTAACAACTATGTTGAACAGGAAGATACCAGAGAAAAAGTTGATATTGTAAAGCTTAATGCTGAAATCGAAGAAATCGTTGCCCGTGAACAGGCACTCCGCAATGAGATTGCAAAGATTATCGCAGAAATTGAGGTGGGAGTATGAGTAAACTGGGTGAACTGATACAGAAACTTTGCCCGAATGGGGCAGATTATAAAACTCTTGGAGAAATTGCAATAGATGTTTACCGTGGTTCAGGAATTAAACGAGATCAAATTACGGAAGAAGGAACTCCGTGTGTCCGTTACGGAGAAATCTACACAACATACGGTGTGTGGTTCGATAAATGCGTTTCACATACGGATGCAGAAACAATAACCAAACCAAAATATTTTGAGCATGGCGACATTTTGTTTGCAATCACAGGCGAAAGCGTAGAAGACATTGCAAAATCCTGTGCTTATGTTGGATATGAAAGGTGTTTGGCTGGAGGAGATATTGTCGTTCTTAAACATAAACAAAATCCAAAATATCTTTCATATGCTCTAGCTACAACAGAAGCAAAGCAACAAAAGAGTAAAGGTAAAGTAAAGAGCAAAGTTGTACATTCAAGTGTACCTGCTATAAAGGAAATTACGGTACCCATTCCCCCGCTTGAAGTACAGTGTGAAATTGTCCGTATACTGGACAATTTCATAGAGCTTACAGCAGAGCTTACAGCAGAGCTTACAGCGAGACAAAAGCAATACACCTATTACAGAAATAAGTTACTGACCTTTGATAACACGGGTATCCCCATTGTTCAGCTTCGCACTGTTGTCAAAAAGAGTTGTTCCGGCTCTACTCCAACAAAAGGAAATTCAGACTACTATGATAATGGCACTATTCCGTGGATAAGAACACAGGATGTTCGCTTTAACGAAATAACCGAAGTGGATAGTTTTATCACAGAAAAGGCCGTTGTGGAGACCGCTGTAAAGTGGATACCAGAGAATTGTGTTATTGTTGCGATTTCTGGTGCAACCGCAGGAAGATGTGCGATCAACAAAATAAGAGCAACTACCAATCAGCATTGCTTGAACATGGAAATTGATGAGACGAAAGCACTATATAGATATATTTACTACTGCATTTATAACAAATACGATGAACTTATTAGCAGAAAGCAAGGAGCAAGAGGCGACCTGAACTCATCTCTGGTGCTGTCTATTGAAATTCCCGTTCCATCACTCGATGTTCAGAAACGCCTTGTTTATGTTCTGGATAACTTCAATGCTATCTGCTCTGACCTCAAAATCGGTCTACCTGCTGAGATTGAAGCAAGACAAAAACAATATGAGTTCTATCGTGATGCGCTCTTAACTTATGCCGCAACTGGCAAGATAATCTTGACAGACAAATAAGTATAATGCTCTCACTATCCTCTGTCAATATGTTTTTGTAAAACTTTCTGATAGTGCCACCATTTCAAGAGGCGGCAGTTTCCAGAAAAAAGACTTTGTGGATGATGGTGTTCTGTGTATCCACTATGGTCAGATTTATACAAGGTACGGAGTTTATGCTACTGAAACAATCCAGAGCATCAGCCCCGAAGTTGCCAAGAAGCAGAAGGAAGCGGCAAAGAATGATATTGTAATGGCTGTTACCAGCGAGAATGTAGAAGATGTGTGCAAATTCGTTGCATGATTGAGCGAAAGCGAAATTGCTGTAAGTGGACATACCGCAATTATAAGCCATAACCAAAACGCCAAGTATCTTTCTTATTACTTCCATACTGAATCATTCTTCGCTTAAAAGCGAAAGCTAGCACATGGAACAAAAGTTATAGAGGATATGTCGGACAAGCTGAATGATGTTATTATTCCGCTTCCTACCCTAAAAGAACGGGAACGCCTTGTTGCAATCCTTGACTGGTTGGACAGTCTTTGCAATGATCTGACCAGCGGACTTCTAGTTGAAATTGAAGCAAGGCGAAAGCAATACGAATATTATCGGGATAAGCTCTTAGCATTCAAGGAGGCAGGAAAGTAATGAGTGAACAAGTCATAGGGAGTGTTGCTCCGTTCGATTTATCGAAAACAGGGAAATTTGACCGGAAGACAGATTAGGAGTACTTACGAAAAAGATTTTATGAATTAGCAACGGAATATTTTGAAGTGGCTATGTTTTCGATGGCAGCAAATCCGAGATGGATACCTGTAATTTTGTCAAATGCAGCATTTTGATGTAAATTTTTTTTGAAAGCGCTCCTATATGGATTTGCTATTGATTTTTCTAGAATCCACGGATGGAAAGCGCTCTTTGAGAAATTACCACAAAATGAGCAGGACTATATTACAAAGAATATTGCCACTGAAAAAAATAGAGAAAATGAGTTTTTCTTATGTCTCAAAGAACAGAATAACGCTTTTACTGAGTATTGATATATGTGCGAAGCGAAAGCGATAACAGGCAATCTAAGATTCCTTCTGGCATTTGCCCATATTCTGAAATTCGTTTATGAGACATTGGATGAAGAAAATAACAGAAGCAAAGAAGCGGAGGGAAATATATGAGTACCTATAACATCGTGCTTTCTACCAACGAAAGTACGGTTGTGACCGAATATGAACCACAATCCAAACGCTCTGATGCATACCAGAGCGAAGCGGATCTGGAAGCGGCATTTATTAAAATGCTTGGGGAACAGGGATACGAGTATGTGACTATTTATAATTCTGATGCGCTCATTGCCAATCTCCGTAGACAGTTAGAATTACTCAATAACTATCAGTTTACGGATAAGGAATGGGACAGCTTTTTCAAAAGCAAGATTGCCAACGCCAATGAGGGCATTGTGGAAAAGACCCGAAAAATTCAAGAGGACTATGTTCAGAACTTGACCCGGGAGGACGGCACTACCATAAACATCTCCCTGATTGACAAAAAGAATATTCACAATAACCGCTTGCAGGTCATCAATCAGTATGAGGAATCTGCTGGAAAGCATGATACTCGATATGATGTGACGATTCTGGTAAATGGTCTGCCTTTGGTTCATGTGGAGCTGAAACGTCGTGGCGTTGCTATCAAGGAAGCGTTCAACCAGATCAACCGCTATCAGCGTGATAGCTTTTGGGCTGGTTGTGGGCTGTATGAGTATGTGCAGGTTTTCGTAATCTCCAACGGCACATTCACGAAGTATTATTCCAATACCACCAGAGCAAGTCATATCAAAGAGAATGACGGAACTAGCAGGAAGCACAGCAAGAAAACTTCCAACAGTTTTGAGTTTACTTCCTATTGGGCAGATGGAAACAACAGGGTTATTGCAGACCTTGTGGATTTCACAAAGACTTTCTTTGCGAAGCATACCATTTTGAATATCCTGACAAAATATTGCGTGTTCACATCCGAGGAATGGTTGCTTGTTATGCGACCGTATCAGATTGTGGCAACTGAGCGTATTCTGAACAGGATTGAGGTATCCACCAACTATAAAAAGACTGGCACTATCGAGGCCGGAGGATATATCTGGCATACCACAGGAAGCGGCAAGACCCTGACTTCCTTTAAGACCGCACAGCTTGCGACAGGACTTCCGTATATCGAAAAAGTTTTGTTCGTAGTTGACCGTAAGGATTTGGACTACCAGACTATCAAGGAGTATGACCGTTTTGAAAAAGGTGCTGCTAATGGTAACAAGAGTACCGCAGTCTTGCAAAGACAACTTGAGGATAGCGCTTCTCGAATTATTGTAACTACAATTCAGAAGTTGGATGTGTTCATTAAAAAGAACAAGAGCCATCCGATTCATAACAAGCATGTTGTTCTTGTGTTTGACGAGTGTCACCGTAGCCAGTTTGGGCAGATGCACACGAATATCATCAAGCATTTTAAGAACTACCATATTTTCGGATTTACCGGAACCCCGATTTTCGCCATCAATGCCGGAACTGGTGGCAATCCCGAACTGCGAACCACAGAACAGGCATTTGGTACAAAACTCCATACTTATACCATCGTGGATGCTATTAACGATGGGAATGTCCTGCCGTTCCGTATTGACTACATCAACACAATCAAGCAGAAAGACAGTGACAAGGACAAACCGGTTAGTGCGATTGATACTGAGGAAGCGTTGGCATCTCAGGAGCGCATTTCTGAGGTTGTGAAGTACATTTTGGAGCACTTCAACCAAAAGACCATGCGTAATTCCTATTACAGCCTGAAAGGTCAGCGCATGAATGGTTTTAACTCTATGTTCGCAGTTAGCTCTATTCCTGTCTGCAAAAAATATTATCTGGAACTGAAAAAGCAAATTGCAGAACAGCACCGTAAATTGACTATTGCCACCATCTTCTCCTTCGCCGCAAACGAAGCAGACACAGCAGATGGTATTTTGGATGATGAAAGTTTTGACACTGATGAGCTTGACCAGACTTCCCGTGATTTTTTGGATATGGCAATCAGCGATTACAACAAGACTTTCAAAACCAACTTTGATACTTCCAGTAAGGGCTTCCAAGACTACTACAAAGACCTATCTGACAAGGTTAAAAAGCGTGAGGTCGATTTGCTGATTGTAGTTAATATGTTCCTGACTGGATTTGATGCAACAACGCTCAATACCCTTTGGGTAGATAAGAACTTGAAAATGCACGGTCTAATTCAGGCGTTTTCCAGAACAAACCGGATCCTGAACTCTGTAAAGACTTTCGGCAACATCGTTTGCTTTCGTGACCTTGAAGAAGCGACCAATGATGCAATTGCCCTATTCGGAGATAAGGATGCAAATGGCATTGTTCTTTTGAAATCCTACGAGGACTATTACTATGGTTGCGTTGATGATAAAGGGCGTGAGCAGAAAGGCTATGAAGAACGAATTGCTGAACTGTTGCAGAAATATCCCCTGGGGCAGCCGATTATCGGAGAGCAGAACAAGAAAGATTTTATTGTCCTGTTTGGCAACATTCTCCGTCTGAGAAACATCCTGTCTGCCTTTGACCGTTTTGCCGGAAATGAAGTCCTATCTCCGATTGACTTCCAAGACTACACAGGCACATACCATGATGTGTATGAGGAAATTAAACCGAAACCGGGAAGTAAGGACAGCATTATGGATGATGTTGTCTTTGAAATGGAGCTTGTCAAGCAGGTGGAAGTCAATATTGACTATATTTTGATGCTGGTTGGGAAGTATCACGATGGCAACTGCGAAGATAAGGAAATCCTTGTTGCGATTGATAAGGCAATCAAATCCAGCCTGCAGCTTAGGTCTAAAAAAGAACTGATTGAAAACTTCATTGCTACTATCAATACAAGTACAGATGTAAATGCAGATTGGCAACGATTTGTAAGAGAACAGCGCAAGAGGGATATTCAGACTTTGATTGCAGAGGAAAAATTGAAGTCGGAGGAAACCAGAAAGTTTGTTGAGAACGCTTTGCGTGATGGCGTACTCAAAACAACGGGAACAGATGTTGATCGTCTTATGCCGCCTGTCTCCCGTTTTGGTGGCGGCGGTTCTCGTGATAAGAAGAAGCAGACAGTTATTGAAAAATTGAAAGGGTTCTTTGAAAAATATTTCGGACTGGTTAGCCCAGAGGTTTCAAAAGAACCAGATAAGGTTACATATCTTTATGATACAGAATCAACACTATCTATAGTGGCAGAGGAACCGGTGCATTACGGAATGAAAAAAGATAGTTGAGGTGGTGAAAAGATGTTGTATAATATTTACTGTGATGAAACATGTCATCTTCAACATGATAGCAGTAATGTTATGGTGTTAAGGACGATGGGCAGTGTGGTGTCCGCAATGGAAACTTAAAGAAATCAATGAGCGGATTCGTCAAAAAAAAAAGAAATAATGTTTCTAAAATAATGGAAATGAAATGGACGAAAATCAGCCTTGCAAAAGTTGATTATTTCTTTAATGATGATTTGCATTTTCGGGGTGTTATTATTCTGGATAAGACAAAACGAAATCATGAATGCTATCATCAAATGAACGATACATGGTATTATAAAATGTATTTTGATATGCCAAAAGTGATCTTTTCTCAAAAAGTAATTCGACGGTTACACCCCATACGATCTGACGAAGTTCAAATTATGCAGATAGTTGATATTATTATAGGGGCTATCGGTTATGAAAGTTGCATATACTAATAACAGCTCATTTGCCATGTGTAGAAGGAGTTCCAAAAGACAAAAAATAAAAAATGCCTAAAAACACTTGACAAAACGTTCAAAAAATGTTGCCTTGCATTGATTACCTTTTCAATGCGAGGTGTTTTTATGAATAAAAACTTTTAACGTCCATCTTACAATCTTCTAATGAGCTTATCACATCGGTAGCTTTCCTGGCAAGGCATCGATCGGTCATGCTTTTACACGTTCAGGGAAACTTCCTTTCTCCAACCGGATTTACTTTGTGCTCCAGTCGGTTCATAAATCCATTCTCATAAACGATTCCCGATTTTTAGACACGATTCCATCTTAGGTTCCTCCAGTTGTATCAAAACAGGCGGTTTCAAAGGCAAGACAGGGCATTTCTCATAAAGCGTTTCTTGAATGATTCCGTCTTTCAGTGAAGCAGTTCTATTTACGGACAGCAGATTTACGCACATGGAATCACTTCCATATTGACGCTGTTGACGGAAGCACAATATAGATTCCAGAATCAAAAGAGCATTAAGAAGTGTTTGGAGGCAACCCAAACAAGACAGAACTAGTGTCACCCCTTGCTTCTGCATCCGTTCTTTAGGATGTGTTGAAGGATATTCTGGTTGACGTTTCTCTTCATCCCTATCGTTACAATGAACGGGAATCGGCCAAATCCCATGTGGATTTTTTGCCCGGGTTCTCAAACAGCGTCATACTTTTTGACAGGGGCTACCCTTCCCAGGACATGTTTCGCTATCTAAACTCCAAAGGCGTCCTGTTTGTTATGCGTGTGCCAAAAACATTTCAGAAAGCCATAGCAGAACAGAAAGACGCTTTGTTTACATATCCTGCTTCCCGTAATAAAGAATCCCTTACTTTAAGGAGCTTTCCCTTTTTACTGGAAAACGGCAACGCCGACTATCTGGTGACAAATCTGACGCCTGAACAGATGGCTGCGAAGAATGTTCCGGATTTATACTGGCTGCGCTGGGGAGTTGAAAGCAAATATAGGGAGCTTAAGAACCGGCTTGAAATAGAAGCCTTGAACAGCATGAAACCTGTCCGTATCCGGCAGGAGTTCTTTGCAGCGATGTATTTATCTAATCTGGCTGCGGTCATAAAATCGGAAGCGGATTCAAGGATCCTTGTGTCTGCCGACAACAGGTGCGATTACCTGTCTAACCGTAGCTATAGATTAAACCGGATAAAAAGCTGTATCATACGTCTTTTGCGGTCGTCCTTGCCCATATGCAATGAGATGATATGCCGGATAGTGGAAGAATCTTCTAAAATATGTTCCCTTATCCGCCCTGACAGAACGTTTGGCAGATACCGAAAACATACACGCCGGAGATATTACAGCCATATGAAAAGCTGTATTTAAATAAGACCACGACCAGAAGGATATAGGACTGTTTAAAAATCAGCAGTTCTATTTGTGATGCGATTATTTACAACAATAAACTCCATTATGTGGTATCATGCTGTTTTTTTTGAAGCAAATACTCTTAAGTTGACGACATTGGCTGATACGGGTAGAGCATACGCCGATTGTCCGTCACACAAAAGTAAGGGAAGCAGCCAATCCATTCCTTGATACGGAATATTTCAGACAACGCAGGTTTAATCAGGGAATGAAGAAACTTTCTGGAAGATTTAAGCTAATCTGGAAGAATCAGGACGGCTGCTGTTATCACTGTGGAATGCCACTGGATATTTCGGACGAGAGAGAAATTTTCTTTAAAGTACCAAAGTCCTGCGGTGACAAGGAGGAAGTGGCAAATATGGCGTATGTTCACGCCGACTGCCAACGAATCTATCTTGAGAGCCGCTGGAAAGAGCGATGAAATGCTTGAGCCGTATGAGTGGAAACGCTCATGTACAGTTCTTAGGCGAGAAAGGGCGGGTAACCGCCCCGACTTAGCCGACTTAAAGGTCTTTGATAAAAACAGCGTGTATCTGCCGACCAAGAAAATCGGCAAGCACAATCCGAGAGAGGAAGAAATCAAAGCCAACAATGCGGCAAGGCAGGAATGGAACAGAACGGCGGATATGGCTCTCATATCGGGGATTGACGAAGCAAAGATTGGAAATCAAGCAAGCTGAGATACACGATAAAATTAGCAATTCGATTCGCAAAAGCGGCTGGCTGCCCAATCTGTTCCGCCGTATCGTGAGCAAGGCAAAGGGTTTTCTGCAAAACCTTATCCGTGAGCACGATATGCCGCAGAAGCCCACGCTCAATATCAATATGGCGGAGTTTCGCACAATGCGGGATTTGATGATACGGGTGCAGGACGAAGCGAGAACAATCTGCAGTTTGCAGGAGGAAGTCCCCAAGTTAAAAGAACAGCTTTCCGAAGCAAAGGGCGTTTTTAAAGGTAAAGAGCGTAAGGCACTTGCCGAGCAGATACAGCAGACGGAGCAGGAAATATCCGAAAGGCTGGATAAACTGCCCGATACGCTCAATGAGGATGGTTATCCCGATGCGCAGGCGTTTATGGCAACCTACCAAGAATCTGAAGCCGTTGTAGAACAATACAACCGCAGTCTTGCCGAGTGGGAGCGACAGGTCAAGGAAAAGAGCAGACCGCCAAAACGGCCCGAAAGGGAGAGCGTCAGAAGCAGTCTTAGACAGTTACAGGAGCAGGGCAGACAGCAGCTTCACAGAAAGAAAT
This sequence comes from uncultured Lachnospiraceae bacterium, assembly GCA_910589265.1. Taxonomy (GTDB): domain Bacteria; phylum Bacillota; class Clostridia; order Lachnospirales; family Lachnospiraceae; genus MGBC165282. Next base: position 41,323 of record CAJUTQ010000012.1, read on the forward strand.
CCTTTGACAGAGACAGCCGATAGACACAGAAAACCACCGCTATGGTGTTACCCATAATCGGCGGCGTACATAGTTTGATTAGTGTTCCTGCTTTTGAATAACGGTTATCTGTAATTCTTTTGCGTTGATGAGCGTTTCCTGCTTACATTTTGGGCAGTATAGAGGATAGTTTTTCAAAACGGTATCTTCCCTGATTTTATCACGAATTTTGTTCCCGCATATGGGACATAGTATCCATTTAATCATTTGTATATTTTTTCCTCAGTTTTCGCAATTTAAAACCGCAATGAATAAGCAGATAAAGATATATCAGCGTCAGGATGGAAAAGACTACAGTGAACACGGTTGCAAGAGGGTCGCTGGTTTCTATACCCTTGCTGAGATTTGGAAGCACACAGCAGAGAAAGATTATCAGGCATGATGGAAGCAAACGAGTTTTTGCCACATGGTTAATCATCTCAATCCTTGACTCGTTGTCAGAAAAGATTTCACCATCTTGTTCGGAATATGTTTCTGATAACGGTTTGCGAAGATACAACCATCCAACACACCGACCGATATATTCCCAGCCATAATCCCTGATAATTTGAAAATAGTTATTGGTCTCTGTATTGTTTTTATAATCCAGTCGATATGTTACATCCTCTGGCGTACATTTTTCAAAAATAAAGAAGCATGGCGGAATCATTCTTGATAGTTTCCAACCGTTTTTATGCTGATTGTGTAGCCAAACTTCTTCCTCCTCGTAATCCGCAATGGTAAAAAAGCGTATTGCAGTTTTTCTGTTATTCATTAATTTCCACTCCTTTGCTGTTCTTATACAAGCGTTCTATACGGTTAATTTCAAGATTTAAGATTTTTTTCCCAAGTTCAGTAATTCGATAAAGCTTTCTTTTTTCTTCTTCTTTCTCAAAAGCAATCAGTCCATCTTTTTCCATTTTAGAGAGTGTTCCGTACATCGTTCCTGCACTGATAATTAACTCTCCACCTGTCAGTTGTTTGACCTGTTGGCTGATTCCGTAGCCATGCTGCGGTTGCTGGAGGCAGAATAAAATATAAAAGCCGCTTTCCGTCATAGGTACATAAATTCGTTTGATTTTACTATTCATAGACACCTCTACTATCTCACTTCAATACATCGAGATTCTATATGTATTAGATCGAATCTCGATGTAGTTGTCAAGAGCTTTCCTAAAAAAAGCGACAGAGTTTTAACCCTCTGCCGCCGTGTTGCCGACCTATGCGTAAATAATTTCCTCGTTCACAATCTCCACCACACAAGCCCGTATGTTATTCATCCTCCCGACCCATTCTGAGGTGTTTTCAGCCTTTAGCTGTTCCGTAATGCCCTGCGCCTGCTTCAAGCCCTCTATGTGCCGTTCAATGCGTTCCTGCGCCTGCTTGTCAATATCGGCAAGATAGCTGTTCAGCTTTCCATTTGTCAGCATATTGATGTAGGATACCTTTTTATACTCTTGAAGATGCCGCTTGTGTCGTTGCCCCCCATATGCCGATAGGCTTGCTTTCTTTTTCGGCTGGTAAGGTAAGGCACGGAATATAGTAATCTCCTTGCAGTTCATACCAAATTCCGTTATTTTCATCATAAATGTACTTGTCCATCTTGAAATTCTCCGTTATAATATATTCGCACATATGTCACAGTTCCCCGATTGCCACACTTTGTTATATCTTGTTATGAGATTTTCCTGTCCTTAATTTTGCTCTTATGAGCAATCGAAGCAGGGATACACTTGTGTGAAACCGTATAAAGGGATAAGGGGAGCAGACTGCGATCAATCCTTTGTTTTCAAGGGTTTTGGAGGATTTTATTAACGCCCTATGAGGGGCAGTAACCATTTATAAAATCGTGGTTTTCAAATTCCAGTTTATTGAGCAGCCATCTATCGAAGGTGGCTGCTCACTTTAGATATGTTGACGAAGGATTATTTGAAAGGGCGCCTAGCAACACCAATCTGAAAAGGGAGAAAAATATTAGGTAAGAAGGTATGATTCTATGAAAAATATTTTATAAAAGTTGGGGGAAGGGAAACTGAAAATTATGGAGGTAATTTGGAAAAGTGAAAATTCTGTAATTTCAAATTATATTTTAATGGAGTTGTAGGGGCAAAGAAAAAGACAGTTTTCCACCTTACATCAGGAAAAAGACTAGCTAATCCTTTATTCCTTTTTATTTTTGTCGTCTGTACTGCGCTCGCGTCTTTGTTTTATTAACGCTGCACTACTCACAAGCAATAACATGATTGCAGTAATAGATGCTGTAGTCATAAGAAAACCTCCTTTTGTAGTGATATTTATTTATTTTGTAAATTATATTAATTTTTAAAAGCTAAGGCTATTGACTTTTCATTTTTCCTAAGAGAAGAAAATAATCAGCAACCCATTCCAAAGTTTTATGGCGTATTTCCATGTCAATAATTCCACTTTCTGTAGAAAATATTTTTAATCCCCTTGCAAGCAAAAATTCAGTTTCACAACGTTTGATACCTATATTAGTCAGTTGAATTTTTATGTGAAAATATTTTGTAGATCAGGGGGAAGATAGTTAAGAAACTTCTTGAATACAAATATAGTTTCCTGTTCAAATGGCAGGTAATGATAAAATTGTAATACTTGGCAGGCAAAAAAAAACAGCTTTAGCTTCCTATTCTGAAAAAGTAAAGGGTGGTAATATCCGATTCTTTAGGAGACGATAACCCCAAGCAGCTACCACTTCTGAATATAGGGGAATGCAAGCCTCAGAGAATGGTTCTTTTTGATACGTCAAATTCTTTCCTTAACTCACCAAGGGCAAAATGTTTTTTGGCATTGATAATTATTATCATTTCAATGAATCGTTCCCTTTTTGACAAAGGTTCAGCCCTTTCTAAAAATAGTGACGAAATTTGTCATTATTATATGTTATTATACACGTACAAAAAATACTAGTCAATCTAAACAAAGGAAGGGAACTTTAAGCATGGACAAAAAAATAATTGAAGTTATCATATTTCAGATTGAAAAGGAGACAAATGTTCTTTGAGGGAATTATAATGAATATAGATGAAATTGATGAAACGAGGTGTATATGTTTTAACTGTAAAAGAAAAAGACGGTAATCACGATAAAGGATCCTTATTAAACTGTGATAGTGTGTACCAAAATAAAGGATATAAGTTTTTTCAAATTTATAATAATTTTTCCAAATTTGCCGATACAGTATGTAAAGTGATGGAAGGACATTGGCAAGGAGGTTTTCCCTATGTCTAGGATTACAGATATTAGTTTTTTGTTCCAGAGTATGTTTGGAATAAGAAGAACAAATGTAACAACAGGGCTGGCAGGTCTTTTGCTGACAGAGGAAAACGCATAATTGCTATTCCAAAGAGCAGCAAAGATGAGATGTTTGATCAGATGAAGAAAGAATTTTTACGTGAAAATGGAGTTCTAAATGGCGATGCAACAAAGCGATTAGATGTATACACGAATATGTACCAAAAGGTAAAGAAAAATGATCGATTGGCAGCAGGGTATACGGTGGGACGCTATGAACGTCAGTATTGCCAGGCATTTTTACTGCTGTAAGGAAAAGGGAGCCTTTGTGGGAAATTGGGCATCCAATTCCTCCAGGGGTATTAGATGATATTCCAAGAGAATCTGTAGAAAGGGGAGGAAGGCCAATAGATATGAAAATATAACAATCTTTCCTGGATATGGATAACAGAAAACATGGAAAATAGAATAGCATAATTTCCTATGAATATTGGATTTTTGGGCTGTCCTTCTCCGATACCCTTTTGAAAAGTTAATGTTCACTATTTGGATTATACACTTATAATATAAAGTTAAAGCACTTTCACCATAAACAATTCTTGAGGCTGCTCAAAAGGTGTATTATCAAAGAAGAGTCCTCCTTTATCTATATAGCCTAACTTTCTGTAAAAATGTTGTGCTTCCTCGTCTATTTGAGTTGAAGTTATAACCATTTTATGCCCAAGTTGGCCCATTTCCTTTTCCCAAAATTGGAGTGCTTGTTTTCCAAATCCCTTATTACGGTATGGCTTGTCAACGAAAATCAAGGTAAGAAAAGGTATGGAGTCAAAAAGTAAATTGTAACGCATAACACCTATGGTTTTTTTATTGTAACCTATAATATAACATCTTTTATCTCGTATTTTACTTTCATATTCCCATTTAGGAAGGTGCTTGTCTATTTGAAAGTAATCATAGATATCTTTTTTTGTTGCATGTGTAACGATAAACATCAGGTACCTTTCTGTTTTAACGCAGATTGTTTTTTAATGAAATGATTATACTATAAATTCTTTTTCTTTTCAATTTTCTTTCTGTAGCTTTATATAAAAGTTGCTCCTTGAGCATTTTTATGAAATATGGATAGGTAGTGAAAAAATTTTCTTGGCGAGGTATTCGATACGATTGAAGAATAAACGTTTTTCCAAATGTAATGAAGATGTACAACTTAGACGGGAATTTTGTTGGGGCAGTAGGAGAGGGCATATTGTAAGGCATTTTATGATGCAGTAAAGGAAGCAGATCCAAATTGGGAATTAGGAGAACCATTTAGCAGGAAAATTTTAGACAAAGTTACAAGAGAATCTGTGGATATGAGTGTATAGGGAATAAGAGCATAAAGAATTGAAATGGAGGAAAAAGAATGCGCGTTCATTCATGGAATATTTCGTTGCAGCATCGGTATTTTTCAGGAACAGGAAGTATAGGCGGGATACATTTGCCAGACTGGGGAGATGATTATGTATTTTCCCAACAGAAAAGTGGTATTTCTGATGAAGAATATAAAAAACAAATAATAGAACAGGCCTATATAGATTATGCAAATGGACAATTTCAAAATAAGTCGGAAGGCTTTAACAAGCTTATGAAAAAATATGTATCAGAGGTATCTCCTGATAGAAAGGGGATCATTACTTCTGGACTAAAGGCAGTTTCTAGAAATAGACAAGAAGTTTTAAAACCAATTGATCTTTATGCAACCCTTCTGGAAGGGGAAATCAGATATAAAAAACTGCCTACAGGAAAAAGTGAGTATATAGAATTTTATGATAAGAATGGGGAAATGGTAGCGACCTATTCCAATAATGGCTGGACAATGTATACAACAGAGGCAGAGGCTGCCCGTCAAACAGAAATGTGCTTTCTATATGTTGCTGCATGGAGAGATGCAAAAAATGGTAATGTTCAAAAGGACAATGCTTTGGCAGAGAAGGAGGGTTTGAAAACAGTTCCTATGGATGTGGGAAATAGGGTTCTTAGAGAATTACCCGATTATATTGAGGATAAGCCAGCTTTTGACAGGAGAGCATAAAAAGGTGTATGTAAAGTTATTTTTTTATAAAGATAAATAAATAGTAGAATTTTGCAAGGGAGGTAGACATAATGGCTATGTGGAAATCTTGGCATAGCTGCCATAAATAAGGAAGCCATGATAAATCATCCCAACGAGGCAGTTTAGGGACAAGTACGTAAGACGACAAATTGCATATTATAAGATGAGAAATACAAGATAAGTAATACGCTATATACATAAAAAGGATAAAGAAATTGATAAAATATAGATAATATAACGAATAATTAATAATAATACTTGACTTATATTGTATATATTGATATAATCTAAACATAAATAAAAATAGCCAATGATTTGGGTTGTTACTGTTAAAGCAGGCAAAACCAAATTTTATAGATCAACAGAAAAGTTGATTTATAAAATTTGGTTTTTTTTATTCCATGGAAAAAGCATGTATCCTACTGGCACTGGGGAGGAAATGGAAATGCTTTGTATGGAAGCTGAATAACGGTCATAAAATGATGAATGAAAGAAAAAAGATAAGAGGAAAGAACATTGCGTATCGAAAAGGTGATCAACAATAATATTATTTCCACAAGGGATAAGCAGGGAGTAGAGTTGGTTGTCATGGGGAGAGGGATTGGGTTTGGAAAGAAACCAGGCAGTGAAGTTGTTGAAAAGAAAATTGAGAAAGTTTTCAGATTGGAAAACATGGATAACAAAGAGCAATTTAAAGAACGGTTAGCCTCCTTTCCTATTGAACATATCAGACTTTCGACAGATATCATTTCCTATGCCAGGGAAAGCTTAGAAATTAAGCTGAATCAAAATGTATATTTGACATTGACAGATCATATTAGTTATGCCTTAGAAAGACATCAAAAAGGGCTGTATTTTAATAATGTATTATATGATGAAGTAAAGCTATTTTATCCTTTAGAGTACTCCGTTGGAAGGTATGCCCTGGAACTGATTGAAGAGAGGACAGGGAATCGATTGGAGGAAGATGAGTCAGCTTCCATTGCCCTTCATATTATTAATGGGGAACTAAATGCCACCATGGGAACGACGTTTTTTATGATTAAAATGATGCGCGAGATGATGGAGATCATTGAGAAGAATATTTCTATGCCAGAGGGGAGGAACTATCCTAGAAATCGGCTGGTTTCTGATTTGAAACAGCTTGCGAATCGTCTTGTGTCAGAAAAACCTTTAAGAGGAAGGAGGGATGAAAGACTGTATCAGTTTGTGGAAGAGAACTATATGCAGGAATACGAAATGATTGATGGAATTAATCATTATATAGAAGAGAAGTACCATTGCAGTATGACTGAAGAAGAGAAAATTTATTTGACATTGAATATTAAAAGGATGAAAGACTTATATGTCTGTTAAAAGGAAGGGAGAACGTGGATGAAGTTATTTCATAAATTATTTTTAAATAAGGATAGTCTTGGAATTGGAGCTCCAGTAGCAGGGAGGCTGATCAGTATTAAGGAAGTGGATGACCCAGCCTTTAACGAAGAGGTGCTAGGAAAGGGGGTGGCTGTTGTACCTTCGGACATGCGAATCTGTTCACCAGTTGATGGCAAAGTCAGTGCGATATTTCCTACGGGTCATGCAGCGGCAGTGACAAGCAAGGAGGGTGTGGAAATACTCATCCATGTGGGGCTTGATACAGTGAAGCTGAAGGGGAGATACTTTACAGTATATGCTCATGAAGGACAGGAGGTGAAAAAGGGGGAGCTCCTCTTAGAAGCAGATATAGAAAAGATTCAGGCTGAAGGCTATGATATTACGACACCTATTGTTATATGTAATTCTGATGATTTTTCTAAAATCCAAATAACAGAACCTGGCGTTGTATTTCAGGGAGAAGAGATTTTAAATGTGCAAAAATAAAAATAACAAGGGGGTAAGTTTTTATGATGAAATTTTTACAAAAATTAGGTAAGGCTTTAATGCTGCCTGTAGCATGTCTGCCCATATGCGGTATTCTTATGGGTATTGGTTATGCCCTTTGTCCAGCAACCATGCAGGGGGGTGAGATTACTGGATTTTTACATCTTCTCGGATTCTTTTTGGTAAAGGCTGGAGGTGCATTAATTGATAATATGGCCATTTTGTTTGTTATTGGTGTAGGGGTAGGTATGTCTGACGACCATGATGGCACTGCAGGCTTGGCAGCTATTGCTGCATGGCTGATGATTACCAATCTCCTTTCTGTTGGTACTGTTACCACGTTGATTCCATCAATAGCAGAGGATGCAAAAAAAACATTGGCCTTTTCAGCTATTGCGAATCCATTCATTGGTATTCTTTCAGGCGTTATTGGGGCAACATGTTACAATAAGTTCAAAACAACGAAGCTGCCAGATTGGTTGTCATTTTTCAGCGGCAAACGTTGTGTGTCAATTATTTCTGGAGTAGTATCTATTGTTGTTGCTGCTATTCTTTTATTTGTATGGCCTATCGTGTATGGTGTACTTCTGGCAATAGGTAACGGAATTGTGAGTCTTGATGCAGTGGGAGCAGGCATCTATGCTTTCTTGAACAGGCTGCTAATACCAACAGGATTACACCATGCATTAAACAATGTTTTTTGGTTTGATACTGTGGGACTTGGTGATTTGAAACATTTCTGGGCAGGAGAGACGAGCAAGGATGTGACATGGAGCTTAGGGATGTATATGTCTGGATTCTTCCCTTGCATGATGTTTGGAATTCCAGGTGCAGCCTTGGCTATGATTCATACAGCAAAAGAGAATAAAAGAAAGGTTGCTATTGGCTTAGTAGCCTCGGCAGCAATCTGCTCTTTTGTATGCGGTGTAACAGAGCCTTTTGAATTTGGATTTATGTTCCTTGCGCCAGTTCTGTATTTGATCTATGCATTACTATATGGGGTATTTACTTTTATAACTACATTGATTGGCTTTCGAGGGGGCTTTAGTTTTTCAGCAGGGGCTACTGATCTTGTCTTCTCAGCTTCCTTGCCAGCAGCTCAGAATACATGGATGATTCTTCCCCTTGGCTTGGCAGCATTTATAATCTTTTATGTCGTTTTCCGTTTCGCTATTGTGAAATTTGATTTAAAGACTCCTGGAAGAGAAGAGGAGGATGTGGAGGCAGAAAAGAAAGCAGTTCTTGCCAATAGTAATTTTACCCAAGTAGCTGGTATTATTTTGGAAGGGCTGGGAGGAAAGGACAATATTACTTCTCTTGACAATTGTATAACAAGACTTCGCCTAGAGATTAAGGATTATACATTGATTGACGAGAAAAAGATTAAATCAGCAGGCATTGCAGGCGTTATGAGACCGAGTAAAAACGCTATTCAAGTTATTGTAGGTACAAAGGTTCAATTTGTTGCCGATGAAATGAAGAAAATGTTGTAAGAATACGAGGGGAAAACAGATACTAAATTAGTAATTTAAGAAATCGTAAGAGCGAAGACCAGGAGGCCTTGTTCTTACGATTTTTTCTATCATAGAAAAGTATTATGCGCACTGGTGCAAAAGATATTATGTCCTTAAGGCGACTGCACTGGGGCAGCAAAGTGTGCAAGTCCCTCATGATTGAGAGGATGGGGAGCTAATGTGGGCTTGCCCACTTTGTTCTATAGGAAAAGGTTCTATGTTGACATCATCTATAAAACTATAATATTATAGTAAAAATAAAGGAAAGGAGAAGGTATCTTAGGAAGTTACATAGGAGAGGAAGGAGGCTGCTTTGAAAAACATTCTAATTACTTTTATAAAATGCATTTTTTTTTCTTTGGATGGGCAATGATGTCCGCTACTTTGAATTTATCCACTTCTAAGAATCCAGCTATTTGGAGACTGTGGGCAGAGATTATACCCCTCTTAGCCATGATTATTTTTACGTTTATCTTTTGGATAATTGAAAAGAAAGAGATTGGGTTATGTTTGTTTAGCCATTCAAAAAAAGGAATTTTAGTAGGAATGGCAATGGGGATAGTGTGGTTGGGAACGCCGGTCGCTATTTTGAAGGCAATGAATATAATAGAAATAAATGGAAAGAACCATATTCCGTTACTTGCAGTATGGATATTGGCAGTTTTTTTCAATGCTGTCATGCAAGAACTTCTTGTGAGAGGATACTTATACCAGATGTTAAAGCAAAAGTATCATATTGTCCCAGCTGTTATTGTGACTACGGGCCTATTTACTTTTCTTCATGGGGGAGCTTTGGAAGCAGGGGTTATTCCAGCAATGAATGTACTTACCATGAGCTTGCTTATGACAATACTCCTTGAATATTGTGGTTCTATTATTGCTCCGACAGTGGCACATTTTTTATGGAATGGAATAGGAGCTGTCATCTTGGGAGGCGTTTCTTTAGCAGATGATTATCCCCATTTGTTTCATATGGATTTTTTAGGAAATGACTTGTTGTCTGGGGGAGTGTGTAAAATAGAAGGAAGCATTGTTGTTTTGATAGTGAATTGTATATTTATACTTATTATTTTTCTTCTTATGAAAAAACGAAAGGATTCCTATTTTGGGGAGAGATGAGGGACGGAAGATTTCAACAAGGAAAGAAGGCAAAAAAAGATATTTTTTTGTCCTGCTTAATCGTTGGATTGTTCCAATTCCCATGTTGGAAATTCTTTGTTCATATAGGGCCTTTGTTGGATTACGTACAAACGGATGATATCATGATTCAATATTATGAAGAAAAAATGGTATGTATAGCGTGGAGTGTTCTATGAAATATAAAATAAAAAAACTACAAGAATATAAGAACTTAATAAATATTTCTGCTCATTGGTTTCATTTGAAATGGAATCTTCCGGTTGAAGTATATCTTAAAAGTATGGAAAAGTGTATTGAAAACAAGAGTAATATACCACAATGGTATATTACAATGGTAAATGAGAAAATAGTAGGTGGACTAGGAGTTATAGAAAATGATTTTCATGACAGAAAAGAGTTATCTCCCAATATTTGCGCAGTTTACGTAGAAGAAAATTACCGTTGCCAAGGCATTGCAGGAGAAATGCTGGATTTTGCATGCCAAGATATGAAAGAGAGAGGGAGAGATACCTTATACCTTCTGACGGATCATACTTCCTTTTATGAACGGTATGGGTGGAATTTTTTTTCCATGGCACAAGGAGATGGGGAAACACATATGTCAAGAATATATATACATAAAGAAGTGTGAGAGGATTTTCTATTCTGCCTAAATTTTCTAGTAAAAAAATTTTAAGTCTCACATTGTAAAGATAGGCTCCTATGCTAAGTTTATCCTTTTAAAAAGTTAAGAAAAAGGAAGTGCTTGCTATTTTCTTTCATTCAGGTTATATTTTTATAGGAATTAAGAGATAGTATGAAAGTAGTGAGTAATAAACATAATTTATAACAAAAATAATTTGACTAGAAGGAGCATGGAGCATGAGAGGAGTAGAAACACGTATTCAGGAAATCAGGCATAGAATCTTTAGGGAGGTAGCCCGTATGGCTTACCATACAGAATGGCCAGTAGATAAAAGAATAGAGGAGCTTCCATATAAGATTATTCCCGGAGAAGTGGGAAATTATCGCCATGATGTTTTTTTAGAAAGGGCAATTGTAGGGGAGCGTCTTCGTCTGGCAATGGGGCTTCCTTATCGCAGCGCGGCAGATCACGCCCCTATTTCAGATGATATTATGTTGGCAGACAGGGCTGAGACTTATTATACTCCTCCTTTGATCAACGTCATTAAATTTGCATGTAATGCCTGTTATGAGAAGAAAGTTTTTGTGACAGACGGGTGTCAGGGATGCCTGGCTCATCCTTGTGAAGAAGTTTGCCCGACAAACGCAATTTATATCAATAGAAGCAATGGACGTTCCCGTATTGATCAGGAAAAGTGTATTAAATGTGGAAGATGTGCCGAGGTTTGCGCCTATCATGCCATTATTGTCCAGGAGCGTCCTTGTGCAGCAGCCTGTGGAGTAGACGCCATTCATTCCGATGAGAATGGAAAGGCAGACATTGACTACGAAAAATGTGTATCTTGTGGAATGTGTCTTGTAAACTGTCCCTTTGGGGCCATTGCAGATAAATCTCAGATTTTTCAGGTAATTCGGGCTATACAGTCAGGAGAACGAGTCTATGCAGCAGTGGCCCCAGCTTTTGTGGGCCAGTTTGGGCCCAAGGTGACACCAGGAAAGCTTAGGGCTGCTATGAAGGAGTTAGGCTTTGCGGATGTATTTGAGGTAGCAGTAGGGGCAGACTTATGTGCCACTCAGGAAGCCGAAGACTTTGTTAAAGAAGTGCCAGAAAAGCTTCCGTTTATGGCAACTTCCTGCTGTCCTGCCTGGTCTATGATGGCAAAGAAGTTTTTCCCAGAAATCAGCCATTGTATTTCCATGGCTTTAACTCCTATGACGTTGACTGCCCGCCTTATTAAGAGATATCATAAAAAGGCCAAAGTAGTATTTATTGGACCTTGCGCTGCTAAAAAATTAGAAGCAATGAGAAGTGATATTCGAAGTGATGTAGATTTTGTCCTTACCTTTGAAGAAATGGCAGGAATATTTGATGCGAAGCATGTAGATATAGAAAATATGGAAGAGGATCCAGAAGGAGTGAATGACGCTTCCACAGATGGCCGTAATTTTGCAGTATCTGGGGGAGTAGCTACCTCTGTAGTAGGAGTTATCCATGATAAATATCCTGAGCGTGAGATCAAAGTTGCCAATGGAGAAGGGCTTAGGGAGTGCAGGAAGCTTTTAGCAATGGCAAAGGCAGGAAAATATGACGGATACCTTTTGGAAGGTATGGCATGTCCAGGAGGATGTGTTGCTGGGGCTGGGACAATGCAGCCAATAAAAAAATCTCAGACTGCAGTAAACTTATACGCATCAAAGGCCAATCACAAAGTATCCAATAAAACAGAGCATGTAAAAGAATTAGACCGGTTAGTGAAATAAAAAGCAGGGATTCTACTGGGGAAAATATTGTTGAAATGAAAGGGGGCTTTTTCCTTGGGATGTTTGGGAAATGCACTATGGTTTTGTCTGGGAGGAATATGGATGGGAATTTCGTGGGTAGTTGCAGGATGCATTTGGAGTATTACCATTATTGGCCTGCCTATTGGATTGCAGTGTTTTAAACTGGCTTCCCTTGCCTTTTTTCCTTTTGGAAAAGAGATCAAGTATGGAGGAGGGACAGCTTCTTTTCTAGCAAATATATTATGGCTTGTAATAAGTGGACTGTTTCTTGCTATGGAGGCTCTTGTAATTGGACTGTTTTTATGTATGACTATTATTGGCATTCCTTTTGGCTTACAATGTTTTAAAATTGCAAAGCTGTCCTTGATGCCTTTTGGCGCTCAAATTGTATAAAAAGGCAATATATCAGAATGAAAGAATACATTTATTGAAAAGAAAAGGGTGTAATGCATGGAGAAGAGAAGGATAATATTAACAGCTTTTGGGCTAAGTTGCGCTATCAGTACAGCAGGATGCACAAGCAAGCCACAAGAGAGCTTTCCAGCGGGCAACAGTTCTAAAATAGAGGAGGAAAAGAACGTAGGGGAAGAGGAGAATGGAGAAGATCCTCCACTAAAAGAAGAGATCAATGGATCATTAGAAGAAGGGCAGGAAACGAAAGAGACTCAAGGGGAAGGGGTCGAAGTCGTATATACAGAAGAACTGCGGGATGAAAAGGGAGAGGATGGCGTATCCCTTCTTTCTGTAAAAGAAATTTTTCCATCCATCACAATAAAAGGAAAAGAAGAGGCAGCAAAGAAAATAAATGATTATTATGTTAAGGAAAAGGAAGAATTTCAGACACATGTAAATATGGCCCTGTCTATGGCAAAAGATGGATATACTTATGCAAAGGAGGAGGGGATGGCAGAAGAAGGATGGAATGGCTATATGATAGAGAGAAGCTATTCCACTGCCTATTCCAATGGGAAGCTTATCAGTATTTTATCAGGAAATTATGAATATTTAGGGGGAGCTCACCCCAATTATGGAACAACCGCTGATGTTTTTGAGCTTTCTACAGGAGAAAGGCTGACACTGGATAAAATTTTTAAAAATAAGGAAGCAGCTATTTCCCATATGGAACAACACATCATAGGCCAGATTAAGGAACGAGGAGAAGAAAATTTTTTCCCAGAGTATGAGAAGTCTATAAAAACTATTTTGGAAGGTGGGTTTTGGTATTTTTCAGATAGGGGTATAGAGATTATAAGCAACCCTTATATGCTGGCGCCTTATGCGGCAGGAGAGATAGAATTTACCATTCCTTATGAGGAGCTAACAGAGCTAAAGGAAGAATATAAAGAATAGGCAAATGTATTAGTCTACATATATGTAATATACATCTATGCAGACTATTTAAGGAGGAAGACTAGGAAGTGCCTTTTTAGGTTGTATCATAGATAAGTGGTAAAGCAGTTGTATTTTTTCATAAGATACGTTATACTGAAAAAGTACATGAGTTCTATGGAAAGAAAGGATGATTGCTATGGATTTAGGAGATGGATTAAAGAAAGTTTTTTTGGCTGGAATAGGGGCAATGGCTGCTACAGCAGACGCAACAAAAGATTTAGTTGATTCCTTGGTGAAAAAGGGAGAGCTGACTGTAGAAGAGGGAAGAGCTTTTCATGAGGAGTTGAAAAAGAACGCCAAAGAAAAAGTTAAGGAGCATGTAAGTATCAATATAACAAAGGAATATATTGATTTAAGCGGGAATTTGGACAAGCTGTCTAAGGAAGAGAGAGAGCATTTAAAAGAGAAATTAATGGAAATGGAAAGGGAAGAAGCTTTAAAAAAAGAGGAAGAGAATAAGGAAGAAGAGAGTAAAGAATCAGAGGAGTAGTATTTATAGGATGTACTCCTATATAGGGAACATGGTTAGCGTATGTTGCGCTGACTATGTTCTTTTTTCTTTGATGAAAAGTTCCTCTGAAATTTTCTATAAAAAAATCCTAATGGGGAAAGGTACACCTTTTTATAAAGAGGAACATATACATGAAAGAGAGGTAAATAATGGAGGAAAAAGATTGCAAAATATTACAAAAAAATGTAGGAAATTACATGGATATTACAAAAGAATTAAGCAATAATATCAGAAAAAAGGATTAAGAAAAACTTAAGAAAATTACTGGAAAATTATATGCGAATAGAAAGAGAGTATGCTATAATAAAAGCCACGTATATAAAATTGTAGTAAAATGTCGCAAGAAGGAAAAAAGGGGCGTTTATTTGGAAGCAAAAAAAAAGCCAGTTATCCAAGTGAAAAATTTATACAAAGTTTACCATGTAGGAGAGACCAGGGTTAGGGCATTAAATGGGGTAGATTTTACTATTCACAGGGGAGAATTTTGCTCTATCGTGGGAACATCAGGTTCTGGGAAATCGACGCTTTTGAACATGCTGGCTGGTTTAGAAAAACCTACAAAGGGAGAAATTATCATTGCAGGTCATCACATTGAAAAATTAAACGAGAGCCAGCTTGTGAAATTTAGAAGGGAGCAGGTGGGGTTCATTTTCCAGTCTTTTAATCTTTTAGGCACCATGGATGCAATAGAAAACGTAGCTTTGCCCCTTACTTTTCGGGGAATGGCTAAAAAGGAAAGGACGATGAGGGCTGAGAAGGTACTTGATTTAGTAGGGCTAAAAAAGCATAAAAGACATAAGCCTTCTCAAATGTCTGGAGGACAGCAGCAAAGAGTGGGGGTGGCGAGAGCTTTGGTTGTACAGCCTCAAATTATTTTTGCCGATGAACCTACAGGTAATTTAGATTCCAACACTTCTGCAGAAGTAATGGAGCTGATGCGAAAAATTATACGGGAGCAAAATCAGACCTTAGTTATGGTTACCCATGACAATAGTCTGGCCCAAATAGCCGATAGAATTTTTCATATTAAAGACGGCAAGTTAATAAAAGTAGAAGAAAAATGGAAAGAACAAGAGACAGAAGAAAAAGCAGAGGAGTAAAGAAAATGTGGAAAAAAGGCATCGCAAAGTTTTTTTTGCTGTTCATGTGTTGGATAGGAACCTTGCCAGTTTGCCAGCCAATCTGGGCAGACGAAGTGGTGGACGATACAGAGAGTGCATCTGATAATTCCGTTCCTAGCTCTACTAGCAGCTATGTTGTGGTAGGAAGCAATTGGGTAACCCCAGTGGCAAATTATGGGGAGGCAGTCATTATAACTTTGCCCATTGTAAATATGGGAAAGTCGGATATGAGAGATGTTGTTGTGACTCCAGTTATCTCTACAAAGACAGAGGAGTTCCCCTTTGAAATTGATTTGACTGGTTATAGTTTAAAGTTTGACCGGCTTATGGGGGAGAACAGTAGTATGAATATAACGGATAGAACAAAAGATTTGTTTTGGACTTTTCGAACAAGGACAGATGTAAAGAACGGATACTATAAAATTGATTATCAAATTCAATTTACCAATGATGCTTGTGAGCAGGAGGAAGTAACCATTTCCACATATGTATTGGCTGTTGGAAAGCCAGGTTCAGGAGACATAAATGGTACGGATGAGGAAAATAAAAAAGTTTCCACTCCCCGCCTTATTGTCACTGGATTTGAAACAGATCCAGAGGAGGTTTATGCAGGGAACACTTTCACTTTAACACTTCATATTCTAAATACTTCCAGGAAGACTTCTGTCATGAATGTAGAGATTGACTTAGTGGCAGCAGTGGAAGGAAAGGAGCAGGATACAACATATTATGCTTTTTTGCCTGTCTCTGGATCGAGCACAGTTTTTGTGGAGTCCCTTGCCCCTGGAGGGATGACGGATATCTCTATTGAAATGGCTGCCAGGGCAGATCTGGCCCAAAAGCCCTATGTGCTAGAGGTAAAGATGAAGTATGAAGATTCTGATGCAAACCCTTTTGAAGGGGCGGCCAATGTGTCTATTCCTGTTAAACAAGAGATGAAGTTTGAGACGAGTACTCCAGAAATAATGCCATCAAGCATTGATGTGGGGAGTGAGTCCAATGTCATGTTCAGCATTTATAACACAGGCAAAACAAAACTATATAATATACAAGTAAAGTTTCAGGCAGACTCTATTACAGGAGGAGATGCCTTTGTAGGAAATTTGGAATCTGGAGCTACAGGAAATGTAGATGTCATGCTGACAGGGGCCCAGGAGACAGTAGATGAAGGAAAGGTAGATGTCATTATATCTTATGAAGATGAAACAAGCAAAGTATATACGAGAAAGGAGGAAATAGAGCTCTTTGTCACCCAGCCTATCATGGAGGAAGAGTTTGGGGAAGAGGATATGGAAGGAATGGACGGGGAAGAGGAGACAGGTATGAACCCATGGATAACGAGAGGAATTGTAGGAGGAGTCATTCTCTTAGGGGGGATTGCCTCATGGGTTACAATACGTAAAAAGAAGAAAAAGGCAATGGAACTTAAGCTGTTGGAAGAGGAGCTGGAAGACGAGGGAAAATAAATGGGAATAATGGATTTGCTTCGTATGAGCAGTAACAATTTATGGAAGAGAAAGGTGAGGACATTTCTAACGATTCTTGGAGTTGTCATAGGAACAGCATCCATTGTTGTCATGATATCCCTAGGGCTTGGATTAAATAAAGCGACTTTAGAAGATATTGAACGATATGGAGGACTGACAACGATTACTGTGCGGGCAGGGTATGGCAATGAAGTGGCAGTTTCTAACGGTGGTGGAATGGTCGTGTACAGCGAAGGGGAAAGCTCTGGGAATGAGGAGAAACGAGTAGATGATGAGGCAATCAAAGTTCTAAAGAGCCTGGAGCATGTAAAAACAGTGTCTCCAGTGTTGGAAATTTATGCTTTGATAAAACAGGGAGCTTACGAAAATTCTTTGACAATAAGAGGGATGGATGCAGAGGCAATGAAAGGAATGAAGCTGGAACTGGGGGAAGGACGTCTGCCTCAGTCGGATCAGCCTTTGGAATTATTGTTTGGAAATCAAGTTCTCTACGAATTTTATAAGCCAAATTCTAACCAGCGCTATTGGCAGACGGGTATTGTGCCAGATGTGGATTTGATGAAGAAACCTCTTTTTGTTATTTTTGACACAGATGCCTATTATCAATCCATGGATAGCAATAGTAAGAAAGGCCCAGAGGAAGGAAATGGAGCTACTGAAAAAGTGAAACCTCCCAAAAAGTATATGCTCAATGGATGTGGAGTGTTGGCAGGAGGCCCTGATGATTATGGGCAAAATGCATACAATGTTTTTTGCGATTTAGAAGTTTTGAAATCTTTGTTAAAGAAAGAATTTAAAAACAGAGTAATTCCTGGACAGCCAACAAGGGGACAGGGAAAACCATACAAGGAAATTTTTTACAATAGCGCCTTTGTGGAAGTAGACCATATGGACAATATGAAAACGGTTCAGACGATGATTCGAGATTTGGGATATCAGGCAGACAGCAATTCAGAATGGATTGAATCCATGCAGAGCCAAGCCCGTTCAACGCAGGCAGTGCTAGGAGGCATTGGGGCAGTTTCTTTGTTTGTAGCCGCCATTGGAATAACAAATACAATGATGATGTCAATTTATGAAAGGACAAAGGAAATAGGCATTATTAAAGTGTTAGGCTGTGGTCTGGGAAATATAAGAACCATGTTTTTATTAGAAGCAGGATACATTGGATTTATTGGAGGGGCCATAGGAATTGGAATCAGTTATGGGATTTCAGCAGCCATCAATGGGGTATCCAGTCAGTCTTATGGAACAATGATGTCAACATCTTATATTCCACTATGGTTATCAGGCACAGGGCTTGCTTTCGCTGTTTTAGTAGGAATGATTGCTGGATTTTTTCCAGCTTTAAGGGCTATGCGACTTAGCCCCTTGGCAGCTATTCGGAATGAATCCTAGAAAGAGATTGGAATTGGGAAAATGGTATTTAGCAGTTTATTATTTATCTTTCGGTTTATGATAATTTTTTATCTTATTTATTATATTGCTCCCATTCATCTTAGAAATCTTATTTTGCTTATAGGGAGTTTGATCTTCTATGCCTGGGGGGAGCCGCGCTATTTAATATTAATTCTTCTATCGATTTTTATAAATTTTTGTCTAGGAAAAGGAATAGAAAAATATTGGGAATCAAAGAAGAAATTAGCCTGTCTTATGGGGGCAGTTTTATATAATATTGGCATGCTCTTTTTGTTTAAATACGCTGGTTTTTTTATAGATATGATAAGTGTTGCCACAGGCAGACGGCTGCCAACATTAGAAATGGATTTACCCCTTGGCATAAGCTTTTATACATTCCAAATCTTATCTTATGTCATAGATGTATATAAGGGTTCTATACAAGCAGAAACTTCTATTATACGACTTGGCACGTATTTATGTATGTTTCCCCAGTTAATTGCAGGTCCTATTGTTATTTACAAAGATGTTGAGACGCAGATGAGAAAAAGGAAGTACTGTATAGAAAATTTTGAGGAAGGACTTAAGGAATTTTCCATAGGTTTGGCTTCAAAAGTGCTTCTTGCTAATCAGATTGGATATTTATGGAGTGAACTGGAGCAGGCAGGGTATCAGGGTATATCCACACTTGCTGCCTGGCTTGGTGTCCTTGCCTTTACACTGCAAATATATTTTGATTTTTTTGGTTATTCAAAGATGGCTGTAGGACTGGGGAAAATGTTAGGTTTTCAGCTGCCTCAAAATTTCGATTATCCTTATATTTCCCGTTCTGCCACAGAATTTTGGAGAAGATGGCATATTACATTAGGAGCCTGGTTTCGGGAATATCTCTATGTTCCTTTAGGAGGAAATCGCAAAGGCAGAACAAGGACGTATATGAACTTATTAGTTGTGTGGAGTGTTACTGGACTGTGGCATGGAGCCAGCTGGAATTTTGTACTATGGGGCGTTTACTTTTATATATTTATTTCCCTAGAAAAGCTATATTTAAAAAAATGGTTAGACAGGAGTAATATAGCATCAAGAGTATATGCTTTGCTTATTATTGGACTTGGCTGGATTATTTTTGCCCTAACAGATTTTAAGGATATGAAAAACTACTTTTCGACATTATTTTCATTGACAGGAGGGAGCGATTGGATATATTATATAAGAAACTATGGTTTATTACTTGTAATGGGAATTATATTTTCAACCCCCATTCTGCGGAAATGGTACGAGAAACAGAAGGACAAATGGATAGGAATTTCAGCAGTCTTTCTTCTGTTTTGGGCATCTATTTATTTTCTGGTAGATACTGCCTACAACCCATTCTTGTATTTCCGCTTTTAGGGAATTACGTAAGAGGAGCGAAGACAAATACATGAAAGAATGGAAAAAATGTCCTTTATTTACAGCATTGCTAATGAGCTTTGCCATTTTGACAATGGCAGGGTTATGGGATACAAAAATCGAAAAGACAGAAGAACTTAGCCTCATGTCTGCTGGTACATCTTCCAATTTTGGAATGCTGGCAGGTGAGATTTCCAGAGCAGGAGGGAATTTTCAGGAAGAATATGAGAAAACATTGAGTGAAAATCTTCCAGTGGCAGTAGTACTTCACAAATGGAAAACAGGCGCTTATTTTAAACCTTCAGAACTGTTGAAAAAGGAAAACGAAGAGAAAAAAGACGAGGATATACCGGTTATAGTTTTGGATCCAAAACCTACAGAGTCTGATCCCCAAGTAGTTATTGCAGAGGACAATGTAGAAGGAGAGGTGGAAAATGAGCAGAAAGAGGAGATCTTGCCAGAGCCAGAACAAAAAGAAGAATTTACAACAGTAGACGTAGATTACTTCAATGACGGGGTGTTTATTGGTGATTCCAGAATTGTAGGATTGCAGCTATATTCTGGATGGGAGAATGCTTCTTTTTTCGCCGCAAAAGGAATGGAAGTCTATTCTTATTTTGACAAACCTTATATTAAGGCAGGAGCGGTGAAGATGACAGTTCCCCAAGCACTGGCAGGACAGCAGTTTGGCAAAGTATACATGATGATAGGAATTAATGAGATGGGCACTGGCACTCATGAAACCTTTATTGCAAAATATAAAGAAATTATTGAGAGCATTCGGCAACAGCAGCCTCAAGCCCTTATTTATGTTATGGGAATTTTGTACGTAGATGAAGAGAAATCCTTGGCAGATCCTATTTTTAATAATGTCAATATAAAGGATAGAAATAAGTACATAGAGCAGATGGCAGAAGAGATGGGATTATATTATTTAGATATAAATGAGGCTATATGCGGGACCAATGAATTTTTGCCAAAAGACTACACAGCGGATGGAATTCATTTAAAGGCTGCATATATACCTATATGGACAGATTACCTTCTCAATCATGCAATCTTAGTGGACAGTCCAACAGCTTAGGAATAAGGTGGGCCAAGAAATTCTTATTAAGAATTTCTTGGCCTTTTTGGGTTTTCTAGAAGAATAAGGAATCCCTTTTTAATAACCTAGTTCTTCTCCAACTAAAAAAATCCATATTCTTTCAGGATGTTTGCTCCTCCTTGTAATAACGATATGGGAACAAATGCAGTCCGTAGACAGGCAGTCCCCACATCTGCCTAACATAGAGCAGGGTGTATTGTATTTTAGCCTTTTTACATTGGGAGGGGCTGCAATATTTCTCGTTCGATGGATTCCTTCCTCCACTGTGGACACAATTTTATTCATGCCACAGACAATAAATACATGTTCTGGGCCTTGGACAAGGCAGGCTATCCGATTGCCGTTTCCATCAATATTAATAAGCTGTCCGTCCAAGGTTAAAGCGTTGGTACTCATCAGGTAATAGTCTGCCATTACAATTTTTGAAAAAAGGATTCTTTTTTCTTCTGGAGTGGAAGCGCTAGAACGGTCGATATATTCATAATCTCCAGATTGAATAGCAGCTAGAAGACCAATCTCAGTCAAAGTGGAGCTACCTCCATTGGAGACGATACTTCCAGTGGGAATGAGATTTAGTATCCTGTTAAGGCAGTCTTCTTTGGAAGGAAAGTATTCTGCCTTCATATTCCGTTTTTCCAGCTCCTTTATCAATGTGTGGCTAAGAGCTTCATAAGCTTGTTGTTTTGGTGTCATTGTCATCCTCCATTTGTACAAGTATACTTTTAGGAAATGGTTGATCATAGTATAGCATTTTTGGGAATAAATATATAGTCCTATTTATTTTTACATAAGTATAAGACAGGAAATTCTTTTGTACGGTTCTATATCGTTTGTCTATTGACAAAAAAACATAAAATATTACAAAAAACATTGACAATGACTCATTCATATTTTATAATAATGTTATTCGTTAGAGGAACACTTCATAAGAAATGAAGAAGAATATACGTGGGAAAAGAAAGGTATTGTTTACTAAAAATAATTTTTGGAAAATATACCTTAAACTACAAAAGAAACTTAGATTAAAATTGCAAAAGGATAGGAAGACTATAAAGGCAAAAGTGCTTTTATAGTAAGACACAAAGGAAAAATCCTAAAAGTACAAAAGATAATAGTAAATAAGGACAGAAAATGAGGTAAGTCCAATGTATAAAGTAAAAGGAATAAAAAGATAAGAGAGAGTAGACAATCAATGAGTCACTCTCTTTTTTTTTGAATAAAGGATGATGAAAAGAAAAGGGCATAGGAGGAGAAGATGGGAGAGAATAAAAAATTTCAGCGTATTGGAAGAAGAATGGTAGGAAAAGGGCATGTTTATCAATTATATGAGGATGAACTAATTTTACCAGACAAACGAAAAGTGTATTATGATCATGTAGAGCATATGGGGGCAGCAGCTGTTCTTCCAGTATTGGAGGATGGGAGAGTTATTTTAGTAAGTCAATATAGAAACTCTATAGAGAGAATGACATTAGAAATACCTGCTGGGGGTCTTTCCTATATTGGAGAGCCAACGGACAAGGCAGCTCTTAGGGAATTGGAAGAAGAGACTGGATACCGGGGGGATAAGGCGGAGCTATTGTTAAAATTTTGTTCTGCCCCTGCATTTTGCAACGAAAAAATAGATATTTATCTTGTAAGACATTTAAGAAAAGTAGAACAAAAATTAGATGAAGATGAATTTATTGATGTGGTCATTGAAACAGTGGAAAATTTAATTAAAAAAATTTATATGGGAGAGATAGAGGATTCCAAAACAATGGCCGCCTTGTTTGCCTATGCCTATAAGTTTTGTTAGCATGGACGTCTGTCTTTGTACATATATATATTAAGAAGAGTCAAAGACGAGGTGTTTTTTGAAAGTGATTCCATTTGGCAAGGAGACATCTTTAAGCCGTAGATGGCTCCTTATTTTTCTTGCAGGGTTCTGCTTGGGAATTTTTTTTATGAATTTTGCTGGACTGGGCTCTGTATCAAAAGTAGGGTTTATGAGCAGATATATGTTAGAACAATTTCGATATACAACTATTGACCCAGAAAAGTTATTTTTTTATTGTCTTCCAAAACGCTGCCTTCCTCTTTTTTATTTGGGAGTTTTTGGTTTGACTATGTTCGGATTTTTTGTGATAGGGGGATTCCTATTATGGTATGGATTTTCCCTTGGGTGTCTTTTAACAATGGCTGTGATTCATTTAGGAATAGGTGGAATTATTTTATGTGTTGTTTCTATGATTCCCCATTTTTTATTTTATTTTCCTGCTTTTTTTTGGGGATGTAAATGGAGTCATAAAATGTGCGCATATTTATATTATCCTCATTTAGGCACAGAAATTATATATGGGAAAAAAAGTCAGCAGATTCTCCGTTATATACTTGTATTTCTTGTCTATGTATTTCTTGTCATAGCTGGCATTTTCTTAGAAGCTTATATAAACCCCCTTTTATTAAAGCAGGTGATCAAAATTTTTTAAATTTTTTTTACAATATATAGTGAAGAAAAAATACAAGCTCCGACATCTTGTGTATTTTATAAAAAAGCCGGGAAAGCCTTAAAAATATAGGAAATTTCCAATTGCTTTTATCACTGTTTATTATTATAATAAGAGTTAGATTGAGAAAAAGTGACAGCACATTTTTTTAAGGGAAAGGTTTCTATGACATGGAAGAGGAGATTTTAGGTTTTATTGTTTATTTACATAATGTGAAGCGTATGTCTGCCAATACAGAAATGTCATATAAAAGAGACTTGGCAAAACTAAAGGGTTTTTTGGAGGAACAGGGCATTCAAGGTATTGAAAAGGTAACACCCACCACGCTAAATTCTTATATTTTGTATTTAGAGAAAAAACAGTTTGCAGCGGCTACTATTTCTAGAAATATTGCGTCAATGAAAGCTTTTTTTCATTATTTATGGAAAGAAGGAAAGGTGGAGGGAGATTTGACAGAAATGTTAAAGCCTCCAAAGATTGTAAGGCGTCCCCCAGAAATTCTTACCATGGAGGAAGTTGTTCGACTATTGGAGCAGCCAGGTGGAAATTCACCAAAGGAAATGAGAGATAAGGCAATGTTGGAATTACTTTATGCAACAGGCATTCGGGTGACGGAACTTATTTCTCTGAAAGAGGTAGATGTGAATTTACCTATGGGATATATTATATGTAGAGATTCAAATAAAGAAAGGACGATACCTTTTGGGGGGAAAGCAAAGGAGGCTTTAGTTCGGTATTTAGAACAGTCAAGGCAAGCTCTCTCCTCTGGTAAGGGAACGAATGTATTATTTACCAATTGTTCTGGAAAACCTATGAGCCGTCAGGGATTTTGGAAAATTATTAAAAATTATGCAAAAAAAGCAGGAATTACCGCTGATATTACACCCCATACTTTGCGTCATTCTTTTGCAGCCCATTTAGTGGAAAATGGAGCGGACTTGAGAAGTGTACAGGAGATGTTAGGTCATTCAGACATTTCCACAACCCAGGTTTATGCAAATATGAATCATAGTAGAATAAAGGAAGTATATGCAAGGGCTCATCCCCGTACTTAAGGAAGCACAAGGCAAAGTAAAAAGAGCTGCCCCTTAACAAACTTTTGTTCGTTAAGGGGCAGCTTTTTTATTCTAGATAGAATAAAAAGTATTGTCAAATATGCCAGTCGTAATGTCTTCCTACTCCATACAATGTATACACAGCGCTGATATCATAAGTCCCAGCACAATCTTCTAATTGGCTCCCAGATTTCTCAGTCTCTGTTTCCTTGGCCAAAATAGTGCCAAAACTGGAATGTTTAGAAGTGTCTTGCTGCTTTTTATGCCCCTCTTCTTTTTTGAAGCGGTATAAATAGGGAATTGTCATAACGGAGAGGGAAGGAATTTTGTGAATATGTTGAATACTGTCTATTCGCCCTTTTGCGGTAATCACTCCTTTTTTGGTGTGCATTGTTTCCTGTTATTTATTATATCGGCTAAAAGTCTGAAAAAATAACAGTTTTTTCATAAAATAACAGATTTAAGAGGAATTTAAAAATCAGCAATCTCATAAATTAGTTGCTCAGACTCCTCCCAACCAAGGCAGGGATCGGTAATGGATTTTCCATAAATGTGTTCTCCCACTTTTTGGCATCCAGATTCAATATAACTTTCAATCATGACTCCTTTCACAAGTTTGTGCAAATCGGGATTTACTTTGCGGCTATGAAGCACTTCTTTTACAATACGGGGCTGTTCTTCATATTGTTTATTAGAATTAGAATGATTAGAATCAATAATAACAGCAGGATACATGAGATCCCGCTGGCTATACATATAAAGAAGGCGCATTAAATCTTCATAATGATAATTAGGGATGGCAGTACCATGTTGGTCTACAGCTCCTCGTAAAATAGTATGAGCCAGTTCATTGCCTTGAGTTTGAACTTCATACATCCGATGGGTAAAACGGTGAGGCTGCTGGGCAGCTGCCACAGAATTGAGCATCACAGATAAATCACCACTCGTTGGATTTTTCATTCCACTGGGAAGGTCAAAGCCACTTACAGTCATGCGATGCTGCTGATCTTCTACAGAGCGGGCGCCAATAGCAACATAAGAAAGTATATCTGCAACATAATCCCAGTTATCTGGATAAAGCATTTCATCGGCAGCAGTCAAACCAGACTCATCCATGGCCCGTATATGCATTTTGCGCATTGCAATTAAGCCTTGAAGAAGATCTGGTTTTTTTTCTGGATCTGGCTGGTGGACAATTCCTTTATATCCATTCCCTGTAGTCCGAGGCTTATTTGTATAAATTCTTGGAATAAGGAGTAATTTGTCTTTCACCTTTTCCTGTACACGGGCCAGTCGGCAAAT
The DNA here is from genome assembly GCA_910589265.1 of uncultured Lachnospiraceae bacterium. Classification (GTDB taxonomy): domain Bacteria; phylum Bacillota; class Clostridia; order Lachnospirales; family Lachnospiraceae; genus MGBC165282. The sequence goes on from CAJUTQ010000012.1 coordinate 66,860, forward strand.
ATAGTCGCAGACAGCATCCTCATTGTCTGCGGAGCAAGGGCCGATAATAACTAAAAATTTTTGGGACTGTCCAGTAATAATATGACGGATTTCCTGATCCCTTTTTGCTTTTTTTTCTGCCAGTGTCTTTGTGATGGGATATTGTTTTCGTATTTCCTCGGGAGAGGGTAATTTTTTTAAGTATTCAAAACTCATACATATCTCCTGTTTATCTTTGCATTTTCTATTCTTTCTCAGATAGAATTATTATAATATATATATTTTCTTAGCGCAAGAAGGCTTAAAAAAGTAACAGCGAGCTGGGAGAGGAGAAGTCCCCATAAGTAGCCAGTAATCCCAAAATGAGGAACAAGGATTAAAGTAAAAAGAAGGCGGATGCCAATGCCTGTTAAACTAAAGAAAAAGGTCAAGGTCATTCTTCCTAATCCATGGAGGATACTATTTAACGTAGTAGATAAATATAAAAAGGGACAAATAAAACTAAGTGTTATAATAAAGCGTCCTGCCAATGGGGTATGGAAGAGAGTGTTGCCAAGAAAGCTGCCTGTAACTATAAAACATGCCGTACAGGCAATGCCTAAGAAGGAACAATAATAAATGGTTTTGCGGACAGCTTTATGAATATTATGTAAGTTTCCTTTTGCTTCTTCCTCTGAGATAACAGGCAGTAAGATAACCGATAAAGAGTTTGTTATGGCAGAAGGAAAAAGTATAATAGGAAGAGCCATGCCAGTGAGCACTCCATATACACTTAAGGCGTCAGAGGAAGCCATGCCATATGCTTTAAGCTGAATAGGGATAAGGATCGCTTCTGCACTGCCCAGAAGGTTGATAATGACTCTATTAGCAGAAAGGGGGGTGGACAGGCTAATAATATCTATCATATGTCTTACATGAGAGATGGGCAGAAAAGCCTTGGACAAAGGCTTATGAGAAAGAAGGTTTTGCTCTTTTCTCAGAAGAAACCAGAGGGCAGTGAGAGAAAATATCATGGCAGCTCCTTCTCCAAATACAATACCCAAAACAGTAATATTTAAATTTGGCTCTTTTCCTGAGGAAATAATCATCTCATAAAAGAATAAGACAGAGAGCACTCGGATACTTTGTTCTACTAGCTGGGTGAGAGCAGGCACTCCTGCTTTTTTCTGTCCATAGTAGTAGCCGTTAATGCAGGCGTGGACTGCTTCAAGAGGTACAGACCAGGCTAAAATACGGATAAGGGGAGCGCATCTAGGTTCTGAAATAATGCAGTCTGCTATCCACTGGGCATTTTCATAAAGAAAAAAAGTACAGCAAAAGGAAAGACAGATAGATAGAAAAAGGCCGACTGTTAAAACATCTCTTTGGGCCTTTTCGTAATGGATGGAGTGATATTTTGCCACGAATTTCGAGATGGCTGTTTGGATGCCGGCAGCAGAAAGGGCGAATGCCAAGGAAAAAACAGGAAAGATTAATTGGTAAATGCCCATTCCTTCTGCACCCATTTTCTGAGATAGGAATATTCTATAGAAGAATCCAATAATCCGGCTTAAAAAGCCAGCTAAGGTGAGATAGAAAGTTCCTTGTATCAATGCGTTTATTTTTTTCATACACATTCGTTTCCCGGAAATAATTTGTTAAGTAAGTATATTCAAAAAGGTTTATTGACAGAACGAAAAGGGAGTGCTATTATTTAAATTGATAAATTCGAAGTGGATTACTAGGAAATAGAAATTTCATAGTTGGATGGAAATCCAGATTATGGAAAGGAGTTTGATTTGTATAATGAAAAAGATCATATATTTGGATAACGCAGCTACGACAAAGACAGCTCCAGAAGTTGTAGAGGCCATGCTTCCATATTTTACAGAATATTATGGAAATCCCAGCAGTGTATACGAGCTGGCTTCAATGAGCAAAAAGGCTATTACAGAAAGCAGAGAGCAGATTGCACAAGCTTTAGGAGCTAAGTCTAATGAAATATACTTTACAGCAGGGGGGTCTGAGGCGGACAATTGGGCTATCAAGGAAGCAGCCGAAGCATATAAAGATAAGGGAAAGCATATTATTACCTCGAAAATAGAACATCATGCAGTTCTTCATACGTGTGAGGCATTAGAGAAAAAGGGGTATGAAGTTACTTATGTAGATTCTGATGAGAAAGGAATTGTAGATTTAGAAAAATTAAAAAAGGCCATACGAAAAGATACAATATTAATTACTATTATGTTCGCAAATAATGAGATAGGAACGATTCAGCCTATTAAAGAAATTGGGGCATTGGCAAAGGAGCACGGGATTTTATTTCACACAGACGCCGTCCAGGCATTTGGCCATATTCCTTTTCTTGTAGATGACTATAACATTGATATGTTAAGCGCCAGCGGACATAAATTAAAAGGACCAAAAGGAATTGGATTTCTTTATATACGTAAAGGCGTTAAGATTCGGTCTCTCATTCATGGTGGTGGACAAGAGAGGGCAAGACGAGCTGGAACAGAAAACGTTCCAGGAATTGTAGGGTTGGGAAAAGCTGTTAAGATGGCTTTTGCAAAAATGAAAGAGAACACAACAAAGGAAATGGAGTTAAGAGATTATCTTATTGACAGAGTGTTGAAAGAAATTCCCTATACTAGATTAAATGGAGATGGGGCAAAAAGACTTCCAAACAATGTAAATTTCAGTTTTCAATTTATTGAAGGAGAATCTCTTCTCATTATGCTTGATATGGAAGGAATTTGTGCGTCCAGCGGATCGGCCTGTACATCTGGATCTTTAGATCCATCTCATGTGCTTTTAGCGATTGGTTTGCCCCATGAGATTGCCCATGGATCTTTGAGACTTACCTTATCAGAAGAGAACACAAAAAAAGAAATAGATTTTACGGTAGATACATTAAAGGGGATTGTAGAAAAATTAAGATCCATGTCCCCCTTATATGAAGATTTTATGAAAAGAGGCTAAGGAAAGGAAGGAAAGAAAATGTACAGTGAAAAAGTAATGGATCATTTCTCAAATCCAAGAAATGTAGGAGAATTAGAATCACCAAGCGGCATTGGAACAGTAGGAAATGCAAAATGCGGGGATATAATGAGAATTTATTTAGACATAGATGAGAATCAAAGAATTCGGGATTGTAAGTTCAAAACTTTTGGATGTGGGGCGGCAGTGGCCACAAGCAGTATGGCGACAGAGCTGGTGAAAGGAAAGACGATAAAAGAGGCAATGGAAGTAACAAACAAGGCGGTAATGGAAGCCCTAGATGGACTTCCACCAGTGAAAGTTCACTGCTCTCTTTTAGCAGAAGAGGCAATTCATGCGGCTTTGTGGGACTATGCAGAAAAAAATGGGATTACTATTGATGGTTTAGAAAAACCAAAATCCGACATTCACGAAGAGGAAGAAGAGGAAGAATACTAGGATTGGGAAAATGAAAGAAAAAGTTGTGGTGGGAATGTCAGGAGGAGTAGATTCCTCCGTGGCAGCTTACCTCCTCAAAGAAGAGGGGTATGAGGTCATTGGAGTAACGATGCAGATCTGGCAGGAAGAAGAATGGCATATAAAAGAAGAAAATGGTGGGTGCTGCGGACTTTCGGCTATTGAGGATGCAAGAAGGGTAGCCCAGTTAATAGATATTCCCTATTATGTCATGAATTTTAGAAGTGAATTTAAAGAAAAGGTTATCTCCTATTTTATCGACGAGTATGTAAGAGGGAGAACCCCCAATCCATGCAATGCATGTAACCGTTATATTAAGTGGGAATCTCTCTTAAAAAGAAGTAGAGATATTGGGGCAGATTATATAGCCACAGGCCATTATGCAAGAGTTAAGAGGCTTGAAAATGGCAGGTATACATTACAAACTTCTGCTGCCTTAAACAAAGATCAGACATATGCCCTCTGCCACTTAAGCCAAGAACAACTAGCCCATACATTAATGCCAATAGGAGAATATACAAAGGATGAAGTAAGGGCTATTGGGGTAAAAGCAGGACTTCCTGTTGCCAGGAAAAGGGACAGTCAAGAAATCTGTTTTATCCCAGATCAGGATTATGCCCGTTTTATTGACGAACATGCAAAAAAGGAGGTGCCTCCTCCTGGGAATTTTGTTGGAGTGGATGGGAAAATTCTTGGAAGACATAAGGGGATTACCCACTATACTATTGGTCAGAGGAAGGGTTTGAATCTATCTCTTGGAAAGCCAGTCTTCGTTACGGCAATTAAGGCTAAGAGCAACGAGGTAGTGGTTGGAGAGGCCAAAGACGTATGGACAGACAGGCTTATTGCAGGGGATTTGAATTATATGGCAGCCACCCATGTGGAAGATGGAAAGCGTCTGCTTGCTAAAATCCGCTATAGTCATCAAGGAGCTTACTGTCGTGTCAGCCCCTTTGGGAATGGGAAGCTGAAATGTACGTTTGAGGAGCCAGTCAGGGCGGTAACCCCAGGACAGGCTGTAGCTTTTTATGATGGAGACTGCCTGTTTTTAGGAGGAACCATAGAATAACAGAAAACTTCCCTGCTAAAAAGAGATGGAATATTTAAAGAGGAAGAAATTCTGGATGCTGGTTTTTAAAAATGGTATAATAAGTAAACCCACATTGGATGAGAATCTCTTTTGCAGTGGAAAAGTGGTTAGCGATTTCTTCAGGTTTATGTCCATCAGAACCAATAGTAATGATTTCCCCTCCAAGCTCTCTATAGTGTTTTAAAATATCTATTTGGGGATGAGGCTGGAAAAGGCCATACTTAAAACCAGACGTATTCAATTCTATTCCTTTTCCTTTCTCTATAAGTGATTTTAAGATTGGTTCAAGGATATCTTGATATTTTTCAAAGGAAAAGAACTGATTTTTATAAGGACCATAGCGGATGACATAATCTAAATGCCCATATACTTGAAAGTCGTCAAAGGAAGATATGTTTTCAAAAATGGAATGAAAATAATCCAAATATCCTTCTTCTTCCCTACGTCCTTGGAAATATTGAGGATAATAGGGATCCCTTCGGTTTGCTAGATGGGAAGAGGCAATAATAAAATCAAAGGGATACTGTTTTGCATAAGCAGAGCAGGCAGATAAGATATGGGGCTGAAGTCCCAGTTCCACGCCGAATAAAAGGCAAATATGTCCTTTGTATTGTTTTTTTAAGTCTAAGAAGCAGTTATAATAAGATGGTGTATCTAAAGAAAAAGAAGGGGTCGTTTCTGTTGTTTTCACATAATCAAAATCCATATGTTCTGTAAAACACATGGTGTGCAGGCCTAAGGACAGGCCTTTTTTTATCATTTCTTCCATAGGGGCAAGGCTGTCTTGGGAAAAATGAGAGTGGAGATGAAAATCTGCCTGAATCATAATAAATAATCATTCCTTTCGATTGTTTTGTTTTTGATATGAACTAAATTATAAGGGAAGAAGAAAAAAAAGTCTACTTTTAGAAATCCCAGTTTTCTGGCAAATATTTTTCAAAAAGAGACTTGTATTTTTTGGATAAATTCGTTAAAATATAAATGTTAAATAAAAATTTAACAAACTATTGTTTATGGGGAAACTCATACCAAGTACCAAATTAACTTTTAGGAGGAATTTAAAATGGCAGTAAAAGTAGCAATTAATGGTTTTGGACGTATTGGACGCCTTGCATTCAGGCAGATGTTCGGAGCAGAAGGATATGAGGTTGTTGCAGTCAATGACTTGACAAATCCAAAAATGCTTGCGCATTTGTTAAAATATGATTCTGCTCAGGGTAGATATGCGTTGGCCGATAAAGTAACAGCTAGTGATGACTCTATTACAGTAGATGGAAAAGAGATCAAAATTTATGCACAAAAAGATCCAAAAGATCTTCCTTGGGGAGATTTAGGGGTAGATGTAGTATTGGAGTGTACAGGCTTTTTTACATCCAAGGAAAAAGCTTCCGCTCATATTACAGCAGGCGCTAAGAAAGTAGTTATATCCGCTCCAGCAGGAAATGATCTTCCTACTATTGTTTACAATGTAAATCACACAACATTGACAAAAGATGATACAGTAATCTCAGCTGCATCCTGTACGACAAACTGCTTGGCTCCTATGGCAAAAGCATTGAATAATTTAGCTTCTATTAAAAGTGGTATTATGACAACCGTTCATGCTTATACAGGAGATCAGATGACTCTTGACGGCCCTCATCCTAAGGGTGATTTGAGAAGAGCAAGGGCAGCTGCTTGTTCCATTGTTCCAAACTCCACAGGAGCTGCAAAGGCAATTGGTTTAGTTATCCCCGAATTAAATGGAAAATTAATCGGTTCTGCTCAGAGAGTGCCTACACCTACAGGTTCCACAACAATTTTAGTAGCCGTTGTAGAAGGAAAAGTGACAAAAGATCAGATAAATGATGCGATGAAGGCAGCAGCTACAGAATCTTATGGATATACAGAAGAAGAATTAGTATCCTCCGACATTGTGGGCATCACATATGGTTCTTTGTTTGATGCTACTCAGACAATGGTATCTCCAATGGAAAATGGAGACACACAAGTTCAGGTAGTTTCCTGGTATGATAACGAGAACAGCTATACAAGCCAGATGGTTCGCACAATAAAATACTTCGCAGAATTGGGATAAAGTTTGTATGATCTTAAAAGGTCCGGCCTTGTTGGGCCGGACCTAAATTTATTTAGATAGGAAATAGGAGAGGAATTTTCTGTTCAAAAATAACTCTTGGGAGAACCTCTTTATTTAAGAGGAAAACAGTGAATGCCTAAGTGTGCAGGAACACCCTTGCTTTTTTTACAGGAAAATATGGAGGAATTGCAATGTTAAATAAAAAATCAGTAGATGATATTCAAGTAAAAGGCAAACGAGTTTTATGTAGATGTGATTTTAATGTACCTTTAAAAGAGGGAAAAATAACAGATGAAAATCGTCTTGTAGCCGCACTGCCTACAATTAAAAAATTGATTGGAGATGGAGGAAAAGTTATTCTTTGCTCCCATCTTGGAAAGCCAAAGGGTGAGCCAAAGCCAGAATTATCCTTAGCTCCAGTCGCAAAACGCTTATCAGAGCTTCTTTTGCAGGAAGTAAAATTTGCAGCGGATAAGGAAGTGGTGGGAGCCAATGCAAAAGCTGCTGTGGAAGCTATGAAAGATGGAGAAGTAGTTCTCATTGAAAATACCCGTTACAGAGGAGAAGAGACAAAGAATGGGGAAGCTTTTTCCAAGGATCTGGCATCTTTAGCAGATGTGTTTGTAAATGATGCATTTGGTACAGCTCACAGGGCTCATTGTTCCAATGTGGGAGTGACAAAATATGTAGACACATCTGTTGTAGGATATTTAATGCAAAAGGAGATTGATTTCCTTGGCAATGCGGTTAATAATCCCAATCGGCCTTTTGTGGCTATCCTTGGGGGTGCAAAGGTGGCTGACAAATTAAATGTTATAGCGAACCTGCTGGAGAAATGCGATACTCTTATTATTGGAGGAGGAATGGCCTTTACCTTTTTAAAGGCAAAAGGTTATGAGGTGGGAGCTTCCTTAGTGGACAACGAAAAGCTGGATTATTGTAAGGAGATGATTGCAAAGGCAGAGAAACTTGGCAAAAAATTATTACTTCCAGTAGATACTGTAGCAGCGAAAGCCTTCCCCAATCCTATTGATGCACAAATAGAAGTGTCCAATGTAGGAGCAGACGCCATGCCAGGAGATATGATGGGATTAGATATAGGAGAAGAGACAGCAAAACAATATGCAGAAGCAGTAAAAACAGCGAAAACAGTCGTTTGGAATGGACCTATGGGAGTTTTTGAAAATCCAGTTCTTGCAAAAGGAACCATTGCAGTGGCTAAGGCTCTGGCAGAGACAGACGCTACGACGATTATTGGAGGCGGTGATTCTGCTGCAGCGGTAAACCAGCTTGGCTTTGGAGATAAAATGTCCCATATTTCTACAGGAGGGGGAGCATCTTTAGAATTTTTGGAAGGAAAAGAACTGCCAGGTGTTGCAGCTGCAAATGATAAATAAAGAGAAGTTTTGAGATATGGAAAGAGAGGATAATGATGGCTCGAAGAAAAATTATTGCTGGAAACTGGAAAATGAATAAAACGCCAAGTGAGACAGTTACGTTTATTAAGGAACTGAAACCTTTGGTAGAGACAAAAGAGGCAGACGTAGTATTTTGTGTGCCTGCCATTGACATTATTCCTGCTTTAGAGGCAGCGAAAGGTTCAAATATCATGATTGGTGCAGAAAATATGCACTTTGAAGAAAGTGGAGCTTTCACTGGAGAAATTTCTCCCCAAATGCTGACAGATGTAGGAGTGAAATATGTAATCATTGGTCACTCTGAAAGGCGGGAATATTTTGCAGAGACAGATGAGACAGTAAACAAAAAGGTAAAGAAAGCTTTTGAGCATGGGATTACTCCCATAGTATGCTGTGGTGAGACATTAACTCAGAGGGAGCAAGGGATTACAATAGATTTTGTCCGCCAACAAATTAAAATAGCCTTTTTAGGAGTAACAGCCCAGCAGGCAAAGACAGCAGTTATCGCTTATGAGCCAATTTGGGCTATTGGAACAGGAAAAGTTGCCACTACAGAACAGGCCCAAGAAGTATGCAGCGCCATAAGAGCATGTATTTCTGAGATATATGATCAAGCTACAGGAGAGGCAATCCGTATACAATATGGAGGTTCCGTTTCAGCTTCAAATGCAAAAGAATTATTTGCCCAGGCAGATATTGATGGAGGCTTAGTAGGGGGGGCAGCTTTAAAACCGGATTTTGGAAAAATTGTGAATTACCAATAATAGTAAAAAAATAATTAGGTGAAAACTCACTTCAGGCTATGAATTAGAATGCCATGGAAGTGAGTTTTCTTAACATTTCTTAGTATGTTATGTACGTATATCTTTTGTGGACAAGGGAAAGAATATAGTTAGAGTAATTGAACGCTAGAATTGCCTTATTGACAAGAATGTGTGAATCTGATATTCTAATTTTATATAAAAGAAACGGCTGTGTTGTATATAAAGTTAGAGATGAAAGCTGAGCAGAAATAGGAGAATACTATGGTATTACATAATTATAATAAACCAGTTGCTTGCAGTAAGTGCGGCGGTGATATGATATTTAAAGGCGTCGGAGAATATGAATGTTCTAAGTGCAAGAACATAGAGTATGACGATTATGGAAAAGTAAGAGCTTATGTAGAGGAACATCGGGGGGCAACAACAGCACAAATATCAGAGGCTACAGGAGTATCGAAGAAAGAAATAAGAGAGATGCTTAAGGAGGAGAGACTGGAACTTACTGCAGATTCTCAACCTTTTCTTTATTGTGAAATGTGTCATAAGCCAATTCGTTCTGGTCGTTTCTGTCTAGGATGTGAGAGGAGCCATGGACTAGAAATAAAGAGAAAGAAAAATATAAGTGGAGTGGGGATGCAGGATGCGCCTACTGCCAGTGGTGAAAAAAGATTTAGAAGATAGGGCTAGAGTCTTATCTTCTATTTCTTTTATAGTTAGAAAATTCTGTTGACGAAAAAGAACAGGATTGATATGATATATGAGTAGATTTACGCAGATTTATAGAGGGTTTATAAGGAGTACAGATGATAAGGGAAAACATGGGAGGGTTTCGAAACGCTCTGTTTCTCATTTTGACCTTTTGCGCTGTAGGTTTTGGATGGTACAATTCGTCTAGAATAAGTCATGCATACCAAGAAGTGAAGGGTACAGTGAATTATAGAAGTGTAGCAGTACGGGGGGATGCCTCAAAGGAAAGTGATGTGGTTGCTGGATTGGTGGAAGGCGATGAGGTGACCATTATTGATGAGAAAAAGGGAGAGGATGGTCAGCTCTGGTACGCTATTATAACAAAAAATTCCACAAAAGGATATGTAAGATCAGATTTGATCCGTAAGGGGAAGGCAATCAGCGGGTCAGCAGGAAGTTCTTCTAGTTCCAGTACACTATCCAGTCAGCTATCAGGCGAAAGTATAAATGGAAGTGGGGGAACCATTAAAGGAAGAAGTGTGCGAGTAAGAAGTACAGCATCAACAACAGGTGAGATGGTTTTTGCTCTAAAGGAAGGAGATGTTGTGACCATCTCTGATTCTGTAACTGGCAGTGATGCAAAAAAATGGTATAAAGTGTTGTACACCTATAATGGAACGACAAAGTCAGGATATATTCGTTCTGATCTTGTAACCATTACTTCAAAGCCCACTGTGTCAACAGTAGAGGGGAGTCAAGGAGAAAAGGGAAAAAATGGGATAATTAAAGGGAGAGGGGTTCGCATAAGAACCTTTGGATCAACATCTGCAGATGTACGGTGTACGCTGGATTCTGGCACGAAAATAGCAGTGATGGGCACTTCTAACGATGAAGATAATCAAGTCTGGTATGAAATAGCCTTTGTATATGGAGGGAGCGCTCAGAGAGGATATGTGCGTGGGGATCTTGTTTCTCTAGGGGATGAGGAGAGTTCTCCTCCTGTTAAAGAGGAAGAAAATCCAACATCTCATCAGCGATTAGGCGCAGTAAAAGGAACAAATGTCAATGTGCGGGAAGAGCCAGTAAATGGAACTTTTATCTGTAAGTTAAGCACAGGGCATACAGTAAAAATTACAGAGGAAAAGCAAGGCCAAGATGGAAATATTTGGTATTATATTACTTTTACTTACAGTAATGCTACATATAGTGGATGGATGAGAAGTGATTTCGTTGTAGTAGAGGAAAATGCTACAACTCCTTCAAACGAGGAACAAGAGGGAGAAGATACACCCCTTGGCAAGGAAGGGATTGTGAAAGGAATCAGCGTTCGAGTAAGAGAATCAGCAGTGAATGGATCTGTGCTCTGTCAGGTCAGCACAGGACATTCAGTAAAAATAGAAGGGGAAATGAATGGAAGTGATGGTTATCTTTGGTATCAAATAATCTTGGAGCTCAATGGGGAGGAGAAAAAAGGTTTTATTAGAAGCGATTATGTAAATGTAAAGGATACTTCTTTACCAGAGGGGGATCAAGACTTTGAGACAACGCTGCAAGAGCAAGGCTTTCCAGAAACTTATAAAAATGCTTTGAGAAATTTGCATTCTGTTTATCCAGGGTGGAAGTTTAAAGGGGTTCATACAGGACTTGACTGGAATGATGTAGTGAAGGCAGAGAGTGCAGTAGGAAAGAATTTGGTATATTATAACAGCCCGGCTTCCTGGAAATCGACAGATGAAAAGGCATATAATTGGACAGCCAACGCCTGGTATGGATTTGATGGCTCCACTTGGGTTTCTGCCTCTACAGAGGCGGTGCAGTTTTATTTAGACCCAAGGAACTTTCTTGATGATAGTGGTATCTTTCAGTTTGAAACATTGGAATATGAGGACTATCACAAGGAGGAGGGTGTGTCCAATCTGTTGGCTGCGACTTTTATGAGAGGCAATTATACAGATACAGATGGGGAGGAACGCTCCTATGCTTCTACGTTTATGGAAGCGGGAAAAGCGACTTCGGTTAACCCTTATCATTTGGCTGCAAGATGTTACCAGGAACAGGGGCTGAATGGAAGCGCTAGCAGCAGTGGAAATGTAGGTGGATTGGAGAAAATTTTTAACTATTATAATATTGGAGCTTATCCATTGGGAAGGCAGTCAGCAGTAGTTACTGGACTTATTTATGCTTCTGGCACAGATGAAAATTATTTAAGGCCATGGAATTCCAGATATCGCTCCATTATGGGCGGGGCGAAATATGTTGGAGAGCGTTATGTGAAAAAAGGCCAAAATACTTTATATTTTCAGAAGTTTAATGTGGTGAATAAAGAGAATGGTTTATACTCTCATCAATATATGACCAATCTTCAGGCAGCTTCTGCAGAAGCAGCTAAGATGAAAAGGGCCTATTCAAATTTGGAGGGAACAGATCTTGTCTTTCGGATTCCCATCTATAATAATATGCCAGAAGTTCCTGCAAGCAGGCCAGTATCTTCTGCAAACCCTAACAATTATTTGGCATCTTTGTCCATAGAAAATTATGAGATACTTCCTGTATTTAGTGGATCGGTAGATAGCTATTATGTGACAGTGGACAACAGCGTTTCTTCTGTGAATATCAAGGGAAGCCCAGTGGCAGGCACCTCTACAGTGAGTGGCTTGGGAACTGTTCAGCTGAAAGAAGGAGCCAATACAATAAATATTGTATGCAAGGCCCAAAATGGGGAGACAAAAACATACACGATAATGATAACAAGAACAAGAAACGAATAGGAAGGAGCAAGGTTTCGATATGAGGTTTAAGAAATCAAAAGGATTGATTTTGGGATTGGGGATATTTTTATATTTGTGCGGATCGCCTATTCCGTCTCAGGCAGCGGGTTCTGTTTCTGTTTCTCCAGAGAAAGAGTCCATCGGGATTGGAGAAGAGGTAACCGTTCAAATTAAGGCAAGCAAACCTTCGGATCCTACGGAGCCTACTCAGATCAGCGTGGAATATGATACGAACTTTCTTACATTTCAATCATGCAGCACAAGCTATGGTGGCGGTGGCGGTGGGCTAATTACCTTATCCGACACATCAGCGTCTATTCAGTTTAAGGCAGTATCGGTAGGAAATACAACCGTAGATGTTTCAGCAGTGATTGACGGGGATGGAGCCAGTATACCAACAGATTCTTCAAAGATTACCATTGCAGGCAGCAGTGATAAAAATCAATCTTCGGATGCAAGCTTGGCAACCTTTAGTGTATCGCCAGGTATATTATCTCCCGCTTTTTCTCCAGACATTACTTCTTATACTTTGTCAGTGCCCAATGAAACAGAGACTGTAATGGTTTCTTGCACTCCAAGAGACAAGGAGGCACAAATTACGGGAGTTACTGGATTTAGTAAGCTGGTTGTAGGAGAAAACGATGCCCAGATAAAGGTGATGGCAAAAAATGGAGAAATGAAACAATATCATATTGCCATAATAAGAGGAGAAGCTGGCGGGGAGGAAACTGTAAGAATTGAAGAGGGAAGAATTCCCTTAGCAGATAGTACGCTATCTATTGTAAGAGAATTTGGAGATGATGTGATTCCTCAAGGATTTGTAAAAACCCAATATGATTATAATGGGGAGAGCATTCAGGCTGCCAAGCTTGCCATGGGAGATTTGATTCTCTTTTATTTCACAGATGGCAGTGGGCAGGGAATTGATTTTTATATTTATCACCCAGAGACAAATGCTTTCTCCGATTTTGTAAAGATTGATGGAATTGAAGGGCGTTTTATTGTTCCCCTGCCTGCGGATGAAAGCATACAAGTGCCTGAAGGATTTACAAGGGCTAACATACAGTGGGGAGGGAAAACGGTAGAGGTTTGGATTCCCCTTGTAGATACTGCAAAAAAGGAGACAGATAAAAAGGAAGGTCTGAAAAATATTTATGCAGGAATTGAAGGGGTCATGAGAGTATATGCTGAGGAAGCGCAGACAGATACCCCTGAGGAAGGAGCGGCAGCAGGGGAACCAGGGGATGACACAACTCCTGAGGAAGGTGCACCACAAGGAGAAACACAAGGAGAGGTACCCCAAGGAGAATCAACAGGAGAGGCGCCCCAAGGAGAACAAGGAAGTGGAGCAGCAGAATTTTTTATGCTCTATGCTATGAGCAGTGAAGGAAATAAAGGATTATACTTATATGACAGCACAGAAGGAACTTACCAGAGATACTTTGGCGCAGGGGGAGGGGATGAAACTTCTTTAGGAAAGGATTTTAAATCTATTGCCAGTATCCGTCTTATTATTATTGGAGTAATGGGTGTGACTATTCTTGCATTAGTTGTGGCTCTTCTTGGAGTGATAATGAAAGGAAGAGGAGGACAAGGAAAAAGGGAAAAAGGACAGCGTAGTGGAAGAGAACCAAAATCTATAAGAAATTTGGGATATGATGAGGAGGAAGAAGAAAGCGAGGAAGAACTGGACATTTATGATGATTACGACGATGATATGGAACAAATGAGAAAAAGAGTGGCGGCAAAAGAAAAATCAGCCATAAAACGGGAAAGGAAGGCTTTAAACTTTTTGATAGATACAGAGGATGAGGATGAAGAAATAACAGAAGTGGAAATTCCAACTCCTAAGCCTATAAGAAGAGAGCAGACAGAAAGAGAAACTCTCCAAAGGAAACCAAAACAAGTTCGGCAAAAAGGGGAACCATCCAAGGTTTCCAGACCTAGGCCCGTTTCTTCAACTTCTTCTGCACAAAGTTCAGGACCTAGAAAGACAGCGCCAGTAAGAACATCCACGAGAACAGCGGTAAGAACAGTGCCAACAAGAACAGACGTCTATGAGGATAAGCCGGTAAAAAGAGTGGTAAAGAAAGAACAGGGAAAGGACGGGGGAAGACCTCAAAGACCAGTGCGAGGCTCCTCACAAGAGGCAGGGACAGGAAGAGCTTTGCCAAAGGAACGGCAAAGCCGATTAGAACCCCAGAAAAGACCAGTAAAGAAAGTAAAGAAAACCCCAAATCTAGACGAAGATTTTGAATTTGAATATTTAAATTTGGATGAGTAGGAGAGAGAAAAGAGGATCATGCCTAAGAGATAGATAGAAGGGCAGATCCTTCTTTACTATGATTCATATTAGGGGTGACAAGATGAAATCATTGTGCTAGAATATATATAACAAAAGGATATCCTCCGTGGACAAGGGGATCACGATACAAATATTATGCTTGTAGCCAAAGTTTACAGGCTTATAGAAAGGCAGGGTTATTAGTATGATTATCGAGATTGATTTTAATAGTGAGGAAGCACTGTATGTACAGCTCCGCAATCAGATTATTATAGGGATCGCCACATCTAGAATCCATGAAGGAGACGTCCTTCCCTCTGTCCGTCAGTTAGCTGAAGATGTTGGAATTAATATGCACACAGTGAATAAGGCATATACAGTATTAAAGCAGGAGGGATTTGTAAAAGTAGACAGAAGAAGGGGTGCAGTTATTGCCATTGATATTGATAAAATTCATGCACTGGAAGAGATGCGCAGGGAATTGAATGTATTACTGGCCAAGGGAAGTTTAAAAAACATATCTCGTAAGGAAGTACATGACTTAATTGATGAGATCTATAATGAGTACCAGGAATATTAAAATATAAGTGAGGTAGGAGAATGGAAATACATTATACAGCAAAGGCTACAAAGGCTCTTTCACTTGCGAGAAAGTATGCAAAAGATTTACAGCATGGTTATGTAGGGACAGAGCATTTGCTCCTGGGGTTATTAAAAGAAGGGACTGGAGTAGCTGCAAAAGTATTAAGCGGCAATCATGTACAGGAGGAAAAGCTCTTAGAGCTTATAAAACAGCTGATTGCTCCTGCTTCTCCAGTAGGAGTGGAGGAGAGAGACGGTTATACTCCTAGAACCGAGGGAGTTATAAGAAGTGCAAAAAAAGAGGCAGAGAGATTTCGTTCAAAAATAATTGGCACAGAACATCTATTGCTGGCATTGGTAAAAGAGACAGATTGTGTAGGCGCCAGACTTCTTAACACAATTGGAATTAATATTCAGAAAGTTTATGTAGATACATTAGTTGCCATGGGAGAAGACGGAAATTTATATAAAGAAGAATTTCAAAATGGAAAGCCTTTCAAAAAAAAGAAAGAAAGGACTCCTACCTTAAATCAGTTTAGCAGGGATTTGACAGCTTTGGCTGCGGAAGGAAAACTGGACGTGATTATAGGAAGAGAGAGGGAGATTACCCGGGTTATTCAAATATTAAGCAGAAGAACGAAAAACAATCCATGTCTTATTGGGGAGCCAGGGGTAGGAAAAACGGCCATTGCTGAAGGATTGGCAAGAAGAATTGTAGAGGGAAGTGTTCCACCTACGGTTCAGGGAAAGCGAGTAGTCACTTTGGATTTATCAGGAATGGTGGCAGGAAGCAAATACAGAGGAGAATTTGAAGAGAGAATTAAGAGGGTTATTAAAGAAGTAATAGAAGATAGAAATGTCTTACTTTTTTTAGATGAGCTTCATACCATTATTGGTGCTGGAGGAGCAGAGGGAGCTATTGATGCATCCAATATATTAAAACCTTCCTTGGCAAGGGGAGAGGTGCAGTTAATTGGCGCAACTACATTGGATGAATACCGCAAGTATATTGAAAAAGATGCTGCTTTAGAGCGGCGTTTCCAGCCAGTGACTGTGGAGGAACCTACAAAGGAGGAGACATTAGAAATTCTTCAAGGCATTAAAGATAGCTATGAAAAGCATCATGGACTTCAGATCACCCAGGAAGCTCTTTGGGAAGCAGTGGGATTATCTGCTAGGTACATCAATGACCGATTTTTGCCAGATAAGGCTATTGATTTAATAGATGAGGCTTCTTCGAAAGTCCGTCTTAGCCATATGAAAGTGCCTGAGGCAGTCAAAGAGTTGGAAATGCAGATGGAAGGGGTGAGAAATGAACTGGAGGAGTCCATGAAAAAGGAGGATTTCATTGTTGCAGGAGAAAGGAAAAGGGAATTAAAAGATTTACAGGAAAAGTATGAAAAACTAAAAGAGAGAAATCAAAAAAGGATGGCGGCAAAGAAGCTGGAAGTAACAGCAGGAGATATTGCAGATGTTGTTTCTATGTGGACAAAAATTCCAGTACAACGATTAGCAGAGGAAGAAAGTGCAAAATTATTGCGTTTAGAAAATACTCTTAAGAAGAGAGTTATTGGGCAGGATGAAGCAGTAAATGTATTGTCCAAAGCAATTAAAAGAGGCAGAGTTGGATTAAAGGATCCAAAAAGACCGATTGGCTCCTTCCTCTTCCTTGGGCCTACTGGCGTTGGAAAGACAGAGCTTAGTAAAGCTCTGGCAGAGGCTTTATTTGGGACGGAAGATGCCCTTATCCGAGTGGATATGTCAGAATATATGGAAAAGCATTCTGTCTCGAAAATGATAGGTTCTCCTCCGGGATATGTGGGATTTGACGAGGGAGGACAGCTAAGCGAAAAAATACGAAGAAATCCATATTCGGTTATTTTGTTTGACGAGGTGGAGAAGGCCCATCCAGATGTATTTAATGTTCTCTTACAGGTGTTAGACGATGGGCATATGACAGATGCCCAAGGGCGTAAAGTGAGCTTTAAAAATACGGTAGTCATTATGACGTCCAACGCAGGGGCCAGCAGAATTATTGATCCAAAAAAATTAGGATTTACTGTGACAGAAGATGAAAAGCAGGACTATGAGAAAATGAAATCAGGGGTGATGGAAGAAGTAAAGCAAATATTCAAACCAGAATTTATTAACCGTATTGATGAAATTTTAGTCTTCCATACTTTAAATAAAGGAAATATGAAGCAAATTGTCACTTTGCTGGTCAAAGGATTGATAAAAAGGGCAAAGGATCAGATGGATATTCATCTCCATGTGACGGAAAATGTGAAAGACTATATTGTGGAAAAGGGAACAGACTCTAAGTATGGTGCAAGGCCTCTAAGACGGGCAGTTCAAAATCTTTTAGAAGATCCTCTGACAGAGGAAATATTAAATAAAAGAGTGAAGCCAGGGGATGAGGTAACAGCTGGAATGGGGAAAAAAGAATTGAAGTTTTCCGTGAAATAGCTAGCAAAATGTGACAGATTATATTATAATATTTGCAAGACAGTATATTTGTTTCGTATGCAGATAGGCTGCTCATAGAAATGCGAGTAAGACAGATATTAGGAGGATAAGGCAAAATGTCAGAAATAAAAGAACTAATTCGCAAGGAACCCAATGGAAGCATTAGTTTTGGAAACCATTCTTTGAACGAGAAGGCAAAGATGGAAGATTTTGAATGCAATGGGGACTTATATAAGGTGAAAACCTATAAGAAAATGACAAAGCTGGAGAGGAATGGGAAGTTTGTCTATGAGTCTGTTCCAGGCACAAGTGTCAGCCATTTTTCCATGTCTGAAGAGAAAATAGAATTTAGTGTAGAGGGGACGGAGGATGCCCAGATTACATTGGAACTGGAAGATGAGACAGAGTATGAAGTGCTGGTGGCAGGTCACAGCGCTGGCAAGATGAAAACAAATCTTGGGGGAAAATTAAGCGTGAGTGTAGAACTGGAAAAAGAAGGAGAAGTACAGGTTGCGATTATAAAGTAAGGATAATAAGCCTTATAGGAAATAAAGGGAGAAAACTGGTATTATATGAATATAATACCAGTTTTCTTATCTCAAATATAAATAGTAGAAGTTTGGATTGCTATTGTATAAGATCAGTGGATAGAGAGAGGATGGAAAAGTATATGGCAAAGGGAAAGACAATGAGCATGTTTTATTGCCAAATTTGTGGTCATGAGTCAAGAAGATGGCTTGGCCAATGTCCAGGGTGCAAGGAGTGGAATACCTTTGTGGAGGAGACGGTTGTAAAAGGCAAATCAGGACAAAGGAGCCTTTGGGAAACAAAGTCTCCATTAAGCTTATCAAGCATAGCCATGGACGAGGATGAAAGAATAGAAACTTCTTTTCATGAGTTTGACAGGGTGCTAGGAGGGGGACTTGTACAAGGATCTTTAATTTTAGTAGGAGGAGATCCGGGAATTGGAAAATCTACTCTTCTGCTTCAAATATGTAGAGAAGTTTCTTTAAAAAAACAAAAGGTGTTGTATATTTCAGGGGAGGAATCCTTAAAACAGATAAAGATGAGGGCTAACCGTATTGGCACATTCACAGAAGATTTCTGGCTTTTGTGTGAGACAAACATAGATTTCGTAGAAGAAGCCATTAGAAAAAATAAACCTCAAATAGTCGTTATTGATTCTATTCAGACAATGTTTCATGAAGAAATATCTTCTGCCCCTGGGAGTGTTTCCCAGGTGAGAGAGGCCACCTCTGTATTTTTAAAAATAGCAAAGGGAATGGGGATTACAATATTTATCGTAGGCCATGTGACAAAGGAGGGGACAATGGCAGGTCCAAGAGTGTTGGAACACATGGTTGACACAGTTCTTTACTTTGAAGGAGAACATCAGGCCCCATACCGCATTTTACGGGGAGTGAAAAATAGGTTTGGGTCTACAAATGAAATAGGTGTATTTGAAATGAGAGACAATGGTCTAAAAGAAGTGAAAAATCCTTCTGAGTATATGCTTAATGGAAAACCAAAAGGAGCCTCTGGTTCTGTTGTTTCCTGTTCCATAGAGGGGACAAGGCCTGTACTGGTGGAAATACAGGCGCTTGTCTGCCAAAGTTACTTTCAGTTGCCAAGACGTCAGGCAACAGGGACAGACTTTAACAGGCTGAATCTTCTAATAGCTGTTTTAGAAAAAAGATTAGGGATGCAGATTGCAGGATGCGATGCTTACATAAATGTGGCGGGAGGCATCCGTATTGTAGAGCCAGCCATTGATTTGGCAATTTGTATGGCAATTGTAAGCAGCTATAAAAATAAAAGTATTGATGAAGGAAGCATAGTTTTTGGGGAAGTAGGACTAAGTGGGGAAGTGCGAGGAGTTAGTATGGCAAAAAGCAGAGTGATGGAGGCAAAAAAACTAGGGTTTAAAACATGCATACTTCCAGAAGCAGCATTGCCCCAGGCAAGGGAAATAGAGGGGATTTACCTTATTGGAGTAAAATCTGTCAAGGATGCCATGGACATTATATAACGAGAGAGAGGAAAAATAATCTTGACAGAGTAGGGAAACTATGGTATAAATAACAAAGTATTCTAAAGAATAGAGATATAGGAGTAGGGGATTAGTTAAACGGTATAACAGTGGTCTCCAAAACCATCATTGTGGGTTCGATTCCTACATCCCCTGTAAAAAAGTGTGCGTATTTACGCACACTTTTTTTGCTAAATGGGAATGTATGATATTCCGATTAGTTCTCCTCCTCTATCAAGCAATGGCGTAAAACCTGCTGTCTTTTTGTTCCAGTGAAACAGATCATGGACATTTGTTTGAGCGTCCACTCTTATAATGTAGATTTACAAGCCTATTTTCAATGGGTACATAATTCTGAAAAGCAAGAAATTTTATGAAAAGAAGTATTCTAATTCACTATAGGGGATGGGAAACTCTGGAATCCCATAGTCGTAGGAGGCGATCATATAGGGGCCAAAAATAATGACAAGAGCATCATCCCTTATATACCATTGCCCATCGTCCCAAATACAGACAGCATCTTTATAATTATCATGAAATTTTCCCCTATCTTTGCTTTCCTCAATTTGCTGTAAAATAAGGGAAATACTGTGATCCTGGAGAGAGGAAGGATCCTTTACAATATCTTTTAAAGAAAGGTTTTTTCCTGTTTTTAGGTCAAAGTTAAAAGCTGTTGCAAATAAGGTAGGGCTGTTGCCTTGCCATGCCCAGGATCCAGAAAGCACAATGGATAAAATACCGTTTTTATCCCTTTTGACTTCGTAAGTACGTTTGTATTCGTAAATCCACCCAGCTCCCTTTGGAATTTCATAAGTAGGATCATAGGTACATTGACGTATCCATTTACTATCTTCTTCTTTTAAAGGGGCTAAAGCCTCTTCAATAGCTTTCGTTGCCTCTGGATTATTAGGAACGGTAATTTTTGGATAGTTTAATTCGGCAGATAAAACGATTTCCCCCTGAGCGTTTGTATAGATGGCGCTTTGATTGTCCATTTCAACAGTTGCTGTAGAATCACTAAGAAAGAGCTGGCCTGGAGTGACAGATGGTTCTTCTAGCTGAATAATAGAGGCTTTGGAAGAGGAAAGGACATTTTGGGAAGGTGAGGGGGGACTGTCTTTTGTATCTTTTATATTTTCTGTCTTCTCCAGGGATTTTTCAGAGGAAGAAGGAGCTTCCTTCTGTCCACAAGCTATAAAGACTGTAGTTAATAGTCCTATGAAGAGAGCTTGATATAATTTTTTCATAGTATCCTCCATCTCTAAGTTCTTATATTTTTATTTGTTATTATAACAAAGGACAATAGGAGGAACAATTTAAGATATTCTGAAGAGAAAATGAAGAGAAAATGAAGAAAGAAAATATTCATATAAGAGCAACTAAAGAAATAAGATAGGAAAAGGGAATATTTTGAAAATCAACCAGTATCCTACCTTACATAAAAGAAGATATTTTGATTTTTTTTCGTTGATTCTGAGGGATTACTTTGTTATAATTAAAATAATTACAAAATTTTTCATTTCAATAAACAGGAGTTGGATGAAGTGGCACAGTGGGAAATAGGAAATTATAAATTTCATACAAGGGAAGAATATAGAGCTGGCTTAAGGGATATGGGAAAGATTCAGAAGATTTTAAAATGTTCTGATGTGGAAAATCCTAAAACAGCATTGGAGTTATATAATGCTGTCAGGGACAGAAGAATTATTTTTGAATCCATTGTTGGACAAAGATTTACCGATTTTTTGATCAGCCAGTTTTTGAATCGTTTCGACGAGGTGAAACATCAGGCAAAGGAAAAAAGCGTAGGAAGGGTTATCATAAGAAAAACAAAATCAGTTATCGCTGCATGCTGCGTTGTTACTGTTTTGGCAAGCTCCTCCTATTTTGCATATTACTATTTATCTGAATACAAAAGCACCCAGGCTCTGAAGGAACTGTCAGAGTCTGTTGCACGTAGTGAGCTAGAGATGAACGCTTCCTCAAATGATGTAGAAGAGACAGTATTGGGATCTGTTGATCCAGGAATCCCGAAAGGGGTTATAGAAGCTGGTAAGAAAGACAATTTAGAAGTTCTGACAAAGTATAATAATCTATATATGGAGAATAAAGATTTGGCAGGATGGATCAAAATTGAAGGTACGATTATTGATTACCCAGTAATGCTTACTCCAGGGAAGGAAGAGTATTATTTAAACAGAAATTTTAAGAAAAAGGATGACTTAAACGGACTGCCTTTTCTAAATAAAGAGACAGACTTGGCCAAGCATAACACAAACATGATTATTTATGGACATCATATGAAGACGGGAGAGATGTTTGGCAGTCTTCAGGACTATAAAAATAAAAAGTACTGGGAGGAACATAAAATCATTGAATTTGATACTATTTATGAGGAAGGGCAGTATGAAGTGATGGCTGTATTTCCTTCTAAAGTTTATGGACAGGAAGAAAATGTATTTAAATATTATCAATTTGTCAATGCAAAGACAGAGGAGGAGTTCCAATACTTTTTAAGCAACGTAAAATCCCTTTCTTTATATGATACTGGCGTAGAAGCAAAGTATGGAGATACATTCATTACTTTATCTACCTGTGATTATGAGGAGGAGGATGGAAGATTTGTAGTAGTAGCTCGTAAAATAGAGAAAGCAAACAGTAAAAAGTGAGGGACCCATGAAAATGAAATGGAAAAGAACAAAGAATCTATTTGGTGTGAGTTTGATTATATTATCCTTGGTTATTATGATGCTGCCTATTGATCAGGTGCGGGCCCAGCAGACAATAAGTTCCAACAATGTTTTATCCTATGAACCCATAGACCATGAAGGAGTGATAGATGGGGAAGAGGGAGGAGAAGAACTGGAAAATGTGGAGGAGACAGAGAAACCTCAGAACTTTTATTTATCTTCTACTGTTCTCAACGCAAACATACCTTATGAGAATGTACAAAAGCCTCAGCCGCCAAGGAAGAACCGACAGATTGACCTGAACAAAACAGTAGCCTTTGACCAAGGGGGCAATCCTTTGGAGGATGTGATCTTTGAAATTGAGAGCAGTACTTTAAAAGGAGTAAGTGTGTCAGAAAATAGCATTGTCCAACTTTCCCAGATTGACACTTTTCAGCTCTATAGCGACGAAAGCCCAGAAAATAAATATAGTAGAATTGGGGAGCATGCATTTGATAATGAAAATAATCAGAAAGATTTAGGAAATGTGACAACTGTAAAGATAAGAAGC
Source organism: uncultured Lachnospiraceae bacterium (assembly GCA_910589265.1). Classification (GTDB taxonomy): domain Bacteria; phylum Bacillota; class Clostridia; order Lachnospirales; family Lachnospiraceae; genus MGBC165282. The sequence continues at coordinate 89,682 of CAJUTQ010000012.1, forward strand.
ACAAGCGATCCATTTACAATTGGAGCAAGGGCTTTTGCTTATCAATCCAATTTGAGAACAGTAGAATTTGAGAATGGACTGCCCTTAACAGCCATTGAGACAGGCGCTTTTTTACAATGCCGCAGTTTGTCCCAATTTTTTATACCAACAAGGGTTATGGATATTCAGCCATATGCCTTTGCAGGAGACATAAATTTGAGAACATTTCTCATTGAAAATGGAAATGATAAGTACATAACTCTTCCTGGATACGAAGGAATGCTATTGGAAAAGCTGTCAGATAGACCAGAATATGCCTTAGTAGCCTGGCCTTCAGGGACAGGAGAGTTAGAAATACCAGCTAACCAAAACATAACAACAATCAAAGAGGGGGCTTTTGCAGGCTGCGTAGGTTTAACAAAGATTAAAGTTCCAGAGTCTGTGACAAATATAGAAGAGGGAGCTTTTGCAGATTGTCCTGATTTACAGACAGTGGAAATGCCTGGAGACGGCCAGTATACAACAATTGATTTGGAAGGAAATGTTCAGCTCATTGTAAGAAAGACAACAGATGTATACGATACAATAGTGGGAAGTTTGGGAACTTCAGTAAGTGGAAACTGGATTATTCCTGGGAGCATACCAGAGAAAAATGTGGAAATTAGAAAGATTGGAAATAATGCATTTAAGGGAAGGGCTGATGTGAGAAGTGTGGAGTTCCCCAATACTTTATCAGAAATTGGGAATGAAGCTTTTATGAATTGCATCTTTTTAGGAACTGTGCATTTTAACGATGCCTTGAAAACAATTGGAAGGAGTGCATTTGAAGGCTGCGGTTTCGTTGATGTGAGTCTTCCAGAAAATATGGTCAGTATTGGAAACAGAGCTTTTTGGTGTTCTGCTTTGAACCGTATTTCTGTTTTGGGAAAGGACACGCAAATAGGAACAGACGCTATTTACTATGTAAATGATATAAATGCTCCTAAAATAACAGTGAGAGGTCAGAATGGATCCCATGCAAAAAATTATGTTTTAATTAGCCATCAAAATACAAATCTTGTATTTGAGGAGATTTTTGAGGAATATCCAGAAATGCCAAAGGTGGAGCTACATGTTTTATCTAAGACAAACTTAGTGGACGGTAAGAAGGTGACAATAAAAGCTATTGGGCTCAACAATACAAAGGTGCCTGCTGGATCCTATTATTTAATTATAGAAGATGGAACAGAGCATGGAGCATTTGGTAATATTGTAGCTTCGGGAAGGGTCCCTTTTGACATAAGGCTGGAATATTATACTCCCAGAGGGGATAAAGGAGAAGTATCAAGAAATGTAAATATGCAGATTACAATGCCAGTGCCAAGTTCTCTAGTGAAACCTGGAAGTATTTATAACGTATATACAGTGACAGAAGGACAGAAAGAAGAGCTTACATGCCAAGTGGATTCCAATAAGAATCTCATTACATTTACAGCCCCCCATTTTTCACCTTATTTAATAACAGGAACTTGGAAAACACCAGGAAGCAGTTCCTCAGGAAGCAGTTCTTCAGGGAGCAGTTCTTCAGGGAGCAGTTCCTCAGGAAGCAGCTCTTCAGGAAGTTCCAGCACAGGAAGCAGCTCAAACGCAAGCAGTAGTTCTGCTAGTTCAAGTGTAGGAGGAACTTCCGCTGGGGGTTCTACAGGAGGACAAGGAAATCAGTCTTCAGGAGGAGGCTCAATAGGAAGTGGTTTAACTCCAGTCATACCATACACGCCATCTCTGGCTGCTGGGCCATTAGGAGCTGAAACAGTGGTAGGAGGAGTAAACGGTCTTGGCCAAAAGGATCACGTTCCAAAAACAGGAGGGCCTGTTCACCCTAAGTGGGCATTTGCCTTTGTACTTCTTGGTGTAGGTGTATTTATTCTTGCAACAGATAGTAAAAAGAAAGTAAGTAAATAAGTTCATGTATATAAAAAAGAACTGGTATAAAACTTTTCCTTAAAGTTTATAACAGTTCTTTTTTGTATACAATAAAAACCCGCCATTTCACTGAGGCGAAGAGGAGTGATTGGATGAAAAATAAGATTGGAGATACTCGTATTCCTTTTGAATGGATTGGGTGAGTTCTTGATCTCCAGATTGGTTATCAGGGTGATAGATTTTTAGCAATTCCCGGTAACGTTTTCTTAAGTCTTCTTCCTTTTCTACTCCTTTAAAGAAAACAATAGGATAAGAAGGAGGGGTTTTTTTAATGACAGCATGATATTGAAAACGCTCCTGCTTAAAATAATTGCCGTCAAAGTTTTGGGACACATGACGCTTATTTTTTGTTTCCGTTGTGTTTTTGTGGAATTGATTTTTTCTTTTTGAAGAAGAATCTTTGGAAGATTCATAAAAATCTTTTGGCGGTAAGTCAGTAGGAGAGTGGACAGATGATGGTTCCTCTTTTTGTGTTTCCTTTGTCTCAGAGTTTGTTTTTTGAGCTGAAAAAATTTCAATGTTTAACCGAGGTAGAGGGGAAGATTTCTCAAGCTTGCTATAAGAAGGAGGAGAGGAGGAAGATTTGAGCATTTTGGTTTCTTTCCATAATTTTAAAATAGGTAAGATCCCTGAAAGAATTCCTAGGAAAACAAGTGTCCATACACTCCATAAAGGTTTTCCCACAATGAGAAGGAGAAGGCCGCAGGCAACACAAAGAAAGGCAAATATACTTAAAAATTGATTTTTCAATGGGATTCTCCCTTCTTTTTTCTATTATTATACCAAAAAAGTGAAAGAAGAAAAGAACTTTCTTAATGCATCTTTCAATGGCATATGTTATAATCACTTTTGTAAGTGTTGATGACACAAATATGGAAAAAGAATCAATGGATAGGGCTTTTTTAGCTCAAATGAGAAAGGCATAGGTATGGAAATGAAAGAGGATATTAAAAATACGAAAAGCGAAATAATTCGAGAATATAGAGAGGAAGTGATGAAACTTGTTAAATATATTAGTTGGCTGGATTCAAAGAAAGGGCAGAGTGTTGTAAAACCTTATGACGGGGCCCAGGGACAAGTATGCCTGCCTCTTGTTATTTATGATAGTGTTTTACTAAGTCTTGTAAAGGAAGCAAGAAATTCAAAATTAATGGTAAAAAACTATTTTTATGATTTAAGAAGACGTAAAATAGAGACAGTACAGGATGAATGGGATGCTATTGAAAAGGCCAAAATAGAAGATTTTCATATTTTACAGTCAATTTTTAGCAAATATATAACAGAAGGAATGTCCAAGGCAGTCCGCTGGGATGAAGGAGTACAAAATGAGATCTTCTTGCGAGTGCTTATGAAAATGAGGGATTTGGTAGAGATTGGATTTACACCAAAAGATGATTATTTAGTACAAAATGGGCTGAGTCTCATAGAGCAGATAAAGCAATTAAATGAAAAGCATAATGTTCCAAAATAAAGAAGAAAGGATAAGGCATGGAGATGAAAGGAATTTCAATATTGACCTTTGCAGGGATTATTATTGCAGCTACAGTAGCAGCGGCAGTTGTTTTCTTATTGTTTTTTGACAAAAAGAGATAAAGGGAGAACTTGAATGAAGTTTGGAAAGAAAAAAATAAAGTATGATGAGAGCGTTGATTTTCAAGAATCGAAGAATCCATGGAAAAGTGTAGCTGGCAAAACAGGTAAGACATTAAAAGTGGTTGTTGGAATTGTCCTTCTTTTATTTCTGGTTACGAGCTCTTTTTATACGATTCGGGAAGAGGAGCAGGCAGTACTTTGCACCCTTGGGAAACCAAAAGCAGTGACCAAGCCTGGTCTTCATTTTAAAATTCCTATTATTCAAAGTGTTCAAAAGGTGAATACGACGATTAAAGGATTTTCCATTGGTTATTATAATTACAGCGACAGTGATGAAGACACAGGAATGATGATTACATCCGACTATAATTTTATTCATATTGATTTTTATGCAGAGTATCGAATATCCGATCCAGTAAAAGCAGTTTATGCTTCCAAGGATCCCGTGCAAATATTAGAAAATATAGCCCAAAACTGCATTCGCACAACAATCGGCTCCTACAATGTGGATGCCGTACTTACAACAGGGAAGAACGAGATACAAGCAAATATTAAGAAGATGATTCTAGACAAATTAGAAGAGTATGACATTGGTATTCAGCTTTTCAACATAACAATCCAGGATGCCGAGCCTCCCACAGAGGAGGTTATTGCTGCCTTTAAAGAGGTGGAGACAGCAAAACAGGGGAAAGAGACAGCCTTAAATAATGCCAATAAATATCGAAATGAGGAGATTCCAAAAGCCCAGGCAGAGGCAGACAGAATACTCCAAAATGCAGAGGCAGTAAAGCAAAGCAGAATTAACGAGGCGCTAGGACAGGTAGCTAGGTTTAACACTATGTATGAAGAATATGTGAAGAATCCAAATGTAACAAAGGAAAGAATGTTTTATGAGGCAATGGAAGAAGTTTTGCCAGATATGAAAATAGTCATTCAAGGGACAGATAACGCAAATCTTCAAGAGATTCTTCCCTTAGGCCCTTTTTACCAGGAAGGAAAGACAGAGGTTCAAAAGGACCAATAGTCTTTTCTAGAGAGAATAGATGAGGAAAGGCGCAGATATGAATATAAAAGTTAGCAAAAAGAAAATACCAGTTATTGTTTTTTGGATTCTTTGTTTATATGTTATTTTGTCTTCCATTATTATAACAGAGGCAAATGAATATAAATTGATCCGGCAGTTTGGAAAAGTGCAGCGGGTAGAAAATAATCCAGGAATTTCTTTTAAAATTCCTTTCATAGAGACTGTGAATACAATACCAAAGGAGATACTTCTCTACGATCAGCCGGTTTCCGATGTTATTACATCGGATAAAAAGTCAATGATTATTGACAGTTATGTCTTGTGGAGAGTGACAGATCCTTTAAAATTTGCACAGACATTAAGTTTTTCCCTTTCCAATGCAGAAAATCGTATTGATACCATTGTATACAATGCTGTGAAGACTACCATTTCCAATATGACTCAGGATGAGGTAATAAAAAGCAGAGATGGAAAAATTACTGTGACTGTTACAGAGGAGGAAACAGGCTCCAACGATTTAATTTTGGCAGAAAAAGAAGAAGTAGTAGAAATCAAGTCTTTAAGTGAAGAAATTATGGAACACATAGGAAGTGTTTATGAACAGTATGGGATCCTTATTATGAATGTGGAAGTGAAACGGCTGGATTTGCCAGACGATAATAAGCAGGCTGTTTATACTCGTATGATTTCTGAGAGGGAGAACATAGCAGCTCAATACACAGCGGAGGGAAAATCTGAGGCACAAATGATCCAAAATACAACGGATAAAGAAGTGTCCATTATGCAATCCCAGGCAAAGGCAAAGGGAGAGCAGTTAAAGGCTGAGGGAGAAGGGGAATATATGAGAATTCTGGCAGATGCTTATTCCGACGAGACAAGGAGCGATTTTTATTCTTTTGTCAGAGCATTGGACGCTGCCAAAGTAAGCATGGCGGGAGAGGACAAAACGCTGATTCTACCTGCTGACTCCCCCATAGCAAAAATTTTTATGGGAAGGTAGAGAAAGGAGAGGGTAGATGGTTAAGCGAATCTACGTAGAAAAAAAGAAAGACTTTGCAGTCAGGGCAAAGGAACTGAGAGAGGAAATTCTCCATTACCTTGGCATTGAGAATATAGAAAGGGTGCGTATTCTCATCCGCTATGATGTGGAAAATATATCAGAAGAGATTTTTAAAAGGGCATGTTTTATGGTTTTCTCTGAACCACCTGTTGATCAGTTGTATGAGGAAGAATTTCCTACAGAAAAGGGAGAGCAGTCATTTTCAGTGGAATATTTGCCTGGTCAGTTTGATCAAAGAGCGGACTCAGCAGTGCAATGTGTGAAATTTCTAGACGAAAGGGAAGAGCCAATTATTAGGACGGCTACTACTTACTGTTTAAAAGGAAATCTGTCTAGGGAAGAATGGGAGAAAATAAAAGCTTATTGCATGAATCCAGTGGATTCTAGAGAAACAGGGTTTCAAAAGCCAGAGACATTAATCATGGATTTTGAAGAGCCAGAGGATATTCCTTTGCTGCAAGACTTTCCTTCCCTGAAAGAGAAGGAACTTTTGGAGCTTTATAGTTCTTTGGAGCTGGCAATGACATTTAGAGATTTTCAAGAAATTCAACATTATTTTCAGAAGGAGGAGAAGCGGTTTCCTTCTATAACAGAAATAAGGTTATTGGACACCTATTGGTCGGATCATTGTCGCCATACTACATTTTTAACACAATTAAAGGAAGTGACCATAGAAGAAGGCTATTATAAATCACCTATTGAAAAAACATATAGAAATTATTTAAAGGACAGGGAAGAAGTTTATAAAGGGGCAAAGGGAAAATATATTTGTCTTATGGACTTAGCTTTGATGGCAATGAGGAAGCTGAAAAGGGAAGGAAGGCTAAAGGATTTAGAAGAATCAGAAGAAGTAAATGCCTGTTCCATTATTGTTCCCGCTTCAATCAATGGAAAGGAAGAAGAGTGGATAGTCAGCTTTAAAAATGAAACGCATAACCATCCCACGGAAATCGAACCATTTGGAGGAGCGGCTACCTGTCTTGGGGGAGCTATTCGGGATCCTCTTTCAGGAAGAACTTACGTATACCAGGCAATGCGGGTGACAGGGGCTGCCGATCCTACAGGATCCGTGCAAGATACTAGGAAAGGTAAGCTTCCCCAGAAAAAAATTGTGAAAGAGGCGGCAGCAGGATATTCTTCTTATGGGAATCAAATTGGTCTGGCTACAGGATATGTGAAGGAAATTTATCATCCTCAGTATATGGCGAAAAGAATGGAAATAGGCGCCTGTATTGGAGCAGCTAAAAGAACCAATATTGTAAGAAAGGAGCCATTGCCTGGAGATGTGATTATTCTTCTGGGAGGAAGAACAGGAAGAGACGGATGCGGAGGAGCTACTGGTTCCTCAAAGGCTCATACGGAATCTTCCATTGAGACTTGCGGGGCCCAAGTTCAAAAGGGAAATGCTCCTACAGAGAGAAAAATTCAACGTCTTTTTTCCAGAGAGGAAGTCAGCACCCTTATAAAAAGATGCAATGATTTTGGTGCAGGGGGAGTGGCAGTGGCCATTGGAGAGCTGGCGGACGGCTTATGGATTGATTTAGACAAAGTGCCGAAAAAGTATGCAGGGTTAAACGGCACAGAACTTGCTATTTCGGAATCCCAGGAGAGAATGGCTGTCGTCCTGGATGAGAGGGATAAAGAAACATTTTTGTCCTACGCCTTGGAGGAAAATTTAGAGGCAGTGGAAGTTGCCAAGGTAACAGAAGACAGACATCTTATCATGTCTTGGAGAGGGAAAGAAATTGTTAATATTAGCAGAGATTTTCTAGACACTAATGGGGCCCGACAAGAAGCAGAAGTAAGGATACAACTTCCGGCAAAGGAAAAGGGATATTTTGAAGAACTATCAGAAAAAGATACGGAAAAACTCTCGCCTAAAGAGATAAAAGAGATGTGGTTGGATCGGTTACGTGATTTAAATGTATGTTCTCAAAAGGGACTGGTAGAAATGTTTGACAGCTCTATTGGCTCCTCCTCTGTGATTATGCCCTATGGGGGGAAATATCAATGGACAGAGAGTCAGACGATGGTGGCAAAGCTTCCTGTAAAAAAGGGAGAGACAAATACCGTAACAATAATGAGCTATGGATTTGATCCTTATCTTTCTTCCTGGAGTCCCTACCATGGAGCTGTTTATGCAGTGACAGAATCTATTGGGAAAATAGTAGCCCAAGGAGGAGATTTTAAGAAAATTCGGTTTAGTTTTCAGGAATATTTTCCACGTATGACAAAGGATCCAAAGGTTTGGGGACAGCCTGTAGCTGCCCTTCTTGGAGCTTACAATGCACAAATGGGCTTTGGACTGGCAGCTATTGGAGGAAAGGACAGTATGTCTGGTACATTTCAGGAGATGAATGTTCCTCCAACCTTTGTTTCCTTTGCAGTGGATATTGGGAAATGTGAAGATATCCTTACACCAGAACTAAAAAGGCCAGGAAATAAAATAGTTCGTTTCCAGCTGGAAAAAGACGAATATTATATTCCTTTCTATGACAAGGCAAAGGCAATGTATGAAGAAATAACAGGGATGATTCGTAAAGGGATCATTGTATCTGCCTATGGGGTAGATGGAAAAGGTCTTGCCCCTGCAATAAGCAAAATGGCTTTTGGGAATGGTCTTGGCGTCCATATAGAAGAGAGTGTCTTGGCAAAAGAATTGTTTGCCCCAGGGATAGGGGATATTGTTGCAGAAATTTCTGCAAAAAGATTAAAAGAAGTCAGAGTTCCTTATAATCTCATAGGAGAAGTCATTGAGGAAGGGTTTGTTTACAAAGAAATGTCCATTGGGACAAAAGAGGCTTTAAGGGCTTGGACAGAAACATTAGAAAAAGTATATCCAACAAAGGCTGAAAAAGGAGGGGATGTCCTACCCTCCAATCTATATAGGGCAGAGAAGGTGTATATTTGCAAAAACAAAGTTCCAAAACCTACTGTATTCATACCCGTTTTTCCTGGGACAAATTGTGAATATGACAGTGGGAGAGCCTTTGAAAAAGCAGGGGCTACTGTGTCCATAAAAGTGTTTAATAACCTAAGTTCGAAAAATATTTTAGAGTCCGTGGAGGAATTTTCCAAATCTATACAAGAAGCACAGATTCTTATGCTTCCAGGTGGATTTTCCGCAGGGGATGAGCCAGATGGCTCAGCGAAATTTTTTGCAACGGTATTTCAAAATGAAAAGATGAAAGAAGCTGTCCATAAGCTACTAAAAGAGAGGGACGGGCTGGCCTTAGGAATATGTAATGGTTTTCAGGCCTTGATCAAGCTGGGACTTGTACTGGAGGGGGACATAAGGGAGCAGAAGGAAACATCCCCTACGCTGACCTACAACACAATCAACCGTCATATTTCCAAAATGGCCTATCTGAAAGTAGTTTCCAATAAATCTCCCTGGTTACAGGAGGCAGAGCTGGGAGGAGTTTATGTGAATCCAGTCTCCCATGGAGAAGGGCGGTTTGTGGCAAAGAAAGAGTGGCTGGATAGGCTGTTTCAAAGGGGACAGGTGGGAACCCAATATTGCGATCCAAAAGGGAATATTACAATGGACGAGGAATGGAATGTGAATGGTTCTTATATGGCCATTGAAGGAATCACAAGTCCTGACGGAAGATGTTACGGAAAAATGAGTCATTCAGAAAGAAGGGGTCCCTTTGTTGCAAAGAACATTTATGGGGAACAGGATTTAAGATTATTCCAATCTGGGGTAAAGTATTTTCTTTAAAGAGGAATATTCCCCAAGAACATTTGATGTTCTTGGGAAGAAAGATAGGTAGTTTTAAATAGATAAGAGAAAGTAATAAAGAGACCTTAAAATGGGAGTCAAATTTCATTTTGAGGTTCTTTTTTATTTCAGGACGAGAAGAGGAGCCTCAATAGAAATATATTTTATGAATCATTGTTTTGGATTGATTCTATATTTGTTCTATTTTTTATATTCTATTATAATAGAATTTTTTTGCAGTTAAATCCTTGTTTCCTGTCTATTTTAATAATAGATATTTACACGACAAGTACTTCATACTTGCATAAAAAAAACAAGCCTATTATAATATTTATGGCAGATTTTATGAAACATGGGAATTCCTTTTCTATGGAATGGCAGTATTATATAGAAAAATTTTTCTATACAGGGAATAGAGCACAACCATATGATAGGATATTTTCTGAGATGGAGGAATGATAAGATGGCAGAACGACAAAAAAACAGTAAAGAAGAGAGTGGATTTATGCTCAAAGCTGCTACCTTTATTGTTGATAGAAGAAATTTATTTTTTCTACTATTTGGCATTGCTCTCATTTTTTCAGTAGTGTCAATGAACTGGGTTAAGGTGGAAAATGCAATGTCCGCATACTTACCTAATACGACAGAAACCCGGCAGGGGCTTGATCGTATGGAAGAAGAGTTTGTTACATATGGTACGGCCAAGGTGATGGTAACGAATATTTCATATCCAGAGGCCGAGGACATTGCCGAGGAGATAGACGGGCTGGATACAGTCATTATGCTCACCTTTGACAATACGACAGATCATTATAATAATTTCTCAGCCCTCTATGACGTTACTTTTGCATATGAAGAGACAGATGACAGGGCATTGATGGCATTGGAAGAGATAGAGGATAGACTGGAAGAGTATGACATATATGTATCCACATCTATGGGTGACGCTTCGGCGGAGCAGATTGCAAGTGAGATGCAGGTTATAAGCATACTTGTGGCCATTGTAGTCGTTTCGGTACTTCTTCTGACATCAGAAACATGGGCAGAAGTTCCAGTGCTTTTAATAACGTTTTGTGCGGCTGCATTGATCACAAAGGGTACCAATTTTATGATGGGAACGATTTCCTTTGTGTCCGATTCTGTAACAATTGTATTACAACTTGCCCTGTCTATTGACTATGCCGTTATTTTTTGTAATCGTTACAAAGAGGAGCGTCAGAAATTATCTGTCAGAGAGGCGAATATTATGGCTTTGAGTAAGGCTATACCTGAAATATCTTCCAGCTCCCTAACGACAGTAGGCGGTCTCATTGCCATGATGTTTATGCAGTTTGGCATTGGAAAGGATATGGCCCTTTGTCTTATCCGAGCCATTATTTTGAGTCTTTTGGCAGTATTTCTCCTCATGCCTGGACTCATTATGATTTTTGGGAAAGCTATGGATAAGACAAAACATAAGAGTTTTATTCCTAAAATTCCCTTTGTTGGAAAGTTTGCTTATAAAACAAAATATATTATGCCCCCTTTGTTCTTGGCACTCATACTTGGCGCTTATTTTATATCTTCAAAGTGTCCCTATGTATATGGGTATACCATGTTGGAGACGCCTGTACAAAGTGATGCCATGGTAGTGGATGAAATGATAACAGAAAGTTTTGGAAATTCCAATATGGTAGCCTTAATCGTTCCGGCAGGAAATTATGAGAAAGAAAAGAAATTGCTGGCTCAATTAGAAGCTAGGGAAGAGGTTGATTATACGATGGGTCTTGCAAATACGGAAGCAATGGACGGCTATATGCTGACGGATAAGCTGACAGCAAGAGATTTCTCTGAGCTTTTGGAAGTGGACTATGAGATTGCAGAGATGCTTTACATGGCCTATGCAGTGAACAATGAAAATTATGGAAAAGTCGTCAACGGACTTTCAACGTACAGCGTACCTCTTATTGATATATTTATGTTTCTATATGATGAGGCGGATGAGGGGTATTTTACCTTGGAGGATGATATGATGCATACCTTGGAGGAAGCTCATACGCAGATGCAGATAGCCTTGGACCAATTACAGGGAAGTGCATACAGCCGTATGTTGGTGTATCTGAATCTTCCAGAGGAGGGAGAGGAGACCTTTGCATTCTTAGATGAGATGCATAGAATTGCTAACCAATATTATGAAGGGACCATTCTTATTCCCGGAGAAGCTACTAGTCAATACGATCTCTCCAAAACCTTTCAAAGGGATAATAGAGTTGTCAATGTAGTCTCTATTTTGGCAGTTCTAGTAGTGCTCCTGTTTACGTTTATGTCTGCTGGCATGCCTGTTTTACTAATTATGGTCATTCAGGGCGTTATATGGATCAATTTTTCTGTTCCAGCGCTCCAGGAGAAAAATGTGTTTTTTATGAGTTACCTTATTGTAAGCTCTATTCAGATGGGGGCCAACATTGACTATGCAATTGTCATTTCCGGACGGTTTATGGAGTTGAAAGAGAAAATGTCTAAGAGGGATGCTATGATAGAAACAATGAACTTTGCATTTCCTACTATAGTAACTTCAGGATCCATGCTTGCCCTTGCTGGAATTTTGATTGGACAGATGTCATCCGATGGAGCCATCTGCGGTATTGGTCAATGTCTGGGGAGGGGGACAATCATGTCCATTGTCATTGTTATGTTTGTTCTGCCGCAAATTTTGCTGTTAGGAGAAAAAATTATCGACAAGACGTCTTTTGCCGTATCCATTCCCTTGAAATTAGAAAAGACTTCTGGGCTTATGAGAGTGGACGGATTCATACAAGGAGAGATTCATGGCAAGATAATAGGAGAAATGCATGGATTCGTACAAGGAGATGCCTCTTTATTTGTAAAGATGGGCAAAATGGAAATAAAAGAGGAAGATGAGAGCCAATTGTCTTTTCTTAAAGATAATGAAAAATCAGACAGATGATTCGGAAATCAGGAGGAAAACGATGAAAAACAGGAAGTTTCTTTCAAAAATGCTGTCTATCATTGTGGCGTTGAACTTGGCCTGTTCTATATGTTTTGTACAGAATGTAGGAGGGGAAGAACAGACAGTATATAAAGAGCAGGAAAATGTGGACAGAGAAGAAACCATTCAAGAAGTGGTGGAGATTAATACGAAGGATGATTTTCTAGCATTTGCAGAGAAATGTTCTCTAGATTCCTGGTCTGCCAATAAACGGATAGTATTAAAGCAAAATATTGACCTGACAGGGGCAGACTTTGAGGCAATTCAAGTATTTACCGGCATTTTTGACGGTCAGGGCCATACTATCTCAGGATTTTTGCATAAGGGGGATGGTTATGTGGCAGGATTGTTTCGGTATATAGAAAAAAATGGTCTTGTGGAAAATTTGAGATTAAAGGGAGAAGTGATTGCATCCGATGAAAAGGAATGTATAGGAGGTCTTTGCGGTGTCAACTACGGGACCATTCAGAATTGTAGCTTTCAGGGCAGTGTAAGGGGTAAAACAACCGTTGGAGGATTAGTAGGTGTCAATGAAGGGACAGGTGTTATACGAAAATGTACGGTAAAAGGGAAAATAACTGGTTATTATTCCACAGGGGGACTTGTGGGAAGAAATCATGGAACATTGTCTTCTAGTATAAACAGGGCATATGTTAATAATGACAACGAGTGGGTGGAAGAGAATGACGAGATGGGAGCAGGACTGTTTCTAAGCCTTCAAATGGATGAGTCTCAGACAGAGATTTTTAGTGGAGTGGATGCCGGAGGGATTGCAGGTTATTCAGATGGTATGATAACAGGATGTACGAATTATGGAGAGATAGGCTATGAGCATACAGGCTATAACATTGGAGGCATTGTAGGGAGACAATCAGGGGTTGTATCTTCAAGTACAAATAATGGAACAGTGTATGGAAGAAAAGATATTGGAGGCATTGTGGGGCAGATGGAACCTTACATAGAAGTGGATGAGGCAATGTCCCTTCGCAATGCTGTAGATAAACTTCATGACTTAATTGAAAAGACGATTGATGATATGGAGAATGGAAAAAATGCTATAAAAGGAGACTTGGATCAACTCGTTGTATATAGCGATGGCGCAGTAGATGCCAGCGATGCTCTGGCAAGTCAGATGACAACATTTATCAACGACAATATGGATCAGGTTCAAAATATAACGGATCGCTTGGGGCATGTTATGGATAGGATGCCTGATGTATTTGAGGATGTATTTGCTGCCCAGGACAGCTTTTCAAATGCTAGTAACACAATGGCCCTGGCTTTTGAGAATTTGAAAGATGTGGGAAATATAAACGGAGATTATGGGAATACAAATGACAATAGCCTGACTTTGCTCTCTACAGTAGGGGGAACTATATGGAGTATAAGTCATAATCCGGAACCAGGCTCAAATGTACAGATTATCGTAGAGCCAAATCATGGTTACGGATTAAATACGCTACGTGTTATAGACTCACAGGGAGCGAACATACAAGTGCAAAAAGAAGAGGAAAGGAAATATATGTTTGCAATGTCTGACTCCAAGGTAAGGGTAGAGGCATACTTTGAATATCAGGGGGGAGACGGCGTTATAGTTAACCAAGAGGATGCAGTGACAAATTTTTTTGAAAATCAGGCGCAAGGTGGAGGGAGTGTATCGGAAAATAAAGCAGACAGCGGATTGGAGGAGGAAAGTTCTATAGAAAACAGGGCATTACGCAGTAATCAGGAAACTTCCTTAATCCCTTCTGGGGATGCTTTAAGCTATGTGAAAACCGTGGCTGGTGTAGAAACATTTATATCGTCTACAGAATTTCAGGCAGATAAGGCAGCATCAGAAAGAGAAACAAAGGAAGTAGTGATAAAACTAAGTTCTAATTTAAGCGGAAATGCCTTTTGGGAGATAGTAGGAGAAGAGGCAAGGCTCACAGTCGTACCAGACATCGGATATACCGTAAATGGGATGCCTTCTGTAACAGCAGACGGGCAGCCAGTTTCTGTAGCAACGTCGGACAATCATCATGTTTATACTTTTCCAGTGGCCAGAGGCGTTTATGAGGTAAACATCCTTTTTAAAAAGGTGGATCAAGCCCAGACAGTTACAGGAGTAAAGGATGATATTTACAGTATGGTTATGGAGCAGCAGGCAGCGCTGGAGGAGGTAAACGCTCTTATTCAGGAAATACAAAGCAGTTCAAATGTAACAGAGGAACAGCTCCAGAAACTTATGCATGCGCTGGAGAGGTTACAGAGGGCTTCATCGGCATTGCTAAGTAATCTCAGCGCAATGTCCAATAGGATAGGACAGCAGGTTCTTGAAAAAATGAAAGAAATGGGAAGTGATATGACAACAGCGGTAAATCATTTGAAAGATGCAGTAAACTCTATTAGGTCAGCGTCTAGAAATGTAAAAAGCATTGTGGATTATGTAAATGGGCAGCCAGATATCCGCTTTTCGAAGCTGGGTGCAGACTTTGACGGGAACAGGGAAAATCTCCATTTTCAGCTGAAGGGGATGTCGAATAGCATAAAGAATTTAAGCAAGGATGCGTCAAATTATTCCGATGTGGTGAATGATGATTTACGAGCAGTAAATGATCAAATAAACCTTATATTCCATTTGCTTGCAGACAACTGGATAGATAGTGGAGAAATAAGCGTCGAAGAGCTTTACGAGGATGTGGACATTGAAAATATAGAAAGCATTACAACGGGAAGAACAGATCATTGTATGAATAAGGGGATGATTAAGGGAGATTTGAATGTGGGGGGCATTGCAGGTGCTATGTCCATTGATAAAGAGGATCCAGAGGATAGTGCGGCAGGAAAGGTTGATTATCAGATTGGAAGACGATACTTTACAAAATGTATGATTACTGGCAGCGTCAACGAAGGCCATGTTTCAGCAAAGAAGGATGGGGCAGGGGGTATTGTAGGATACATGAAGCATGGAATTGTTGTAGACTCTGAAGGGTATGGCAGTGTGGAAAGTACAGAGGGTGATTATGTAGGGGGTATTTGCGGAGAATCATTGACGGTCATTAAGCGCTGTTTTGCTTTGTGTTCTGTATCAGGCGGCAGAAACGTTGGAGGGATTGCAGGATTTGCGGATACTTTAAAAGAATGCTATGCCATTGTGGATTGCAATGCGAAAATAGGCAGGAAGGGAGCTATTGCCGGGCAGACTGTGAATTATGGCGATGCTCTCAATGAAGAGGAAGTCAAGGTAAAGGATAACTATTATGTAGGGGAGTCTCTATATGGCATTGATAATATCAGTTATACAGGCGTAGCGGAACCTATGAGCTATGAGGAATTGTTAACCGTAGAAAATCTTCCTATTCCTTTTCGCCATCTGAAAGTTACATTCCGAGTGGATGATTTATATCTTGGAGAACAGGAGGTCAAATTTGGAGAATCCCTGTCAGGGCTAAACTATCCAAAAATACCTGAAAAGGAAGGATATTATGGTGTCTGGCCAGATTATTCCCATAAATATATGGAGGGAAATTTATTAATACGAGGTGAATATAAGGAAGAGGTTAAAGTTGTGGAAAGCAAAGGTAGGCAGAAGCTAGAGGCGCTAGGGGGACGTGAAAAACCATATGCGCTTGTAGAACAGCGCTTTACAGAGGATACTGTATTGAATGCCGCCCTTAGCAATAGAGAGCCTCCCCAAAAGGCAGAAAATAAAGAGTATCTAATTTATGACATTACATTGGAGAAAGCCAAAATCCAAGAGGAAGACACATTTGCCATCCGGCTTTTAAATCCATATGAGAACGCCCGTGTATGGGGTTATAAAGACGGTGTATGGACAGAGCTGAAAAGTAAGGAAAGGGGACAATATCTTCAAGTCAATATGAGGGGAGAAAAACAATCTTTCTGTCTCATAGAACAAAAATCAAAGACATGGATCCTGGTAGGAGGAGCAGGGATTAGTTCTATGATACTGATGTTAGGGACAACATGGATAAAAAAAAGAAAGGGAAAAAAGGAGAGGAAAAACGTGAAATAAAGCCTGCAAATAAAAAGTCAATAGAAAATGGAATATTACGGAAAAAAGGTTTGCGCAGTGTTTTGGACACTGAAAAAAGGGGCTGTGAAAAAAAGGAGTTGAAAACTCCAAACTTCACAGCCCCTTTATTTTGTAGAATAATTTAAGCGAAAAATCCCCAAAAAGGATATAATTCCCCTTACCCCATATGAATGCATTTTAGGGAATCATGC
>CAJUTQ010000013.1 GCA_910589265.1 uncultured Lachnospiraceae bacterium
TATGAAGGATATGTATAGAACTGCCATTGCAATTCTAATGAATGAAGAAGATGCTGCAGATGCTCTTCAGGATACAATTCTCACTTGTTGGGAAAAGTTATATACACTTAAGAAACCGGAGTTCTTTAAGACATGGATGACAAGAATACTTATAAATCATTGCTATGATATCATAAGAGACAATGCAGCTTACAAGAATATAGAATCTTATGAGGAACCGTCAAAATATGACGAGTATAATCTTGAATTGAAGGAGGCATATGCTTCTATAGACGAACAATATCGATTGCCTATGGAATTGTACTATAGTCAGGGATTCAAGATGAGAGAAATTGCTGAAATGTTGTCATTACCATTAAATACCATCAAGACGAGGATTTCAAGAGGAAGAAAACAAGTGGAAAAGTATTATCGTGACTGTTAGGAGGATAGAAATGGCAAATAAAAAAACTATACTTTCTGAAGAAATAGAGTTATCGGAAATTGTGTTGAAAAAAACAAATCAGGCCTTTGAAATGATTAAGCAGGAGGATATTGTTTGTATGAAAAAAACACATACCAGAGGTAAAAAAATGTTTAAAACGCAGGCTGCCGTTATCGCAGGTGTTTGCATATTAGCAGTCAGCAGTATAAGTGCTGTTGCAGCAATTCATCATTATTAGGGGAGAGGCATGAACGGAATGATTCAGGCATCCGATGAGCAGCAGCGAGTGCTTACAGAAAAGAATATAGCAAAAGTATACAGTGAAGAGCCGGATAGTCCGTCACTTGCTGTGACAAATAATGGTGTTACAATAGAGCCGGATACAGTTATTGTGGATGAGAGATTTGTATATATGACATTTCGTATTTCTGGTTATAGCGTAGCGGATAGGATGGAGCCGGGATTTGATATGGTAAATGTGTATCAGGGAGATAATCCTGAGGATGAAAGCGCATGGGTTAATATGAGCGGAACTATGTATGATGGAAGCATCCCTGATGAAAACGGCACACTGGTATATGAAGATGGAAGCATTATCCCTCATTATACTGATGAAAACGGAAATATGGAATACATTATTCAGGCAAGTGTCGTGGAGAAGAACGATTCATTTCTTGGCAAGACAATACACGTTGAATTCAAAAATTTAGGAACGTTCTCAAAAGGAACGTTTATCCCTGCAGTGGATGGGGACTGGAATTTTGAAATAAACCTTTCTGATGTCAGTTCGACTCAAAATATTAAGGTAGGGAAGAAAGTGGAAGGAACGGGTTTCACGATAGAGGATATCAATATCTCACCGATTTCCATAAAAGTGAATTATTCTGTCAGCGTGGCTCCTATGGAAAAAGAAGATGATCTTGGCATTCCCGAAGTCAAGGGAGTTGTATTAAAAGATGGAACAAGAATTCCATACTTAATGAATCCCGGCAGATTGGGATATACAGATAGCAGCAAGTCAAATGCGTACCAAATAGCAGGTTTTGCTCGAGTTGTTGATGCTGATGAGATAGTTTCTCTAATCGTTTTGAAATCCTATGAAAATGAAAAAGTTGAGACACTAGAAATACCAATTTCGAAATAAAATATAAATGTTTCCTAAATTGAAATTGGATGATTGTCAAAGCGATATTGATGCATTGATAAATTGAAAAAATTTCTAATTGAGAAACCAAAGTTTCTAAAATTTTGTCAGCAGTAATAAGATTGCTTTATGACTATGCCAATAATGAGAAATACTTAGTTTAAGCAATGTTTGGATAACGTTTCTAAGGACTTCCTTATCACCATAACCATCAAGGAAAAATCACTTTTTGCCATTGTTGATTATTATCGCGCATGGAAGCCAAAGAAGGGACTGATCCTACACAGTGATCTGGGCACCCAGTTTGCATCATGGGAATTTGTATCTTACTTCAAAGAAAAAAAGGGGATACAAAATATGAGTAAGGCGGAATGCCTCAATGATAATGCCCCGATGGAAAGATTTTATCACACATTGAAAAATGAATTGATCTATCCGAACCATTTTTATACAAAATCGGCATTGGATGAAGCGTTAAGCAGATATGTATTTGTATAGTAAAACCATATCTGCCATGCTTCCATCCATCTTCGCCTTAAACAGGTGGTTAGAAAAATCGCCGATTTCTTCCAGTGGGGATTTCCCTGACAGATTCCCGGTCTGCGTTGTTCCGTTCCTCAAATGAGCAAAAAAATACACCCATAATCTATCGCAACACTTCAATCTGTACTTTGTATCCCTCAGTATCAATCTTAATCGGTAACATATAGTCCCCATATAAGGGGGGGACGTTTTATAAGGAAGTTAAAACCAAAAGACTTTGTAATCAGCCAGAATGACTGGGTTGTAGACAAATTCAAATCATACGGAGGAATTACAAAATGATAAAAACAATTTTTGAGAAATTAGGCGGCAAATATGTAAGGCAAGGTAACTATCGAATCCCATGCTAAACTGTATTTACTGAAGAAAAACATTCAATAGGCATATGGGGACAGTGGCATCTGGTCTATCTGAAGCAGTACCGCAAAGTTCTATTCACCAATCTTCTCACAAACGGCAAACTAAACGCCTACCTTTCTGACATCGACAGGCCGTCATAGGAACGCTCCCACAGGCTCATAGAGGACAGGAAAAAGGTACAAGACATGAACAGAACATCTAAAGGAAGAAAACGCTTTAGAATGGACAGGAAAAATCAATAATCTTAGAGCATTTGCAATGGAAATTGTAGAACAGGAAATTATTTACACATAAGCAACGGGAAACGGCAAGGTATAAGCCTTGTCGTTTTTATGTGGATATAAATTTTTATAGGTTTGCTTTCGTTCGTTTAACCAACTATAATAAAGAATACTTTTAGTTGGTTTTGGGAGGTAGCTTATGTTTGATTATATGACAGTGAAGGAAACTGCAAAATGATGGGATATCAGAAGGGCAAATCCAGAAATTATGCACGATAAACCGTATTGAGGGCGTTATGTATAACTTATCCCACGAGACACAGAAAAGCCAGTGAATATGCGTCGGAAAAATCAAAAGGAGATAGAAAAATGATGGAAATCTATTATATGGAAGATGACGAGAATATTGCAATAACTGTAAAAGAATATTTGAGCCAGAAAGGGTATGCCGTTTCAATATTTGGGACGTTGGAAAGGGGAAAGAAGGCATTGGAACACCATATTCCTAGCATGGCGCTGATTGACTGGAATATGCCAGACGGTGAAGGAAACAGCTTTTGCAGATGGATACGCTCAAGATGGAAAGAACTTCCGGTTATTTTTCTCACTGTCCGAGATGACACTCATGATATGATTTCTGGTTTTGAATATGGGGCAGATGATTATGTGACAAAACCCTTTGAACTAGAAGTGCTGCATTCTCGCATCCACGCACTGCTACGCAGGACAGGGAATGTACAGAGCCAGTATCTTTCCTGCGGTTCTATTTCAATTGATAAAAACAAAACGATAGTATTTTGTGGTGAAGAAGAAATTACTGTCAGCCAGGCAGAATACCAGCTTTTGCAGTTTTTAATGGAAAATAAGGGGAAAACTGTCACAAGAGAACGGCTGCTGACTCAAATCTGGGACAATCATGGGAATTATGTCAATAACAATACGTTGACCGTGACAATGAAACGGCTTAGGGAAAAACTCCATCATCCGTCCTGCTTAAAAACAATACGGAGCTTTGGCTACCGTATGGAGGATGAGATATGAACAAAAAATCAAATAGAAAAATAACAATCCTGTTTGTGCTGTCGGTCAGTCTGCTTGTAGCGGCGATAACTACATACCTACTTACCCTTTACTATCGTCAGGTATGTTATCATATATTGGGGGGATTCTGCGAAAGTATGATGGAAAACAATCCAGATTCCAAACAAGCTGTTTTGGAATTATTGAAAACACAGGATTTCCATATGACAAGCGAAAATATATTATCAAACAAGTTTGATAATCATGTAATAGCAAACAAGTTTGATAATCATGTAATAGCAAACAAGTTTGATAATCATGTAATAGCAAACTTTGGTTATTATCCATCGAATCTAGGAATTATGGACACGACAGTCCTTTGGATTGCCACTTTAAGTTTTTTGACAGGCGGCATACTGTTCCTTTTCTCTTTCTGGTATTGGCATAGGAAATCGGCTGCCCGCATTCAAGCATTGACCGGATATTTGGAAAAAATAAATACAGGCGCTCAAGAATTGGTTTTAGAATCTTCGGATGATGAATTTTCAAAACTGCAAGATGAAATATATAAAACGGTAACGGAACTTTACCAGACAAGGGAAGAAGCTCTAAGAGCACGAAACAATTTTGCTGAAAATCTTTCTAATATTGCCCATCAGCTTAAAACGCCCATTACGTCTATTTCCTTAACTGTCCAGATGGCGAAAGCACATTTGGGGGATACTCGTGCCACCGAAATAGAATGTCAGATAAACAGGCTCCTGTATTTAGAAGAAGCCTTATTGTTATTATCTCGCATTGATGCAGGGACGCTTTCATTTGACAGGAAACCGACAGATGTTTTTACAATCCTTTCTCTGGCATCGGACCATTTATATGAATTATTCATGCATAAGGGAGTTCTAATGGATGTTCCAGAAATGGGCGAGATGAATATCCATGTGGATTTAAACTGGACGATGGAAGCAGTCATGAATTTGATGAAAAACTGTATGGAAGCAACAGGGATAGACACTGCCGTCCATTGTTCCTATGAGAAAAATCCGCTTTATGTGCAGATACGAATATGGGATGAGGGGGAGGGATTTGCAAAAGAGGACTTGCCACATTTGTTTGAGCGGTTCTATCGTGGGGAAAACGCAAAAAATACTGGAATTGGGATAGGACTTTCCCTTTCAAAATCAATCATAGAAATGCAGAACGGAATCATCCGTGCATTTAATCTTCCGAATAGCGGGGCTTGTTTTGAGATTCGCTTTTATATCTCATGAAAATAGTGTGAAACACATAAAATATGAGAAGCCCCAGGCCCAGTCACTGAGATGTCACTTTCATTTGTTATAATATAGTTTATAAGAAGTTTGCTTGCTTGCAAAGGCAAACCTTATAAACTAACAAACAGATTTGCTGCGAGTATAGAAAATAACAAACAGGAGGATTTGACAGCATGGAAATACTAAGATGTAACGGTATTGAAAAAGTATTTGGAAAAGGCGATAATCAAGTTACTGCTTTAAATGGAATCAGCCTATCTATTGAAAAAGGCGATTTTGTCGCAATTATTGGGGCATCTGGCTCAGGAAAATCAACGCTCCTGCATATTCTGGGCAGCGTGGACAAACCGACAAAAGGCACTGTAACAATTGACGGTGTTGACCTTAGCGGACTAAATGCTACGGATGCCGCAATTTTCAGAAGAAGAAAAGTTGGATTGGTTTACCAGTTTTATAATCTGATTCCCACTCTGACAGCAGAAAAAAACATCCTTATGCCTATGCTACTTGACAAAAGAAAACCAGATTTGGATTACTTTAAAATGATTGTAAAGACATTGGGGATAGAGGACAAACTAGAAAGCCTGCCAAGCCAACTATCTGGAGGACAGCAGCAGCGGGTCGCAATAGCAAGATCTTTGATTTACCGCCCTGCCATCCTTTTTGCTGATGAACCGACAGGAAACCTTGACCAAAAAAATTCAAAGGAAATTATTGACCTCTTAAAGCTGTCAAACCGAAATTTAAAACAGACAATACTTCTTATTACCCATGATGAAAAAATTGCATTGGAAACTGATCGAATTGTGACCATCGAAGACGGACAAATTGTCAGGGACCAGAAGCGGAGGTGAGCAGCATGTGGAAAGATTACTCCAAAAGCTATATTAAAAATAACCGTGCATCCAGTATATCCATTATGGCGGCTGCTCTCGTTTCTACTATATTTTTGTCTTTTGTTTGCAGCATAGCTTACAATTTTTGGGCGTATGATGTTGAACAAATCCTAATGGAGGAGGGCGACTGGCAGGGACGCATTGTTTGTGAAACATTAGATTCCGATGATTTATCAGAAGATAATTTATTATCTTTGGTATGTCAATTTGCGAATGTAGAAAAAGCAGTCGCAGGCGAGGAATTATCCCAAAAAGAAAAAATAGTGGCGGATGTTTATTTTAAGAATGCCAGAACAATTTATGATGATATGCCATTAATTGCAACGCAGCTTGGACTAAATGAAGATTCCATCCAATACAACTCATTGCTCCTATCCCGCTATTTTATACACGACCCAGAGGATGAGACGCCGCCAATGCTTTTGACACTGTATGTAGTGATACTGATGATTGTGTCAGTGTCCTTAATCTTCATTTTGCGAGGCTCTTTTGAATTATCCATGAATGCCAGAATCCATCAATTTGGTATATTTTCGAGTATTGGGGCTACACCAAGGCAGATTAGAACCTGTCTGTTGCAGGAGGCGATGGTTTTAAGTATTTTGCCAATGCTGCTTGGCAGTATGTTTGGAATTTTACTAAGCTATGGGGTTATAAAAGCAATCAATTTTTTTGCTTCGGATGTATCTGGACGCCACGAAGCCGTTTTTCAGTATCATCCGTTCATATTTGCGGCTACTGTTTTCATTTCGTTCTTAACCGTAATTTTTTCTGCGTGGATTCCCGCAAGAACACTGAGCAGGATGACACCGCTTGAAGCAATCAGAAATACAAGGGGTTTATTGTTAAAGAAAAAGAAACATTCTCGGTTTTTATCTTGTATTTTTGGCATGAAAGGGGAACTTGCAGGAAACGCATTAAAAGCCCAAAAGAAACACTTACGGATATCTTTCATTTCATTATTGCTGTCCTTTCTCGGCTTTTCTATCATGCTTTGCTTTACTACCCTTGCAGATATCAGTACCCGTTATACTTATTTTGAACGGTATCAAGATGTGTGGGATATTATGATAACCTTAAAGGACACGGAAATATGGGATTTTGGCTTAACAGATGAATTGCAAAATATTTCGGGGATACAAGATGCCACGATATATCAAAAGGCAAAAGCAATGACCTTTCTGTCAGAGAGATTGCAGAACGATGAACTGTCGTCACTTGGCGGGTTTGAATCCGTTTCGGGAACGCCGAATGAAAATGGGCAGTTTCAAGTATCTGCACCGATTGTAGTTTTGGATGACACAAGCTTTTTCAACTTCTGTTCACAGATTGGGATTACGCCAAGTCTTGATGGCGCAATTGTATTAAATCAGATTTGGGATAGCATAAATAGCAATTTCCGCTATAAAGAATATATTCCCTTTGTAAGGGTGGATAATCAGAAAACAACATTTTATAAAGACGATAAAACTGTAGAAATCCCTGTTTTATCTTATACACAAACTGTTCCTGCGCTGAGGGAAGAATATGATGATTATGCCCTTGTACATTTCATCCCGCTTACCATGTGGAATAAAACCCTAGAAGAGGTATGTGAAGCTGAATCCGACAGTTATATCCGTATTCTTTCAAAGGTCACTGCAAATCTTGCGGATTTAAATGGTCTGGAACAGGAAATCGTGGGGCTTGTATCTAAGCAGTATGAAATCGAAAGTGAAAACCGAGTACAGGAAAGATTGTCTAATGACCGCTTAATCCAAGGCATGGTAATGATTTTTGGAGCTTTTTGTGTATTGCTTGCCATGATTGGAATTGCGAATGTCTTTTCAAATACGTTAGGGTTTCTCCGCCAAAGGAAGCGGGAATTTGCCAGGTATATGTCCATTGGCTTGACACCGCAGGAAATGAGGAAAATGTTCTGTATTGAAGCGTTTGTGATAGCAGGGAAACCACTTTTGATTACATTGCCACTTACTGTGCTGTTTGTGCAGTTTGCCGTAACAGCAAGCTATTTAGACCCGATGGTATTCTGGTCGGAGGCTCCGATTCTGCCGATTATGATATTTGCGACTGCGATTGTATTGTTTGTTGCACTTGCTTATTATATTGGCGGAAAGCGTCTTTTGCACTGTGACTTGAATGAAACATTGCGAAATGATGCGTTGATTTAACAGATAAAGATTCAAAAAGGTTTGATTATGAAACAGGCAGAGTGGGAATTGTGTCCTGTTTGCGGAAGCAAAACCCGCAACAGAATTAGAGAGGATGCAGTTCTATGAACTTTCCCCTCTACTGTCCAAAACAGAAACAGGAAACATGGATTAAAGCAAAAAGTTTATGATTAACAGTCATCAAAGAGTCCGATGTACAGCTGCAGA
Organism: uncultured Lachnospiraceae bacterium; assembly: GCA_910589265.1. Taxonomy (GTDB): domain Bacteria; phylum Bacillota; class Clostridia; order Lachnospirales; family Lachnospiraceae; genus MGBC165282. The sequence continues at coordinate 8,261 of CAJUTQ010000013.1, forward strand.
GCCGATGAATGGAGGGTAACATTGAATCGCTCCCTGTTAAGTAGATAGTGGAAAAAACAAAAATTTTTGCCGATCACTTTTTTGTGGTTGGCAGTATTCTTACGCTGTATATGCTCAATGTTTTCTATATTCTATCGGTATCATACAGTTTAAGCGTTTTTGATATTGGTGATTATTGTAGTATTTTATGTAATCCTATACTGCTTCTTTTAACTCTTCGTAAGTATGAAATTTTTTGAGAGAATACATTTCAGAATTTAGCATCCCCAAGAACCCTTCCATTGGACCATTATCTATGCATCGGGATGCTCTTGACATGCTTTGTGTCCTTCCTGCTTCCTCCTGTTTTTTGCACAAAATTTTTGAGGTAACCTGATATCCCCAGTCACTATGAAACAGATGTTTTACTTCTGGATGTTCTTGATAGGCTATATCAAAGGTCTCAAAAACGAGGGCATTATTATTTGAACTTCCAATAACAAAGGAAACGATACTTTTGTCTGCTAAATCTAAAATGGCGCTCATGTATGCTTTCCCATTAATTCCATACCTCATTTCCGTTTCGTCTGTCAGCCATTTCTCTCCAAAATGGTCCACATAAAATTCCCGGTTGAGCATGTTTTCTGCTGTAATCTTTGGCATTGATTTCTCATGTTTTTTCTTCTGCGTCTGTATACCAATTTTAGCTGTAAAATTCTCAAAATTTCATTTCAAAAGAGTATTTTGAATGTTGTCCCTTAAAATATGCTCCTCTTTATAGTGACCGTTTTATTATTTTATCTGTCTACCTTAATGACATTGACTATAAGGGGCGCATATCCGTTTGAAAATCAAACATCTGTCATTTAAATCCTAAAAAACTTATCAGAGGAACTTAATTCTAATATTTTTGCCTTTTCAATATATTTCTGCTCCACTTTATCAATACGTTCTCGCAATATTGGGATAATATACTGTCCTTTAATCCCTTCACAAATCTCAAAAATTGTTTTTAGCTGGTTTATATGTGTATTTTCCATTTTATCATGAATAACAAATTGTGGAACATTCATTCCCAGTTCTATACTATATTGCATATAAGCTAAATCATATGCAACGATAACTGCTTTTTTCTTTCCTGTTCCAACTTTTCCTCCAAGCGACGCAATACTAATAGGAAACTTTTTTTCCTCCTTCCAATTTTCATTATAAGCCAACAAATATTTTTCTCCATAAAGTTTTTGACAATAGTCAGAAAATATTTGATTGAATGTCTTAATCTTATCTTCTATTTTCTCATTATTCATTTGTTTTTCAATATCAGAAAGCTCTCTAGTAAGATTTTGACGTATCTGCTCCTGTTCTTCCAACAAATGAATAGACTGTTGTATCTCTCCCTTTTTTAACGATAACTCTTCAATCTTCCAATTAAGCATATTCAGTTCATCCAGCAATCCTTCATCCAAAACTTCTATGGTTATTTTTTCTTTCTCCTTTAAAATTTTGGATAACTGTTTTGTATATTGTTCCAATAATTTCTGTTTTGTATATAACTGCCCTTTAATAAAGTCAATCCTATTTTGTATCATTGAATTATGGAAATTCACCATTTCTTCAAAACTCTTTTGCAAATCAGGCACATAACTTTGCGCTTCCATATAGATTACTTTCAGCGTACCAAAATCAATATCCCTTTTCTCTTTAGAAAGATTTTCAATACTCTTATTTATATTCTCTATCTCAAAATCCACTAACTGCATTTTTTCTTGTAAATCGTTGATGCGTACTGTTAGCTTTCGTTTTGTATCTAATTCGTCTCTATAAGAATCCATATAAGATAGCTGCTGTCTTTTCTTATATAAATCTGCCAGATCCGAATCAATAATCTCAAGCGACTGTTTCAAAAGACTTAATGATGTTATACTTTTACTTTTTTCTAATGCTTGAATTGTTTTTTGGCATTCGGCTATTCTTCCTGCAAGTTCATTCTTTTTGCTAATCAACTTTTCGGTATATATCTGAAACAAAAAACAATAAATCGCATCATAGTCATCCAATGTAGTCATTATCGACAGATATTTTATCATCTTATCTTCCGCAGTATTTTCCAATCTTACAAATTTTGGTATCAACTGCCTAAATGTCGGATTTGGCTCACTTAAATTAAATAATAATCTCTTTAACTCATTCCAAAACTCCTGTTGATTATAACTCTCATTTAAAATATACTTGTTTCCTCTAGGATATAGATCCCTTTTAATTGAATATAGTTTCCCTTTTTGGTCTACCAAAATCAACTCAGCCTGAACTTTATATTCACTCAAAAAATCTTTCACATCTTTATTTTCACTTCTTGTATCTGAATCATAATAAAGCTCTCTAATTGATTTTGCCCCTAAGCACAAATCAATTATCTTTATTGTTGTAGATTTACCAACACTATTGCCACTTTCAATAAGATCTTCAGGTGTATTATCTACAATCAAATTAAGTCCTTTTAAATTAAATGTTATGTCTCTAATAATATCTTCAGAAGGCTGTGTTTTGCGTACTATTAACTTTTTTATTTTCATAATACACCTTTCCTTCCTTTATTTTTATAAGTGACAGTATAAAAAGCCAATCTAAAGCATAGTAAATAAAATCCACATGAATCCTCTCATTGATTTGTTGTTGAACCTCTAATAAAATTTCTTCAATAGGTATAACTTTTCTTTGTTCTAAAATAGTTAATAGGATTCCACCTAAATAATATAAAGATCGATTCGGTTCACGTTCAACATTCACAATCATAATGGTTTCTCCAATATTTTGCATTCCATAAAACAATAACATGTAAAACATGTTACTCCTAATTCCATATCCTCTATGTACATAATATCTATTTCATTTGTAGCTTTTACTGTCTCAAATATTTTGTCCTGTACCATGTCTATTATCTTATCTGAATTTTGTCTTATTATATCAATATCTTCTCTACCAGAATCTTTGTTTTCCAGCAAAATAGTTCCTCTTTCCTTCATATACCATGAATAGATGCAATTCAATATTTTTGCTTTTCCCCTCATGTTGGAGTCATCATAAGCGTTTAAGTACCCTTCACAAATAGAATAATACGCAGAAAAATATCTTATTATATCCTTATACTTTATCACATAATTATATTCTATCTTTTCATCTGGTTTAAACTCCTTTGAATCAAATGTGCTTTCTATATCGTCACTTGAACATACTTCTCCCAATGATTTTACTACAGCTGAGATTAACGATGGAATCCTCACAACATTTTTAATTGAAATTTCGATATTTCCTTTGTTCTCTCCTACAATCAATCCTTGATTGCTTCCACTATTTTCTATTTTGTAATCATTTCTTGTCATTTATGAATATCTCCCGAATTATTTCCAATTAAAATACCCGAATTGTTCCCACTATTTGAAACTCGCATATTTCCTTTATTTTCAATATTTCTACTTTGTTCTTCTTTTATTTGTTCCAATATCCTTTTCGATTCGTTTTTCGCTCTTACTGCTATAATCGTTGAAATAACTGTAGCCACAGCCCCTATCGCAGTAAATATCAATGTCCAATCCATTTTCTTTCTCCTCCTAAGTTCCATTACTATTTTAACAAAATTTATTATACTAATCTATATACATGCATCATAATTTTGTGTTATCTAGTCCATTACACGAATCCAGATCACAAACTCCACCCGTCCGCCTAATGTTATTTAATCCATAATCCCTATCTTGTCCACAAAATACGGTGCAATCAGCACCAAATAACACTAAATAATACGGTTTTCACCCTCTCCCCAAATTAGGACACTAAATACTCTGCCACATTCTCTCACATATTTATACACGAAAAATATATAATCTATATACATCGCCAGTATACCAGAAAATCCCGCCTAAACAGACGGGATTCTCTATTTAAATTATATACACCTCAACCATAAGGTCTTTCCACTGCCCTTCTCGCAAATAATCACCATTCGCCTTGCGAAAAGCCAGTGCCTGAGCGTAATCTATCGTGAAATCGAGGTATATCATATTGGGCAAGTCCAATAAGCTTAGATTACTTCCCCTCCTTACTGCATATAGCCGCCTGGGCAGCCCCTAATTTTGCAATAGGCACTCTAAAAGGAGAACAAGAAACATAATCTAAACCTAATTGACTACAAAATGCAATACTGCTTGGATCCCCTCCATGTTCACCACAAATTCCCAGCTTAATATCTGGCCTAGTTTCACGTCCCTTTTCTACAGCTAGCTGAATCAGCCTTCCCACTCCGTGGGTATCCAATCTTGTAAAGGGATCGGATTCATAAATTTTCGCTTTGTAATAAGCATCCAAAAACTTTCCTGCATCATCTCTGGAAAATCCAAAGGTCATCTGTGTCAAATCATTGGTTCCAAAGGAAAAAAACTCTGCCTCCTTTGCAACCTCATCTGCTGTTAAAGCTGCCCTAGGAATTTCAATCATTGTCCCAATTTTGTACTCTATATCTGATCCTTTTTCTTTTTTAACAGTTTCTGCTGTCTCAACAACTACGTCTTTTACAAATTTTAATTCTTTTTGTTCTCCTACAAGAGGAATCATAATTTCAGGTATTATGTTTAACCCTTTTTCCTGATTTACCTCAATGGCTGCTTCCATTACCGCTCTAGTCTGCATTTTTGCAATTTCTGGGTAAGTTACTGCCAGACGGCATCCTCTATGTCCCATCATAGGATTGAATTCATGGAGGGAGTCGCAGGCTGCCTTCACCTCATCCAAGGAGATACCCATTTCATTAGCTAACTCTATCATATCCTTTTCTTCTGTTGGAACAAATTCATGAAGAGGAGGATCTAAAAATCGGATGGTAACAGGCCGCCCTTCCATTACCTGATAAATTCCTTTGAAATCTCCTTTTTGGTAAGGTATCAGCTCATTTAGAGCAGCCTCTCTTTCCTCCTCTGTTTTGGAAAGAATCATTTTTCGTATTTTGCGAATTCTGCCTCCCTCAAAAAACATATGTTCTGTACGGCAAAGTCCAATTCCTTCTGCTCCCAACTTCAATGCATTAGCTGCATCTTCAGGAGTATCTGCATTAGTACGGATTTTAAGAGTTCTAAACTCATCTGCCCACTCCATAATTTTACTAAAATTTCCACTAATTCCAGCTTCCACAGTTTTAATTTCGCCTTTGTAAATTTTTCCTGTCGATCCATCTAAGGAGATGTAATCCCCTTCCTTTAATGTCTCCCCACCTAATGAAAATACTTTCTTTTCTTCATCTACCTGAATCTCACCACAGCCACATACACAAGCAGTTCCCATTCCTCTTGCCACTACTGCTGCATGGGAAGTCATTCCCCCTCGGGCAGTAAGAATTCCTTCTGCTGCCTGCATTCCTTCAATATCTTCTGGAGATGTTTCTAAACGTACAAGAATAACCCTCTCTCCTGACTCATGGTGATTTTTTGCCTCCTCTGCTGTAAAATATACCTTTCCTGAAGCAGCCCCTGGAGATGCAGGTAAAGCCTGTCCAATAATTTTTCCGGCCTTTAGAGCGTCTTCTTGAAAAGTAGGATGCAAAAGCTGATCCAAAGATTTTGCTTCTATTCGTTTTATTGCTGTTTCTTTGGTGATCATTCCTTCGTCTACTAAATCACAAGCAATTTGCAAGGCGGCAAAAGCTGTCCTCTTTCCACTCCTTGTCTGAAGAAAGTATAGCTTTCCTTCCTCAATGGTAAATTCCATGTCCTGCATATCTGTATAATGCTTTTCCAACCGGTCTGCAATATTCATAAACTCTTCGTAAACATGGGGCATATCTTCCTCTAACTTTGTAATTGGCAAAGGTGTACGGATGCCGGCAACAACGTCCTCTCCCTGAGCATTGATTAAATATTCCCCATAAATTCCTTTTATTCCTGTAGAAGGATTTCTTGTAAAGGCTACACCTGTTCCTGAGGTATCACCCATATTTCCAAACACCATTGCCTGCACATTTACAGCTGTCCCCCACTCCCCAGGTATATCATTCATTCTTCGATATACAATGGCTCTTGGATTGTCCCAAGAACGGAATACTGCCTTTACTGCTTCCATAAGCTGGGTTTTCGGATCTTGTGGAAATTCCTCACCCATCTTTTCTCTATAAATTTCTTTATACCTTTTAATAACTTCTTTTAAGTCATCGCCTGTTAAATCTGTATCAAACTTCCATCCTTTTGCCTTTTTCACATCATCTAAAACTTTTTCAAAATGGGATTTGGGCACCTCCATGACTACATCTGAAAACATCTGGATAAATCTGCGATAAGAATCATATGCAAATCTTGGATTACCTGTTTTTTTTGCAAATCCTTCTACTGCCTTATCGTTTAATCCAAGATTCAAAATCGTATCCATCATGCCAGGCATGGAAGCCCTTGCGCCAGAACGCACAGATACAAGTAAGGGATTCTCCATATCTCCAAAGGTTTTCCCTTGCTGTTTTTCTAAAGCTTCCAAAGCCTCAAAAATCTGATTTTGTATTTCCTCTGTAACTTTTTGTCCACTTGTATAATAGTCTGTACATGCCTCTGTAGTAATGGTGAATCCTTGAGGAATAGGAAGTCCAAGATTTGTCATCTCTGCCAAATTTGCTCCCTTTCCTCCTAGAAGATTGCGCATTTCTGCGTTTCCTTCCTTAAACAAGTACACCCATTTTGCCATGTATTCATCCTCCTTTAATCAATGATTTATAGATTATCCTACTTCATCTGCGGCAGAATAAGGAAGTTTTACTGTAAATACAGTTTTTTCCATATTGCTTCTTACGTGAATTTCTCCCTGATGAGCAGTGACAATTTCCTTTGCAATTGCTAATCCTAATCCAGCTCCTCCTGTCTGACTGGAGCGGGAGGAATCCAGACGATAAAATTTTTCAAAAATAGTTTCCAATTTTTGTCCTGGAATGGGGTTGCCTTTGTTACTAAAAGTAATCACAATATTTTTATCTTCTTTATAAGCTTCTATATCAATTGTAGTATTTTCATAACTATATGCAGCGGCGTTTTTCAATATATTATTAAATACTCTGGCCATCTTATCTGCGTCACCCCAAAGAATTAAATCTTCTTTTGCCTTAACCTTTACTGTCTTTCCAAAAGGATCTAAAAGAGGGAAAAATTCGTCGGCCATCTGCTCTAACATATAAGACAGATGGATTCTTTCATAATTGACAATGATTGTCTGAAAGTTGAAACGGATAATGTCAAAAAATTCATTGATTAGCTGCTCAAGCCGATAGGCCTTCTCCAATGTAATCCCTGTATACTTTGCCCTCAGCTCCAAAGGGAGATCTGGCACCTCATCCAGCAAGCTTAAATAACCAATCACTGAAGCTAATGGAGTCTTTAAGTCATGGGCTAGGAAGGTAATCAGATCATTTTTCCTCTGCATTTCAGACTCCATCATTCTTTGGTTTTTCTGAATATAAGTTCTAAGCCTTGCTAACTGTATTTCTATCTCTGCATATTCCTTTGGAAGAGGATGTGTTTCTTTTTCTGTTTTCCCAAATTGGTATACTACATCTGCTAAAAAACTAATGGTTTCTTTTGTTTTTTTCTTTCCATTAAAATAAGCGACAGCCCAAGTAAGAAAACTTATCCCCATTGTCCCTGTTATAAAAAGTCCTACTAAAAATCTTTTCAGTTTCTTCCAATCTGGCTGAATAAGAATCTCTCTGCCATCCATCAAAGAAATTTTCGTCTCCTCTATCATAAATGTATGATAAAACCAATCTGCAAAGCTTCCGTTTAGACCATCATCTACCAATATTAAAATAATGAGACAGATAGTAATCACAATCAAGAAAATACAGGCCGTTTTTATCCATAGTTTTCCTTTGTTTTTCCAACGATTCATGTAAGTACCTTTACCTTAAACGACCTCTTCTTTGCCTTTAAAAAGTAAATTTATCATAAAAATATTGTTCCAGATCCTTTATTTTAATTCTTTCCTGTTCCATACTGTCTCTATAGCGTACTGTTACCATCTCATCTTTTTCTGATTCAAAATCATAAGTAACGCAAAAGGGAGTTCCAATCTCATCTTGTCTCCTATAACGTTTCCCTATATTTCCCCTATCGTCAAATTCGCAATGATACAGCTTGCTTAAACTTGCAAAAACCTTATTGGCACCTTCATTTAACTTTTTCGACAATGGAAGCACCCCTATTTTTACTGGAGCTAAGGCAGGGTGAAAATGCAGAACTGTTCGCACATCTCCTTCTCCTATTTCTTCCTCATCATAAGCAGCACATAGAAAAGCTAACACTACTCGATCTGCTCCAAGAGAAGGCTCTATGACATAGGGGACATATTTCCAATTTTTCTGATCATCAAAATATGTTAAATCCTGTCCTGATGTGTTCTGATGCTGGGTCAAGTCATAATCTGTCCGATCTGCAATTCCCCACAGCTCTCCCCATCCAAATGGAAATAAAAACTCAATGTCTGTTGTTGCTTTGGAATAAAAGGAAAGCTCTGCCTGCTCATGATCCCTTATGCGTATCTCCTCTTCTTTCATGCCAAGGGAGTAAAGCCAATCAATGCAAAATTGTTTCCAGTATGCAAACCATTCTAAATCTGTATCAGGTTCACAGAAAAACTCTAATTCCATTTGTTCAAATTCTCTTGTTCGAAAGGTAAAGTTTCCTGGTGTAATCTCATTTCGAAAGGATTTACCAATTTGACCAATTCCAAAAGGAATCTTCTTCCTAGAAGTTCTCTGTACATTTTTAAAATTAACAAAAATTCCCTGGGCAGTTTCCGGCCTTAAATAAACAGTATTTTTAGCATCCTCTGTTACCCCTTGAAAAGTTTTAAACATCAAATTAAATTGTCGAATATCTGTAAAATTATGTTTCCCACATGTGGGACATGGAATTTGGTTTTCTTCCACAAATTCCTTCATCTCCTCCTGAGACCAGGCGTCTGGACTCCCTTTCAGTTCTATCTTTTTCTCCAAAGCATAGTCCTCAATGATTTTATCTGCCCGAAATCTCTCATGACATTCTTTACAGTCCATTAAAGGATCCGAAAATCCTCCTAAATGCCCAGAAGCTACCCAAGTCTGAGGATTCATCAAAATTGCACAGTCAACGCCTACATTATACTGATTTTCCATAATGAACTTCTGCCACCAGGCTTTTTTTACATTATTTTTTAATTCCACTCCTAAGTTTCCATAATCCCATGTATTTGCCAACCCTCCATAAATCTCTGAGCCTGCATATATAAATCCCCTGGCTTTTGCCAACGCTACAATTTTTTCCATTGTTTTTTCCATTTGAAAGCTGCCTCCCTCTTATTTATACATGACATAAGAAAGCTTAGAGCTTCCTTCTTGCACCAATGCTTCTTTTGAACTTACTACTTCCACATTTTCGCTGACTGCCAGTATTTTTCCCTCTGTGCGCACCAAAAGGGGATCCTCTAAAATTACAATGTGGCATCCCCCCTGTTCCAAAATTTCATTCCTGCTCATTGTTTCCTTCTTAACAACATCTATTAAATGCCCATCCATGGAATAACCTGCCTCATAAGCCTGTGCCACTGTTCCATGAAAGAATTCCTTTCCATTAAAATTCTTATAATCAGCTGCCGTAGCATATTCCATTTGAATGATCGCAACACCTCCCTTGGTCTCACATCCCTTTAATACAACCTTTTCCCCAGTTCCTGACAAACTAGCATATTGTTCTATCCATCCCTGGATTTCTGCCTGAAGTTCCGATACATTATAATATTCACTTCCAAAATCTCCAATAATAATTTCTTCTATTTTTTTATCTGACACAATAACTGTACTTTGCTCTGCCTCTTCCTCCTTTTTGCCACAAGCTGTGAAAAGAAGCAGGAAAAGGGTAAATATGATTGTCAAAGATTTTTTCATCTTTTTATCCCATGCCTTTCTCTCTCCCCATCCTTTTGTCCTAGCTAAGTGTGCGGAACGGTTGCTATTTCCCTTCATTACTTTCTTTGTTATTATAGCGGACTTATTTTAGTTTTTCAACCTACAATTTTCCAATATTTCCAGACTTTTCATTTTTTTATCCACATATTTTTCTTTACATTTGTCCATATATGCTTTTATTTCATTCATTACTTTTTCGGATACTGTAAAGGTGTATAGCTTCTCTATGGGAGAACTTTCTACAAATTCAAAGGTATACGTAGTAGAAGGATCCACATCCAAATGTTTCGGCACTCCAGGAAACTCTCCATTTATGACCATTGCCTTTATCTCATATATGTACCGTACTAATTCATTATCAATTGTTTTATTTAGAAGTGCACGCAAAGACTGATATAACAATTTAAGCATTTTTGTTTCATCTACGTTTTCCCTTGTATAATACTGGGCCAATTCCATAAAATACATTCCGTAGTAAGCACCCTCAAAGTTGGCTCTAAGCTCCTGAAAATAGTTGGAAATTTCCGCATCTCTCATTGTATAAGTATTTCTTCCCTCATAAAGAGTAAAATTCCCAAAAGAAAAAGGATTCGTAGCTGCCAGAAGGCGGCTGTTCACTTTTCTAGCCCCTTTGGCAAAAGCTGTAATCCTTCCCCTTTCCTTTGTAAGTAAAACAACTCTTCGATCATATTCTCCCATCGGCCCTGCCTGCAGCACCATCCCTGTAACTTCCACCCATTCCCTCATTTTGATTGCCCTCTGTCTGATGGCCTTTCCATCCCACATTATTTAATCCACTTACATTTTTGTAACATAAATAATCTGTGATTCGACCTGAATTCTCAAATTTCTTCCATTCTTTTTCTTCATCCATGACAATCCCCCTTTTCGTATTGTATGGCTTTGCATACTGTATAACTATTCTCCCTTAAAGTCTGGCGACGTTATTAGGGTTTGCCATTTGCCCTTTTCTTATTCTGGCTCTTTTGGATTATATCCGAAATTTTTTAGAAGGAAGTCCTTATCTCTCCAGTTCTTTTTTACTTTAACCCACAGATTTACATTTGCCTGGCAGCCTAATAAATCCTGGATTTCCAGGCGGGCTTGACTGCCTATTTTTTTCAGCATAAGCCCGCCCTTTCCAATAATGATACCTTTATGAGATTCTTTTTCACAAATAATGGTAGCCTCTATATGCATGATCTTTCTTCTTGCTTTCATAGACTCAATGGAAACAGCAATTCCATGGGGAATTTCTTCCTCTAAACTTTTTAGAGCCTTTTCTCTAATAAGCTCAGCAATAATTTGACGCTCTGGCTGATCAGTAATGACGTCTTCGTCATAAAAAGCTTCTCCATAAGGTAAATATCCAAAAATCAGCCTAATCAGCACTTCCACATTCTCCCCTTTTAGTGCTGAGACAGGAACAATTTCAGCAAAATCGTATTCCTTTCTATACGTGTCAATCGCTAAAAGCAGCTCTTCCTTTTTTACCTTATCCACTTTATTAATGACAAGAATAATTGGCGTTTTCACTCTCTCTAACTTCTCAATAATATGCCGTTCCCCTTTTCCAATAAAAGTAGTAGGTTCTACAAGCCACAATACTACATCTACCTCTTTCAACGTTCTCTCAGCTACTTGTACCATGTAATTTCCTAATTTGTTTTTTGCCTTATGAATTCCTGGCGTATCTACGAAAACAATCTGACCTTCTTCTTTTGTGTACACTGTCTGTATACGATTTCTCGTTGTTTGAGGTTTATTGGAGGTAATAGCAATCTTTTGCCCAATGAGCTTATTCATTAATGTAGATTTTCCCACATTAGGCCTTCCAATTAATGTCACAAATCCTGATTTAAAATTTTCTTTCGTCATTCTCCTTCCTTTCCTCTACGCTTTTTTTCTTTCCCCTTTAAAAGTCCTACGCCCCATCCTTTTTTTCTAGCTTTTCTCACTCCCCAAACAATGATCAAAATGACCGCGCCAGCAAAAATACCCATTATAAACAAATAAGGTAGAATAATAAGAAAGCCAATAGCTCCCTCCTTCAATCCATATCCTATGTTATCTATACTTGTTAGAAATCCTTGGGAAATTCTTTTAAATGCTCCTTCTTCTTTTTTCGGTGTTAATCTTTGCACTTCCTCAATATTTATTGTAACTGTGCTATATTCTATAAGATTATCAAAAACCCTTAATTGAGAACCATAATTTTCTAATTCATACCTTATCTCTGAAAGTCTTGTCTCAATAGCAATCACCGATTCTATATTCTGGGCCTGCCCCATAAGTTCTAACAATCTCTCCAATTCTATTTCTAAAGACCTTTTTCTGCTTTCCGCATCTACATACTGCAAGGTCACATCTTCCACCCATTCATTTTTCCTATAAACGTTAGAAAAGCCCTCCACCTCTTCCACAAACGAATCTAAATGGTCAGCAGGAATTCTTGCAATAATACTCCCCTGTTTTCTTTTATTTTCATTACTGAGCATAGTTCCTGATGTGTTTAAATTTTCCGTATATCCTCCCAGCTCTTCTACCTTTTCTGGAATTTTTTTCATGAGACTGTCAAACTGCTCTGTTTCTACAGACATATCCACATTGCGAATTAATTTTCTTCCTTCTGAAACATTTCTCACTTCATTAGAAAGAGCATCCTCGCTTTTCAAGGCCATACTCCCTGTCTCTCCAGACTCTTCCATAGATCCAGCGTCATACATTCCTTGTGCAGGCGCTGTCTTTTCTACTTCGAGTGCAAGCTCCTCCATTCTTTTATTTTTACTTCCACATCCTGCCAACATGAATATTACAATGATTACAACTAGAAACAGACTTTTTTTCATTTTTATAACCATGCCCTTTCCTTAAACCGCCGCTCCATCATAGGCAGCGTAGCCACTCCAAAGTAAGATTTTGCTCTCTCTTCTATTTATAAAAACAAGTTTTCCACTGTCTGAAATAATCCTTCTTCCTCTTGTATTTTTTCTTCTCCACCTAAAACACAAATTTGATTCTGTTTTAATACTGCCTGAACATAAGAGACAAGACTGCGGATTGTGTCCTCTCCTGCATTGAGAATTTGCGTCCTCTCTGTCTGAGCATCCTCATAGGACATATGATTCAAATATGCTGTCAGAGAGCGAAGTCCTTTTGCAGCTGGCATCATTGGGATATCCATATCACTGATTGTTCCAATAATATATTTTGTCATTGTATCCTCGTTGGCAGTAAATGTACTTATATATTTTGGTATTTCATCATAAACTTCCAATGTTTTCTTTAAATTGGGATCTCTATAAGAGACAAAGTAACTGTCTCCCATTCTGGAAAAAGCGGTCATACATCCGTAAGCCCCTCCCATTACCCGTACCTGGCTCCAAAGATAATCATAGCCTAAAATATGCTTTAATACTTTCAAAGCTCCTGTATAAGGCAGCCCTCCTTGTATAAAATTTCCTCCCTTTGCCACATATTGAACCTTTGCAGACGTTTTAAATCCTTCATTGAGATGTTGCTTTGAAAATTCATATGTGCTCTCCTCCAATGGATCTTTATACAACATAGGCTTTAAAGCTTCTACTTCTCTAGAAAGCAGCTGGAATCCTGTCTCATCACATGTATAATCAACCATCATATTTTCCTCTCGGAAAATAAAATGCATTAATTTTTGTAAGTTTGCCATCAGTTCTTCTTTTTCTTCCTCAAAATGGGTTTCTAGTCTTTCTATTAAACGATAGAAAGCCATTCCTCCTACTAAATCAGCAAAATAAGCTGTATTGGAGCCATAAGACAGAGCCCTCATGGCAGCTACGGAATGACCCGAAGAAGTCATGCTCATCTGCATCCTGGACTTTAACATAGCAATAATTTCATATAACCTTTTTTCGTCTTCTATTTTGGAGGTAAATAAAATTTCTTTTATCATGGAAAAAACAAAATCCAGCTTCTCATAGAAGGTCTTTGCTTTTATCTCAAAACAAGCTTTATACCTTCCCTCCTCCTTTAAATTCGCATAAGAGGAGATACTACAATTAATTCCTCCGCTCTTTCTGTTAATTTCATGAAACAGTTCTCTGTAAGAATAATGTTCTGTGTCTACAAATCCAAGAACAGCCTTTAAAATTCCCATATATGGAATGAGAGAAAGGGGTACCTTTCTTGTGTCAAATAATAAAGTTAAATAGCCGATTCCATTTGTATGAAGATCATGCCACAAAAGTAATGTATCTCCCACATAGTGCTCCTTATTATAATAAGGCTCTGCTTCCTTTTTGATATCTTCTCTTTTTAAAACAGGAATCGTCGCTAAATCCTCAGGAGAACTGGGTTCCTTTTGATAACGCAAAAGCTCCTTTGTGTCTTCCACCATTTTCACTAATTGTTCTTTTGATAAAGAATTTTTTAGTTTTCTTAACTTTTCTGCGGTTTCCCTCTCTTTTTTAGCTGTTAGTCCTTTTTTTGGCTCAATAAGAACTAAAGAAGCATGGGGATTATCTATTATATAGTTCTTTATTAGTTCTTCGTAATATCCTGTCCCAATTTTTTCTCTTAAAAACCGAAAGGTATCGAATGCTTCTAAATGTAAAAAAGGAAGACTTTCTTCGTATAACCAACTATCAAAAGCTTGAAGCCCATACATTAACCCTTTTGGATAAGAACCAAAATCTGCCTCCCTATATTTAAATTCGTAATAATTAATGCCTGCCTCCAATGCCTTTTTATCCATTCCTTCTTCTACAATTTTAGATAACTCACCAACAATCCGTTCCAAAAACCGCTCCTTATCCTCTTTGTTTGCATTTTTCACAATAACAGATAAAAAAGGTTGGTAAATACCATTTTCATAAGTGCTCATTACATCTTTCCCAATTTTGTTATCCAACAAAGCTTGTTTTAAAGGGGCCCCTGGCGCTGCCAGCAAGGCGTACTCCAAAATTTGGAAGGCTAAATACAGTTCTTTGTTCAAACTTGTATCAATAACCGTTGTATATGCCATATAGGTGTTATCTTTTTCCGATTCTTCCTGGGTAATGGAATATTGCTTTACCACTTCTTGTCTTTGCTCAAAAGGCTTTTGAAGAGAGATGCCAAAATCCACCTCTATTTTCTCAAATTTACGAAAATACTCTTTGTCTATCCAGTCCAGCTTCTCTGCCATATTCATATTTCCATACAAATAAAGGTAGCTGTTTGAAGGATGATAATACTTCTTATGGAAATCTAGAAATTGTTCATAAGTTAAATCAGGAATATAGTCTGGATCTCCTCCCGATTCTACCCCATAAACCGTATCTGGAAATAGGGAATTTAATATTTCCCTGTCCAAAAGATCTTCTGGAGAAGAAAAAGCGCCTTTCATCTCATTATACACAACTCCATTATAGGTAATATCCCCTTCCTCACTCTCTAATTCATAATGCCAGCCTTCCTGGCGAAAGATTTCACTTCTTTTATATATGTTGGGAAAAAACACAGCATCTAAATAAACATGCATTAAATTCTGAAAATCTTTATCATTGCAACTGGCAGCTGGGTATACGGTTTTATCTGGATATGTCATGGCATTTAAAAAGGTATTCAAAGATCCTTTGACCAACTCGACAAAGGGATCTTTGGCAGGAAACTTCTTTGAACCACACAAAACAGAATGCTCTAAAATGTGAGGGACTCCTGTTCCATCACAAGGAAGGGTTTTAAATCCAATCTGAAAGACTTTGTTCTCGTCATCGTTCGATAACAGAAGCACCTTAGCCCCAGTCTTTTTATGCTTTAATAAGTATCCCTCTGAATTGATATCTTTTAATTCCTTCTTTTCCAGAAGGTCATATGCACACAATTCTTCTATTTTCATTCTCATTCTAATCCTTTCTTTATTCAGGGGAACATGCCCGAATTTTCCAATATATTTTATTGTTTCCTCATATTATAACAGGTATTCTTTGAATAAAAAAGGGGGAAAGTTTAAACCCATCAGAAATACATAATAAAAAAACTTCTTTCTATTTGTCCCTCTTTTTTAAAGAAAAAAGGATGTCCCAAAGTTATCAAACAACTTTTAGGATATCCCTTTTTTGTTATTTCTTATACTGCGTATTCTCTTTTCTATGTTTTAAAATCCTTCTTAAAAAAAAGAATCCCAGAGCTGCAGCTGCTATTATTAAGACTGTTATAAACAGGTCATTGTTATTTACCTTTCCTGCAAGAAATATGCTTGTAGGCCCATCTGCTCCTCCAATAATAGAAATAGATGCTGCCACCTTTCTGTTCAAGAAAAAATAACTGCCACCTATGAGAAAAGTAAAGAAAACAAAAACCATTAGAAATCTTTTTTTCTTCTTTATTTTATCCATAAGTCTTCCTCCCATTCTCGTTGAGTTAACGAATGACAAAATTAACAATTTTTCCTGGCACATATATTTCTTTTATAATATTTCCCTTGAGCTTGTCTCCCAAAGCTTTCTTCCCTGTCAAAATAGCCTCCTCTTTTGAAATATCCCTTCCTACTTTTATAATTGTTTTTGTCTTCCCATTCATTTGAACTGCAATTTCTATTTGGGTGTCCTTCATAGACTCCTCATCATACTGAGGCCACTTATTTTGAAATACAGAAGTTTCATGTCCAAGACGGCGCCACAATTCCTCACTTAGATGGGGAGCAAAAGGAGCTATTAAAAGAACAGCAGTCTCCAATGTCTTCTTATCTACCCCGTTTTTCTTCGCCAAGTCTACCATTTTATTGTTATATTCCATAAATCCAGATACTACTGTATTTAAGCTAAAGTTTTCAAGCCTTGTTGTAATATCATAAATCATTTTATGTCTAAGGCGGAGCAGCTCTTCTGTCTCACTTACCTTTTTGTCCTTCTGTTCTAACACCATATTCCAGAACCGGTTTAAAAAGCGGTAAACCCCTTCTATTCCCCTGTCATCCCATTCTGAGTCCAGTTCTGGGGGACCTACGAACATCTCATAAAGACGGAGAGAATCACATCCATATTCTTTTACCAGCTCATCAGGACTGACTACATTTCCTTTGGACTTACTCATCTTTACCCCATTTTTCCCAGTAATCATTCCCTGATTAAATAATTTGACAAAAGGTTCTTCAAAATCAACTACACCTATATCATATAAAAACTTTGTATAAAACCTTGCGTATAACAAATGTAAAACCGCATGCTCCACCCCACCAATGTACATATCAACGGGAAGAAGTTTTTTTGCCTTGTCTCTATTTATCAATTGTTCCTTATTATGGCAGTCCACATATCTTAAAAAATACCAGGAAGAACCTGCCCACTGAGGCATTGTGTTTGTCTCCCTTTTTGCCAAACTGCCACATGAAGGACATGGAACATTCACCCAATCTTCTATTGCTGCAAGGGGAGATTCCCCTGTTCCTGTTGGTTCGTAAGACTCTACCTTTGGTAGGAGCAGAGGAAGATCCTCCTCTGGAACAGGCACACAGCCACAATGAGGGCAGTGTATGATGGGAATCGGCTCCCCCCAGTAACGCTGCCTGCTAAATACCCAGTCCCTCAGCTTATAATTTGTTGTCTTCTTGCCAATTCCCATCTTTTCTATTATTTCAGGGGCTTCTTTTTTTAATGCGCCACACTCCATTCCATTCCAATCGCCGGAATGGATCATAACTCCCTTTAATTCTGTATAAGGTTCTGTCATATGCTCTAATTCTTTTCCATCTTTTGCAATGACCTGCACAATAGGAATATTGAACTTCCTTGCAAACTCAAAATCTCTTCCATCATGGGCCGGAACACACATAATAGCTCCTGTTCCATAGTCAGCCAGCACATAATCCGACAACCAAATAGGAAGTTTCTCCCCATTTATTGGATTGACTGCATAACTTCCTGTAAATACTCCTGTTTTTTCTTTATCTTGGAGACGGTCTACATTGGATTTCATGGAAGCCTCATAAATATACCGCTCCACTGCCTCCTTTGTCTTTGGTACCGTTAACTTTTCAGCTAATTCATGTTCTGGGGCCAGTACCATAAAAGTAGCTCCATATAAAGTATCTGGCCGGGTAGTATAAACAGCAATCTTTTCTTTTCTGCCATCCACTTGAAAGTCTACTTGGGCTCCATAGGATTTGCCAATCCATTCACTTTGCATCTTCTTTACTTTTTCTGGCCAGTCTAATTTATTTAAATCTTCTAAAAGGCGATCTGCATAATTTGTTATCTTCAGCATCCATTGCTTTAAATTTTTCTTTGTCACCTCATTGCTGCATCGTTCACATTTACCGTCAACTACTTCTTCATTGGCAAGTCCTGTCTTGCAAGAAGGACACCAGTTGATAGGCATTTCCTTCTCGTAAGCAAGCCCTGCTTTGAACATTTTAATAAATATCCACTGGGTCCATTTATAAAATTCTGGATCTGTTGTATTGACTTCCATATCCCAGTCGTAAATAGCAGCTATTTCATTTATTTGCTTTTTAAAATTGGTAATATTTTCCTCAGTGCATTTAGCTGGATGTACTCCCATCTGAATAGCATAATTTTCCGCTGGGAGTCCAAATGCATCCCATCCCATTGGATGAATGAGATAATAACCCTTTAATAATTTATAACGACTCCATACATCGGAAAGTACATATCCTCTCCAATGGCCTACATGGATTCCATTCCCCGAAGGATATGGAAACATGTCTAGACAATAATATTTTGGTTTCTTTTCATCATAGACATTAACGGGTCTCTCCTTCCAAATCCCTCTCCACTTCTCTTCAATTTCTCTGTGATGATATGGTGCTGCCATAATCCTTTTCACCCCTGTTTTCTATATTATAGAATGCTTAAGCATTTTCTGTTTTTCCTGTTATGGGCTTAAAAACGTTCTGTTTTTCCAAATTGCATAACTAGAGTTCATTTTACCTGCCCCCCTTGTTTTTGTCAAGAAATTCTATGAAATATGAGAAGAACTTCTAGGACTTACACCATACGTGTTTCGTCAAGAAGTTCTCTGTCTCACTCTAGAGTTTGTCTGCTCTCTAAGAGGTAAAAAGATATGGTATAAAGAAGGATTACTTGTTTATTCCAATAAAAATTAATCCCCATCTCCTTCCAACTGTTCTTTTCTTGTCTCAATTTCTTTTTCCTGAACATCCGAAGGGGCCTGTTCATAGCGGCTGAACTCATAGGAAAACTCTCCCCTTCCACCTGTTATGGATCGAAGATCTGTGCTATATCCAAATAGTCCTGTCATAGGAATATCTGCTTCTATTATTTGCTTTCCATCATTTCCAGGTGACATCCCCAGCACTCTTCCCCTCCTCTTATTCAAATCTCCCATAACATCTCCTGTATAGGAATCAGGGACTGTTACTTTCAAAGAAGCAATCGGCTCTAGCAAAACAGGATGGGCTTGCATAAAACCTTTTTTAAAGGCCTGGATCGTAGCCATTTTAAAGGCCATCTCTGAGGAATCCACTGGATGGTAAGATCCATCATACAACACTGCTTTTACTCCTACGACAGGATAGGCAGCCAAAGGTCCTTTTAATACGGACTCCTGTAACCCTTTTTCTACTGCTGGGAAATAATTTTTTGGAACGGCTCCTCCTACTACTACTTGCTCAAATTCATAAGGCTTCTCTAAATCTAGAGATGGAGAAAATCTCATCTTTACATGGCCATACTGTCCATGTCCCCCTGACTGCTTTTTATATTTTGCTTCTACGTCAGAATTTTTCTTTATGGTTTCTCTATAAGCTACCTTAGGCTTCAATAGTTCAATTTCAACTTTATATTCTGTCATAAGTTTGCTTTGAACAATTTCCAAATGCTGATCACCCATTCCATAAAGAAGGGTTTGATGGTTTTCTGCATCGTTTACATGCTTTAAGGTAAGATCCTCATGCATCATTTTCTGGAGAGATTGAGATATCTTATCAATATCCGATTTATTTTTTGCCTTATAACGCATATAGGTATAAGGAGTAGAAATATTTCTTTTACCATATCGAATAGTCGTCGCCTTTGTAGATAAAGTGTCCCCAGTCCTTGCTCCTGTTAGTTTTCCAATGGCCCCAATATCCCCTGCATGAAGCTCTTTTACTTCAATAGGTTTATTTCCCCTAAGGACATACAATTTGGACAATTTCTCTTCTACATTTTTATCTTCATTATAAAGCAGATCATCTACTTTCAATACTCCTGAGCAAACTTTGATCAACGAATATTTCCCAATATAAGGATCTACAATTGTCTTGAAAATATAGGCGGACTTTGCTTTGGAAAAATTGTAATCTGCCCTAAACACTTCATTGGTTTTTAAATTAATACCAGCAAATTCTCTATTTTCTGGACTGGGCAGGTATTTTACTATATCATCTAGCAGTGTATAAATACCCTGTCCTAAAAGATTGCTTCCCATAGAAATAGGAACAATTGTGCCATCATCCACATTAGCCCGCAAAGACGCCCTAATTTCTGCATCAGAGAAAGAATCTCCCCCAAAATAACGCTCCATAAATTCTTCACTTGTCTCTGCTACAGCTTCCATAAGAGTTTCCCTATATGCTTCTAAGTTCGCCCTGGAATACTCTGGTATTTCACAAGGTTCTGCTTCTCCTTTGGCATTCCAGCGGTTTCCTGTCTCGCTGACAACATTCACATAACCTACAAATTTTTCATTTTCACGGATTGGAAAATGGAAAGGAGCAATTTTCTTTCCATATTTGTCTGTCAATTCCTCTAAAACATTTTTAAAACTGGCATTGTCTACATCCATTTCTGTGACAAAGACCATTCTGGGCAGTTTATACTTTTCACATAGCTCCCATGCCTTTTCTGTTCCCACTTCTACTCCAGACTTTCCAGACACTACAATAATAGCTGCGTCAGCCGCTCCCACTGCCTCCTCAACCTCTCCTACAAAATCAAAGTATCCTGGCGTATCCAATATATTGATCTTCTGATCATCCCAAATAATTGGAATAACCGAAGTGCTAATTGAAAACTTTCTCTTGTGTTCTTCTTTACTATAGTCACTCATTGTATTTCCATCATCAATTTTTCCCATACGGGTAGTAATTCCTGATAAATAAGCCATTGCTTCTACCAAACTTGTTTTTCCGGCCCCTCCATGCCCCAAAAGAACGACGTTACGAATCTTGTCTGTTGTGTATACATTCATATTCTTTCCTCCAAATTCCTTTTTTAGGCTGCCCTGATGTCTAACACCCTGGCTATATTGTACTAAATATACTGAAATTTTACAATACCCTTTATCTATTTTCTACAAATATTTGTTGTCAATTGTCTCTTATGTATCAACCACAGATATTTTTTCACTTTAAACCGTCATAGTTTAACGCAACAAATTATTGACAGAAAAAATTTTTTTGATAGAATGAAAAAGAAGATCCGTTATAGAAAGGAAACAACTTATGATTATCGTAATGAAACAAAATGCATCAGAGGAAAATGTTGAACATCTTATAAAAGTTATTCATGGAAAAGGACTGGAAACCCATCTTTCCACTGGAAAGCAAGTGACAATTATTGGTGTTGTAGGTGATAAATCTCAGCTTACCTATGACAACTTAGAAATTTTTGAAGGTGTAGATAAAATAGTTCCTGTTACAGAAAGCTATAAACTTTCCAGTAAGAAATTTCATCCAGAACCAACGACCATCAAGGTGAAAAATGCTTCCATCGGCCCTGGTACCCTAACGATTATCGCTGGCCCCTGTGCTGTAGAAACCGAAGAGCAGCTTATGTCCATTGCAAAAGCAGTAAAAAAGGCTGGAGCTTCTATTGTGAGGGGAGGGGCTTACAAGCCAAGAACTTCCCCCTACTCTTTCCAAGGACTAGAAGAGGCAGGACTTCGTTATATGAAAGAGGCAAGTGAAGAGACAGGACTAGCTACCATTTGTGAGGTCGTCAGTTTAGACGCTATCAACACAGCGGTCAAATATGTGGACATGATACAAATAGGGGCAAGAAACATGCAAAACTTCTTCCTCTTAAAGGAAGCTGGAAAATCCGGACTTCCTGTCGTATTAAAAAGGGGGCTTGCGGCAACTATTGATGAATGGCTTAACGCAGCTGAATATATTATTTCAGAAGGAAATCCCCATGTTATCCTTTGTGAACGAGGCATTCGTACTTTTGAAACTTCTACAAGAAATACTTTAGATTTAAGTGCAATTCCTGTCCTTCGTTCCAAAACCCACTTTCCTATTATTGTAGATCCCTCCCATGCCACAGGGGTGAGAGACTATGTTCCTTCTTTGGCAAAGGCAGGAATTGCTGTAGGCGCTGATGGACTTATGATTGAGGTACATAACGATCCAGAAAATTCCATGTCTGACGGCCCTCAGTCTTTAACCTTTCAACAATTTGAAGAACTGACCAAAGAATTAGCCCCTTATTCCTCTCTGGTAGGAAGAGCCTTTGGCATATGATTCCTTTACTGACTTTGTATTGTGCCTAGGATTCACTATTTACAAATATAGAGAAAGGCATGGTTATTTATATGAAAAAAACAGCGATTGGTTTTATTGGTTTTGGACTGATAGGAGGCTCCATTGCAAAAGCCTTAAAAAAGTTAGAGAAAGACTCCTATTACTTTATTATTTTTGATAGAGATGAAAAAACTCTCTCCTTAGCCAAAGAAGAGGAGATTGCCGATGAAATTGTTCATCATATTGATTCGTCATTTTCATCTTGTGATTTTATTTTTTTATGCACTCCTGTATCCTACAGTAAACAATATTTACCTATATTAAAGCCTTTTTTATCAAAAGACTGCATCCTAACGGATGTAGGGAGTGTTAAGGGCCAAATCCACAAAGAAATTACTAAGCTTTCCTTAGAAAATTTTTTTATTGGCGGTCATCCTATGGCTGGCTCTGAGCAATCAGGGTATGCCCATTCTACCCCTTCCTTAATGGAAAATGCTTACTTTATTCTTACTCCTTCCCCTTCTGTTTCAGAAAAAAAAGTAAAGAAATACAAAGAGCTTATAGATGAAATAGGCGCCATTGCCTTTGTCATGTCTGAAGAAGAACATGACTATATTGTGGCAGCAATCAGCCATCTTCCCCATATTATCGCAGCCTCCTTAGTAAACTTCATAAAAAGGGCAGATAACGAAAAACAATGGATGAAAATGATTGCCTCAGGAGGTTTAAAAGATATTACAAGAATTGCCTCCTCCTCTCCCATTATGTGGGAACAAATTTGTATAGAAAACTCTGAAAATATTCATATCCTCTTAGAATCCTATATCCATTCTCTCCATCATTGGAAAGATATGTTAATTCTTCAAAAAGGGGAACAACTAGCCTATTCGTTTCAAGAAGCTGGAGAATATAGAAATACATTGACAGATATTTCCCATGGCCCTATTAAAAAAGCAAGTATTCTATATTGTGATATTGAGGATGAATCTGGAGCTATTGCTACGATCGCTTCTATTCTTGCCTCTAGCCATATCAGCCTAAAAAATATTGGAATTATCCATAACAGAGAATTTGAACAAGGTATCCTACGCATGGAGTTCTATGAAGAAACTTCCCTTATGAAAGCTATCTGTCTTCTGGAAGGCCATTCGTACACTATATATAGAAGATAACAAAAGAAAGGAATCTTATTATGAACTTTCGTAAAGTAAACCGATTAAGGGGCAGCCTAAAAGTGCCAGGAGATAAATCCATCTCCCACCGAGCCATTATGTTAGGTTCCCTAGCCTCTGGCACTACAGAAATCCATCATTTTTTAAAGAGCGGGGACTGCCTTTCTACTATATCCTGCTTTCAACATATGGGCATTGAAATTACCAAAAACTCTTCCATAGTCCAAGTCAAAGGCAAAGGACTTAGGGGACTTTCCCAACCAGACAGCATCTTAAATGCTGGTAATAGTGGAACGACAACAAGACTTTTATCTGGTATATTATGTGGACAGCATTTTACATCTACTTTAACAGGAGATGCTTCTGTACAAAAGCGGCCTATGGGACGGGTTATAGAACCTCTTTCTCTTATGGGTGCTAATATTCAAAGTACGCTTGGTAATGGCTGTGTTCCCCTTCAAATTACTGGGAAAGCATTGAAAGGAATCCATTATACATCCAAAGTCGCCTCAGCCCAAGTAAAATCTGCGATTCTCTTGGCAGGACTTTATGGAGACGGCATTACAAAAGTAACAGAACCTTCTTTATCCAGAAATCATACAGAAATTATGCTCCGTTCCTTTGGCTGTGAAGTGACATCTAACGATTCCACTGTCTCCCTAACTCCAGGTTCCCCTTTAGAGGGACAGAAAGTTGTTGTGCCAGGTGACATTTCCTCTGCAGCTTTTTTTCTTGCCGCCGGTCTCATTGTCCCTGATTCTGAAATATGTCTCTCCAATGTTGGAGTGAATCCTACCAGAGCAGGAATACTGCAAGTGATAGAGCAAATGGGGGGCAATATAAGCCTTCTTAATCAAAAAAGTGATAACCAAGAGCCTACCGCTGATATCCTTGTTAAGACAAGTAATCTTCATGGAGTAACCATTGAAGGAAGTATGATTCCAACCCTCATTGATGAGATTCCTATTTTAGCTGTCTTAGCCTGCTTTGCCCAAGGCACAACAGTCATTAAAGATGCTTCCGAATTAAAGGTAAAAGAATCCAACCGTATTGACACAATTGTAAAAAATCTTACTTCTATGGGCGCCCATATTACAGCAACTGAGGACGGAATGGTCATTGACGGAGGATATCCACTGACTGGAACTTTTATTGACAGTCAAAAAGATCACCGCATTGCTATGAGCTTTGCCGTTGCTGCCCTTGCATCCAAAGGAACAACAAATATTCCTGACAGTGGGTGTGTTTCCATCTCTTATCCTGGATTTTATGAAGATTTAGGAAAACTTATTGAATCTCCTTCTAATCCTTTTTAATTTTTCATGTTAGTAAACTATAAAAGCGTGATTAAAAATTTATCCCAACATTAGCGGAAAAAATTTTCAAACACGCTTTTTATTATTAACTTACCCTTTTACCTGCTTTTACAATAGAAATTAACCTTTCCAAAAGAGGAGTAACCCCTCTGTCTATTAGCTCTGCCTTTACCTGTGCTGCCTTCTCATAATCCCTCTCTAATACTGCAACAGACATTTTTAAAAAATCAATGTGATCTTTTCTATAGGCATTTTTGCAAGAGGACTCTGCCCTTTCAATGTATTCCTTGGCATTTTCCATATCAAACTGTTCTAAATAATAATAGGCAAAAACAGTGGAAATCCTACATGACAAAGATGGTTCGTCTATATATTTCATAAGAAGTTCCTTCCTCTCATCTATCATTCGGATAGCATCTGTTATATCTCCTCCATAAAAGGAATATTGAGCTTTATTGCAGTAATAAATAGCCTGATTCACTTCAATGAGCTCCTTTGGATCAATGGTGTCTAAAATTTTATCTGCCATATGGAGAATGTCTTCTGCTGCATACCCTGCAGATAAATTCAGCCAAATAAGGGGACGGATTCTGCTAGAATAAATCTTTCTAAGAAGTCTCTCTGTTTTGCGAATATAGAGCATTGGCTTTTTTTCTCTGTATAGGAGATCTTCAATGTTTTGCAGCTTTCCCTGAAGCCGTATTAAATGAATTCCCCATATTCCTACACTAAAAAGAACAGCAAAACTATAGATAACAATTAAAGTGTTTGTACTAAGCAAAAGAAGCTTTCCCAATCCAACAAGCAGTAAGCTGGCTGGAACTGAAATGAATAATGCCAGTCCAAAACTACGCGTTAAATCTATTTTCATAGAAACCCTCCATTCTTGTACAACCATACTTTTCCCATCGCTAACTTAAATCTCGCCTTTCCTAGCAGCATCAAATTTTGTATAAATATCAATTCTTGCCTGATCTCCCTCGCTCATGCCTAGAAACTCAGCTCCATAAAAAAACTGGTCTCCATCTTCCTTCACTCTTACTATACGAATGACAACTTGAAGCACTTCTTTTGTCCAAAGAACTACTTCTGTATCCCATATGGATTTATTTTCTAATTGTTCAGAGCAGTTGAAACCTAGCCCCATTTTTGAAAGATCAACTATTTTTATGGAGACAGTATCCCCTGAGTCAGACGGCTGCCCATCTAAACGGTGAAGCTTTATGTTTCCATCTAATTCTAATCTTTTGCTCCTTCTTCTTTCTTCTGACATATCCAAGACTCCTTCTTCATAGTCTCCATGAAATGATATTCATTCTATCCATTTTTTTCTTATATTATACTTTATTTTTATTAATATAACAAGCTATTCCTTCCAATTTTTTATATTAATTTGGATCACTTGTATACTCTTCCTCAATCGGTCTCCATGCTTTTCCAAAATTTATATCTTTAAATAAAGTAGCTAGACCTGTTATTTGTTTCAACCTTAAAATCTCGTCCTTGTCCATACCTAGGTGTTTGGAAATCCAATTGTCAGAACGTCCTAATTCATGAAGCTCCTTTACAATATTACTCATTAAATCTACAGAATGGCTCCCTCTTGCCCTATTATGACGAATAGTGCTTGCCATTCTTTGATCTAAAGATTTATTAATAACAGAAACAGGCAGCATCCCTCCCTCTCTTTCATAAATATCTGTGTGCTCAATCATAACTCGATAGCGGTGGAATCCATCTACAATAATATAAATATCCTTTGATTTTGCATAATAACATACAATAGGCATTGTATAACCGTCTGATTTAATACTCTCATAAAGCAGCTTCATTTCAGGAGGAGCCACTGCATTTGGATTATATGTATTGGGAACAATCTTTTCAACAGGAACTGCCACAATATTATAAACAGGACTTTTATACTCCATAATCTATCTCCTCCAGACTTTTATATTTATTCCGGATTATATCAATACGGTTCTGCTGTTGTCTTGTCATTCCAAACCCCATAAAACGACATATGTGATCATTTTTTAATATACAATAACACATACGTTTCCAGCTGGGAAGATCTTTTGTTGACTTGATATCATCCGTATCATCAGGAATCTGTCCATGAAAAACAATCCTTGACTTTTTATTTATTGTATAGTTCGAAACCCCATTCCTCTTAATACAATATCCCTTTTCTTCCAGCTCATGTATTGTTTCCTCATCTAAGCCTCCCCCAGTTTCATGCCAAAATTGAATAGATGTATTAAATTTTTTTACATAATTATTTCTCAGTCTGACAGGAAGGGTATCTAACAGAAATTTTGTATACGACTTCCATGTATGCCCTTCTGGGAGGGTGACATTCCGATATCCCATTGCTTTCGTTCTTCCATAAATAGAGGCAAAGTTTGCTCCATTTACTCTGCCTACTAGTTTCACCCATATTTGTGGATCAATAACTCTGTAGAGATTCAGAGAATCTTTTGAATAATCGTTAAAAGGGGAAGCTACCCTCATTTGAGTCGTTTTTAAACCTGCCATATAATAGAGATCATACAAGCGGTTATAATCATAGCCAAATTTATAATTGGCATGCCAAACATCGCTGGAAGACCAGTCATATAAAGGAGAAGCACACCAGACATTTTTGAACTGTTTACTAATCCAGCACTCTCCCTGATAACCATACTTTTTATTTAAAAAACCACTATATCTTTGCAAAGACTCGTCTGCCCTCAGTCCAAGCAGACAGACAGTCTTCTTATTTCCATGGGATAATCGGTACCACCTTCCAAACTGTTTTGCCAGATCTTCCTGATGCATCCTATAACGGTAAGTAAACATTGGATTATTTTCTAAATGAATCACATACTTTTTTTTTGGCATTGGGCGAACCCAGCTTTCCTTTTTTTTATCATCCCAAGGATACCAGTACATTTGATAACTGCTCAGTGCCGTTCTTGTAGCCATTGGAAGACATATCCAATATGGCTCTACATCTTCTTTTATCCTTTCAAAAGTTCTTTCTATATATTCTGTTGTCACTGTATACTGGGCTTCAAAATCCTGATGAAATACCCCAATTCTTTTCATTGGATAATATTTTTTATTATAATCAAGTACAAAATTAAGGAGTAATCCACTATCCTTTCCTCCTGAAAAGGAAACATATATATTATCAAACTCTTCAAATATTAACTTCAATCGTCCTAGTAAAGCTTCGTATACGTTTACTTCCAAAAATTCCCGTTTCATATTGAATCCTCCCAGTCAATCTCATTTTTATCTCCATGCTTTCGACAACTTCTCGTTTCATAAAAAGGTTTGCTCTAATCCCTTCTATTCCTTTTTTCATTTCTACTTTAGCATAATGTGTTCTTTGACTCAACAAAGTTCGACAAAATATGACAGCTAAAAGTCAAAAAATAAGGGCTATAAAAGCCATTATCTCTCTCCATCATTCATGTATAAATATTATAGAAAGTTCACTGTATACGAAAAAAATCTTCGCTTATTACACGTAACAATACCTTTCCTTTGCAGAATAAATATTATTTTATCACATGCAATGCAAAGTTTCTAGAACAAAGTGGGCAAGCCCATATCAGCTCCCCATCCCCTCACTCTTTAGGGAGATGAACACTTTGCTGCGCCCAGTGCGGTTGCCTTAGGGACATAATACCTTCCCCAGGAGTGCTCATCCTATTTTTCTATCATAGAAAAATCGTATACTTTATTACTTCACAGTAACAATGTCTTTCCTAGGAATTTCCTATGATAGGAAAAATAAAAAGATACTTGTAATCAAGTATCTTTTTATTTTAAGTTTTTAACATGCAGGAAAAGAGACTTGAACTCTCATGGTATTGCTACCACACGGACCTGAACCGTGCGCGTCTGCCAATTCCGCCATTCCTGCTTACTTTGTATGTTTTGTTCACGAGTGATATTCTAACTTATTTTTTCTTATATGTCAACTAAATTATGGATTTTTTCCTGTCAGGTATTTGTGCTAAAATGATTCCGGCCATCATAAGGGCACATCCAACTCCCTCCTTCCAGCTTAACACTTGTCCTAAAATAAGAAATCCAGCCAAAAGGGACACTGGAGATTCCAAACTAAGTATCATGGAAGCCACAGTTGGATCCACATCCTTTTGTCCTATAATCTGTAATGTATAGGCCACTCCACAAGATAAAACTCCTGCATATAAAATAGGTATTCTAGCTAATAAAACTTCATTTATATTAACCTTTTCAAAAAAAATCATGCAAAAGCTTGATAATATCCCACATACAAAAAATTGAATGCAAGACATAAACACTCCATTGACTTTTGGTGAAAAGTAATCAATAACAAGTATATGAATGGAAAAAAGAAATGCACTGAATAAAATCAGCAGATCTCCTTCTCCTACTGTAAATCTCTCTTTCATACATAAAAGATACAAACCACTTACAGCCAAAAGAACACTAATCCATATGTTAACTCCTACCTTCTTTTTCATAAAAATGCCAAGTATGGGCACGATTAATATATACATGGCCGTAATAAATCCTGCCTTTCCAACGGTTGTATACTTAAGCCCTACTTGCTGCAAACTGCTAGCGCAAAATAAAATTCCACCACATAGACATCCTCCCAATAGAAAATTTTTTCTATCTGTCCTTTCTCTGTTTTTCTTAGTAACATTTAAAAACAAAATGCAAGGCAGGAGAACCACTCCCCCAATGAAAGAACGCACAGCATTAAATGTAAAAGGTCCCACATATTCATTTCCTACACTTTGAGCTGCGAAAGCAAACCCCCATATAGCAGCAGTGAGAAAAAGAAAAAAACTGCTTTTCCATATTTTTAAGTTCGTCATATCCATCCCTAATATTTTTGCCCGTTTCCTTTCCTTCCCCTTCTTACGTCTCAAAAAGGGAATAAAGACTTTTCAAAGCCAACTGCTTTAAAAAGTCTTTTTTCTCTAAGCTGTCTAGGGGACTTGAACCCCCGACCTCCGCCTTACCAAGGCGACGCTCTACCGACTGAGCCAAGACAGCACCTATATTTGTCTATTCACTGTGTGCTAGTTTACCACATTTTTTCTCTATTTGTCAATGAATTTTTCTTTTCTTATCTAAAAGCATCATGGATACAGCATACAAAAAGTGGATAATCCATTTTTGCTTGTCTTATCCACTTCTATAAAGAGCTTTTTTTAATTTTGATTTCAGTCTTTGTAATGCATTGTCCGTTGATCTTTGATCCCTTCCTAGCACTCTTGCAATTTGAGAATAGCTCATACCAGTAATATACAAATCCAGTACTTGTTTTTCAAAAATACTTAATTCTTTTTCTATAAGCTGCTCTAAAATCTTTACATTTTCTTTGTCAATGAGGGCATTTTCTGGATTATTCTCTGATAGAGCAGGAAGGACATTCACTAAGGCCAGATCCTCACCCTCTCCTTTTTCCTCTTTCCAATTTCCATAAAGAGATACATAATAGTTTAAAGGAGCATGTTTTTTTCGATTTGACGCTTGAACAGCTGTATACATTTGTCTGGAAATACATAGATCTGCAAATGTAAAAAAACTGGCATCCCGTCCACTGTCATAATCTCGGATAGCCTTAAAAAGTCCGATCATTCCTTCTTGGATTAAATCTTCTGCATCTGCCCCTAAAATATGCATGGATCTTCCTTTATTTTTTACTAAGTCTTTATACTTTTCCATAATAAAGTCAATAATATGTTCCTCACCATCCCGCAGTCTTACGATCAGCTCTTCATCTGGTATATTTTCATAATCTTTTTTCATCCCATCCTCTGCCTTACAATTTCAAAAGCAAGCACTCCCGCTGCCACAGACGCATTTAATGAATCAATATTTCCTTTTGTAGGTATTGTTGCAATATAATCACATCTTTCTTTTACTAACCGGCTTACCCCTTTTCCTTCGCTGCCAATGACAAGCCCTATAGGACCTTTTAAATTCAAAGAATACATGACTTCTCCATCCATATCTCCACATACAAACCACATACCCTGTTTTTTCAGTTCCTCCATTGTTTTCCCTAAGTTTGTCACTTTTGCTACTTTTGTATAATTCAGCGCTCCTGCAGATATACGGGCTACGGCTCCTGTCAGTCCCACTGCCCTGTTTTTTGGAATAATTACTCCATGAGCTCCTGACAAATGACAAGTGCGGATAACTGCCCCCAAATTATGGGGATCTTCTATCTTATCTAAGAGAATAAGAAAAGGATCTTCTCCTTTTTTTCTGGCATCTTCTAACATATCATCCACTTCTGCATACTCATACGCCGAGGTATAAGCAATGACTCCTTGATGCCGTTCTGTCTCACTCATTTGATCAAGACGTTCTTTTGACACAAACTTTATCATTGTCTTTTGTTTCCTTGCTTCCCTTATAATCGTTTGCAAAGGCCCATCCTGACATTTGTCAAGCAAAAATACCTTATCCATTGTTTTTCCTGATCGAAATGCCTCTATCACTGCATTCCTACCTTCAATTGTAAATTCTTTATATCCCATTTTAAATCAGTACCTTTCTCCTTTATCTTCCATCTTTACTGGAGATATATTTAGACGCTCCATCCCTTCCTTAACGAGAAAAATAGCTCTCTCTAACTGATTATCCAGATATAGCTTTCCAATGAGCGCCTCAAAGCCTGTAGCCTTATGGTAGTCTAACCGTGTAGCATTTTTTGCGATTCTATAAATTTTTGCATTTTTTCCTCTTTTATATACTGCCTGCTCCTCTTCCTCCAAGTCGTCCCAAAGTATATCTGCCATATCAGCCTGGGTTTTTGCCCTTACCAGCTCTGACACATTCTCATGTAAATGATTCACTGACTGGTTTGCCCTCTCCACAATAATTGTTTTAATAATTAAGTCAAAAACACTGTCTCCAATGAAAGCTAATGTTAAAGGCGAATAGCCTTTCGTATTTGCTTCCCTCATTTGAAACTTTTTCACAATATAACTGGCTAGTCTATTCTCTTCCATTTTACTCCTTCTCGGGTATCTTCTAATAGGATTCCTTTTTTACTTAACTCTTCCCTGATTTCATCTGCCCGTTGAAAATTCTTTTCCTTTCTTGCCACCTGTCTCTCGTTTATTAAATCTTCAATATCTTGATCTAAAAGTTCCTTTTCTCTCTTAGTAATAATTCCTAAGATCTGAGTTAATTCTTCCATTTCATTTACCAATTCATCTATATATTGCCTGGAATTTTCTTTTGAGGTATGAATGTTTATAAACTTTACCAGTTCAAAAATAACAGACACTGCATCTGCAGTATTAAAATCGTCATCCATAGCTTCCTCAAACTTAAGCCGAAATCTTTTTACCTCATCCATAAGTTTTTTCTCATCTTCTGACATTTCCCATTTCACTGTTATTTCTGATAGATAACGGAGATTTTCAACAGATGAAACAATTCTTGACAATCCATTTTTTGCTGCTTCCATTAAGTCTTCACTAAAATTTAAAGGACTTCTATAATGGGCGCTTAACATGAAAAAGCGAAGAACCTGGGGATCATATTTCTGATTAACATCTCTCACTGTAAAAAAGTTCCCAAGAGACTTACTCATCTTTTTATTATCAATATTTAAAAACCCATTGTGCATCCAGTATTTTGCAAATGTTTTTCCATTTGCCCCTTCGCTCTGAGCAATTTCATTTTCATGATGTGGAAAAATCAAATCCTCTCCTCCAGCATGAATATCAATTTCTTCCCCCAAATATTTTCTGGACATAGCAGAGCATTCAATATGCCATCCTGGTCTTCCGTCACACCAGGGAGAATGCCAAAATGGCTCTCCCTCTTTTTTGGGCTTCCAAAGTACAAAATCAAAAGAGTCTTCCTTATCATCTCCTGTCACTTTCATCTCTCTATGTCCTGCTTCTAAGTCATCTAATTTTTTATGGGAAAGCTTTCCATAATCCTGAAATTTTTTCACTCGAAAATAGACCGTTCCATCTTGCGCTTTATAAGCATAATCTTTATCCATTAAATCCTGAATGATAGCTAACATGCTGTCAATTTCCTCTGTTGCCTTTGGATGTACGGTTGCTTCCTTTATATTAAGAGAAGCCATATCTTTTTTACACTCTAAAATATACCTTTCCGAAATAGTAGAAGCATCTATTCCCTCTTCCTTTGCTGCCTTAATAATTTTATCGTCTACATCTGTAAAATTAGAAACATAATTTACTTCTAATCCCTTATATTCCATATATCTTCTGATTGTATCAAACACAATCATTGGTCTTGCATTTCCAATATGAATGAGGTTATAAACGGTTGGACCACATACATACATTTTTACTTTTCCTTTTTCCAAAGGGACAAACTCTTCTTTTTTCTTTGTTAGTGTATTATATATTTTCATGCCTTGTTCTCCTCTTTTCTTTTTTCCTCTTTTCTTTTTTCCTTTTTTCTTATCCTTTTTACTTCTACTTCCAAATCAATAAGACGATTTGTTAAAGCACTGTTTGCCTGCTGCAAGGAAGCAATGTCTTCTTTTACAGGATCTGGCAAATCCGTGTGATCCATATCCTCCCTTGGCATACAACTTTTTGTTCGCTTTACTATCCTGCCTGGAACACCTACAACCGTTGAATTAGGGGGAACTTCATGAAGGACTACACTTCCTGCCCCTATTTTAGAATTCTCCCCTACTGTAAAAGAGCCAAGCACTTTAGCGCCTGCACTTATCATTACATTGTCTTCAATAGTAGGATGCCTTTTTCCATGTTCCTTTCCAGTCCCTCCCAAAGTCACTCCTTGATAAAGCGTCACATTGTTTCCAATGACTGTCGTTTCTCCAATAATAACCCCATTCCCATGGTCAATGAAAAACCCTTTTCCAATTCTTGCTCCAGGATGGATCTCAATTCCTGTTTTTCTCGCTGCCCTCTGAGACACCCACCGGGCTAGAAAATAGTACTTGTTTTTATACAATTTGTGGGCGATACGATATCCTAACATGACCTTAAAACTAGGGTATAAAAAAACTTCAAGGGAGGAATGAATAGCGGGATCTCTTTCCTTTATTACTTTAATTTCTTCTCTAATATGCTGAAGCATTCCCATGAACATCAACTCCTAAACAACAAAAGAATTTACTTACCTAAAATATTCATACAAAAAACTCCGTCTCTATAAAGAGACGAAGTTTTCCGCGGTTCCACTCTTATTAAAGACAAATGTTTATCTAGAATAACCACCTGTCTTTCCCTTACACACTTAACGCATGTCTACGTACCGAGCTACTCCTATAGAATCCTGTTAATATGAAAAATTTCTATCCTGCTCTTAACAAAATTTTAAAATCTATTCACCCAGCCAGCTTGCGGACGCACTTCCATTTTTCTTGTATAAAGGCTGCTTTCAGCCAAAGACAACCTCTCTCTTTTATACTGGAATAAATGTACTCTTTCCGGTCTTTGCCTTTTTCTATTCTACTCTATTATATAATAACCATTTATGTTATCATATATAGTCTATGCAATGGATTCCCTTTTGTCAATATCTCTAAACGATTTCATTCATAAAAATAGGAGAAAGAAGGCAGATTTCTTCAAGCATTTTACTAGTTTTTTCAGAAATTTCTCCTCTTTTCATCCAATGAGATACTGACTTATAGCCAAAGATAAATTGCCCCAGCTCTCCTATAGATACTGTCCAGTCAGGGTTACCTTCTTCAAAAAGTTCTGCCGCTTGAATGGCTCCTCCCCCTAATTTTTTAAAGAAACTGCCCTTTCTTCCTACTTCCCATAAAAATAATCCATTATTTTCTTTTATTACAGAATCCTTTATATAGATTTTTAAAGAAAATGGTGTCTTAGCCCTAATAAAAGGCGCTATTTTATTTATATTTAAGATTCTTGCCATTATTAATGGCTTTGTTTTGTTTTTTTGTAGTCCCATTTGGGAAAGAGAAATATCTTTCTTTAGTACCTCCTGGATTTCTATTTTATTTCCATCCTGTCCAAAAGCATAATAAGATTTGATCTCTTTGTCCTCCCTGAAAATGGATATTCCTCCATCCTGGGCTTTTAGTTCTTTTATCCACCTTTTATAATAATCTTCATTGCGACTTGCATACATAGTGTATCTCTGCTTCAATATCTCTGCTGCAAAATCCGCCAATTCCCCTGCCTTATTTATATCTGCCAGCTCATACTCCTCCCCTTGATATACGTTTAAAGCCATACCGTTCATCTCATTTTTCAAACTTTGGAACGTAGGCATAACAAGGCATGTATATTCTTCTTTATCATATATATAACGAAAGTCATAGGGAAGGTAAATTTCTTCTCTGGCAGGCATTAAAAAAGTAAAGGGGATACCTTCCTCTTTCATAGAATTTAAAGCCTTTTGCAAGAGTCTATCCATATATCCTCTTTTACGGTACTCCTCTTTCGTAGAGACGCCCACAATATAATATATCCTTGTCTCTTTATCTTTCACAAATGGTGTAATTTGGAATAGATATGGATTTAGGTGAACCATCGAATATATCTCTTGTCTTTCCTCCAACACCCAAATGCAATTATCCCTACATTTTTCCTTATAATAATAGTCTACAAACTTCCTGCTGTCTTCTGGAAATGCATGTTCCCATAATTTCCTTGTTTTATTTTTTTCTTCTTTTTCCTTTAATTTTCGTATTAGCATTTCTCTTATCGCCTACTACATCCTTTGCAATTGTCACAACGCTCTATAAGAATATCCTCTTTATAATTCCTAGGAGTTGTTAGAAGGCAAATGGACTGGGCAGATATTCCCTCCCCCTTACCTGTAAAACCTAATCCTTCCTCTGTCGTTGCTTTGATATTTACCTGACCTCTCCTTATGTTCAATGCATTTGCCACATTCCCAGCCATTTCCTCTCTATAAATCAATAGCTTTGGCCTCTGAGCAATGATCGTCGCATCAATGTTCACAATATAATAATGGTTATCTAGCAAGAGTTCCCCTACTCTTTCTAAAAGCACAATGCTGGAAATCCCCTTATACTGAATGTCTGTATCAGGAAAATGTTGTCCAATATCCCCCAAAGACGCAGCGCCAAGCAATGCATCCATAATAGAATGAATTAAAACATCTGCATCCGAGTGTCCAAGCAAGCCCTTATCATAGGGAATCTCAACACCTCCTAAAATCAACTTTCTTCCTTCCACTAATCTATGGACGTCATATCCCATTCCAATTCTCATAGAAACTCTCCCCTGCCCCTAGTATTGGCATACAAATGAACTTTAGCCAATGATTGATTTTATATCTTCCCTCATGTCAATAACTGCTTGCCTAGAGGCATCTTCAAAATTATGTTCTCCAAAGCAACTATATTTTTCTTGTTGATATGCTCCAATGATCCCTCTTGACGAGTTTATAATAGCGCCTAAGCCATCTCTGTCAAAAAATGGGGCAAGATCTTTTCCTCTTGCTCCTTGTGCCCCATAACCTGGGACAAGAAGATATGCTTTTGGCATAATACTTCTAAGCACCCTTCCCATTTCTGGATACGTTGCGCCCACTACTGCTCCTATATAACTATAAGAATTGCTCATGTAGTAATCTCCCCACTTTGCAACCTCCTCGCCTACCTTTTCATACAAAGGCTTTCCTTCTATGATCTGATCCTGAAAATCTCCACTGCTGGGATTAGACGTCTTAACCAAAACAAAGATTCCCTTTTTTTCTTCTTTACATACATCAATAAAAGGCTTAATTCCATCTATTCCAAAATAAGGATTTACTGTGGCAAAATCTTCATGAAATACAAAAAGTCTTTTACTTCCTATTTGTACTTTTCCAAGATGCGCTACTGCATAAGCCGCTGATGTGGAACCAATATCTCCTCTTTTTACATCTCCAATGACAACCAATCCTTTTTCTTTGGAATAATCAACTGTCTGTTGAAAAGCATAGAGTCCAGGTAATCCAAACTGTTCATACATGGCAATTTGGAGCTTCACAGCTGGAATTAAATCATAAATAGCATCAATTATTTTTTTATTGTATTGCCAAACAATCTCTCCAGCTCCCTTTAAGGTCTCTCCATATTCCTCAAAAACAGACTCTTTCAAAAAGGAAGGAATAAATGAAAGCATAGGATCTAAACCCACAACAATGGGAGCGCCTGTTTTTTTTATATTACTGATCAATTTTTCTATCATAATGCTTTTTTTCTCCTTATATTTTCCTTGGTGTCCGTCCAGTTTTAAACATTATAGCAACCTATCTAATATTGCGCAACAACGTTTTGTAGAAAAATCTCTAAGAAAAAAAGAACATGATAGGATCTTCCATTCTCATCATAGACTTTCCATTAAGACACTGCCCTTCTAGGAAGTCACACTTCTCCTTGTAATATTCTTATTCTAAAAAAATAAAAATATCCCCAATAACCAGTCTATTATTGGAGATAAAAAAATTTTATTTTTTAGCTTTACTCGTTAACCATTGGAGTACTATATTCTTGCACATACGGCACCTGCTTATCCTAAAACCTCTTTTTTTGGCTGTTCTATTTTCTAAAAAAAACTTGTTATTTTACTTTTTTCTTTACTAATGCCATTTCACTTTCTAATGCAATAAGACGAATTTGAAAAAGTTCTTTTTCTTGCTCTGATTTCAAGACATCTTTAAATCTTCGAAAAAGATCGAAATGACCCTCTGCAACGACTTTGATCTGTGGAATTACATTATTTTCTATAATCATATAAATATTCCTAATGTTTTCATCCATTTTGTTTGTTTTTTCATTTAATGTATAAACATTTTCTTTTAATTCATTTACGTCCTTTTTCATTTCCTTTGTTTCTTCTTTTATTCCTTGTATATCTTCTTGCATGATGGTAACTTTATATTCCATACTTTTCATATGCTTCTTCATTACATCTAAATCCGACACTTTTTCCTTAATCTCATCTAGACCCTCTATCTTCTTCTTAATCTCATCTAAGCCTTCTACCTTCTTCTTAATCTCATCTAAGCCTTCTACCTTCTTCTTAATCTCATCTAAGCCTTCTACCTTCTTCTTAATCTCATCTAAGCCTTCTACTTTCTTCTTAACCTCATCTAAGCCTTCTACTTTCTTCTTAATCTCATCTAAACCTTCTACTTTCTTCTTAATCTCATCTAAGCCTTCTACCTTCTTCTTAATCTCATCTAAACCATCTGCCTTCTTCTTAATCTCATCTAAGCCTTCTACCTTCTTCTTAATCTCATCTAAGCCTTCTACCTTCTTCTTAATCTCACCTAAGCTCTCTACTTTCTTCTTAATCTCACCTAAGCTCTCTACTTTCTTCTTAATCTCATCTAGGCCCTCTACTTTCTTCTTAATCTCACCTAAGCTCTCTACTTTCTTCTTAATCTCATCTAGGCCCTCTACTTTCTTCTTAATCTCATCTAAGCTCTCTACTTTCTTCTTAATCTCGTCTAGACCCTCTACTTTCTTCTTAATCTCATCTAAGCCCTCTACCTTCTTCTTAATACCATCTAAGTCCTCTACTTTCTTCTTAATACCATCTAAGTTCCCTACCCTCTTCTTAATCTCATCTAGATCTGACACTTTTTCTCTGATCTCATCTATCCATATAATCCTTTCTTTAAAATTATCTATAAATTCCAACTTGTTTATAATTATATTTAGCTTTTGGCTATCTGTCATAAATACTCTCCTTTCTACTACAATGTATTTATGGTTCATGTACCTTACAACCAGTAAAGAAGGATCCATCTTGTTGCTTAAGTTGTTATAATGAGTGAGCAATCGGTATATTGGCTCCCTTTCTTAGACTTTGCGTCCGTAACAAAGACGGATAACCACCTCCTTATTTGCAGTGTTCGAGTTATGCAAGTTAAACTGCCTTTGGTACGTTCGTCTCACACCACAGTAGATGGAATAAGCAATACGTAAAACTAGTGCTTATCCATTGCAATAACTTTTAAGGAGTGACATTTTTATGAACGCAATAGGCATGGATGTTTCTAAGGGTAAAAGTATGGTGGCAATCTTACGCCCTTATGGTGAGATTGTTTCCAAACTATTTGAGATACGCCACCCGGTCAGTGAACACAATTCACTCATTCAACTCATTCTATCTATTGAAGGTGAATCCCGAATTGTCATGGAACACACGGGACGTTACTATGAACCTCTCATCCATGAACTTTCTAAAGCCAGGCTTTTTGTTAGCGCCATAAATCCCAAACTTATAAAAGATTTCGCTCATAATTCTCTCCGTAAAACCAAATCCGATAAAGCCGATGCTGTTAAAATCGCCCGAAATGCCCTAAACAATTGGACTGATTTGAAATAGTATAGTCTTATGAATGTAATTCGTACCCAGCTAAAAACCATGAACCGCCAGTTTAATTTCTACATGAAACACAAAACCGCTATGAAAAACAATCTCATGTCCATACCCGACCAGACTTATCCGGGCGCAAACGCTTACTTCGACAGCCTACCCGTGAAGATGGCAGCCAGAAATGGGGGGATTTTGTAACCGCCTGCTGGCATGTGGATTGTATTCGTAAACTATCCTTAAATGCTTTTACAGAGCACTATCAAAAATGGTGCAAACGCAGGAAGTACAACTTCAGCCAATCGAAAGCTGAAGAAATCTATAGAAAAGCAAAGGAACTTGTTCCTGTACTTCCTAAGGATGTTTTAACAAAGCTTATCATCAAACAGGCGATGGACCAGTTAAATACCGCCTCCCATACAGTCGAAAAACTTCGTTCCCTAATGAATGAAACTGCTTCAAAACTTCCTGAATATCCAGTTATTATGGCAATGAAAGGTGTTGGCACATCTATTGAGCCCCAACTCTTGGCTGAAATCAGGCATGTGATACGTTTCACTCCCAAAGGGGCAATTACTGCTTTTGCAGGCGTTGATCCGGGCGTTAATCATTCTGGAGCTTATGAACACAAAAGAGTTCATGCTTCCAAACGTGGAACACCGAAACTCAGAAAAACATTATTTCAAGTCATGAACGTTCTGATCAAAACAAAATCAAAGGATGACCCGTTGTATTTATTTATGGATAAGAAGCGTACTCAGGACAAATCTTACTACGTTTACATGACTGCCGGAGCAAACAAATTCCTCAGAATCTATTACGGGCGCATAAAAGAATATTTAGCTTCTCTTCTGCAATAACCATTACTTACATACCCTTGTTTCAGACCAGCGATAAATGGTGGTTTTTTTAATGTTCAAAATACTACATAAAATTTTTTGCCTGAAATAATCAATTCACTATTGACTTTTTATTTGCAGGCTTTGTTCATATACGTTATCCTTTATCTTTAGCGCCTCTCAATGTGCATCTGCCTCATATCATTCAAACAACTTTATTCTCATTATTCCTTATATACAATAATATAATATCATATTCCTCTTTCCATGTAAAGTATTAAAAATTTATCTTCTCTCTTTCCACTTTATCATTGTCTTTTTTATCTTGTCTTTAGAAATATGTATTCTCTCTTCGCTGCCTCGTCATCGGGATATGTCCTTATATATTCTTCCATTAGCGCAGCTGCATTTTTAAAGTCCGACATGTACTCATAGGCAACAATCTCATGAAACTTTAAGTTCTGGGTCATTGTATTCCCCTCTATAGCAAGAGCAGCTTGGAATGTCCCCAAAGCTCCTTCATAGTCTCTAAGTCCCATCTGGCAAAGTCCCATTTGATTATATATTTCCTCATCCTTTGGATTTTTCTCTAAATAGGACCGATATAAAGAAATTGCATATTCTAAATTTTTCTCTCCCCCTAAATCTTCGTAAGTCTTTCCTAAATATAAAATTATATCAGGTTCTTCCTTCCCCTCACTTCTAGCTGTCTCTAAAAAGTTCCTCGCATTTTCATAATCTTGTAGAAAATAATATAATCTTCCTTTTTGGTAGTTATTAAATCCTTCTATACCCAATGCTTTATTTAAATATTCCTTTCCTCCATCCACATACCCAAATTCTTTTAGCCTCTGGAAAATGTCAATATATAATTCATCATTTTTTTCATCACGGGTAATAGCCTCATTAAAATCTTTTATAGCTGCCTCATATTCCCCTTTTTCCAACTCCATTGCACCTCTTAAAAAATATGCTGAAGGATTCTTTTTATCCAATGCTATAATGGATGTATAAATCTGAATCGCATTGTCAATAGCTCCCCTTTTATACTCTGCAACTGCTAAATAATAGGATATATCATACTCCATTGTTCCTACCTTCCCACCTGCCTGCTGTAAAGCAAGCTCAAAACATTCTACTGCTTTATCATAATCTGTCTGACCTAAATATGCCATCCCAAGCCCCCTATAAGCAGCTTCCAAATCTTCTCCTGTAGCAATAGCAGCTTCAAAGTTTCCAACAGCTGTCTCATAATCTGACTGTTCAATAGCCTTCATTCCACTTACTATTTTGGTAGGCTCATTTTCTTTTTTCTTACACCCAGTTAAAAGAACCATTAAAAATATAAATCCTATCTTCCACATTTTCTTCAAGAAAATTCCCTCCTCACTTCTTTTATCTTTAAAGAAAGCGGAGCTACATAGCTCCGCTTCGGTTTTTAATCTCACGCATAACAATATATTTTGCTTTGCGCAAATCTCTCTTATGAACATATATGTAAAACATATGGGTTGCCTTTAATATACTGCCATCTGCAAGTTTGACCGCTGGACCTCCATCCCGTACTACTTCCAGCTTATATTCTATTCCATGAATTCCTAAAATAGCTCTTATTTCACTTTGTTTACGCATTCCCCTTACTGCTGCAAGCTGCTGTCTGTTAAATGCTGTTATCATTGGCATCACCTGAACGTATTATTACATACTTCCCATTTGCTGTCAAGATGTGCTATCTTCTTTTATGTCTTCTTCCTCTCTAGTCCCCTTACCATAATATTGTTCCATTCCTGCCTTTACTATGGGTATTACATAATGGCTTCCCCCTCTTCCCTTCACATTTTCCACCATAGCTACAATAA
Source organism: uncultured Lachnospiraceae bacterium (assembly GCA_910589265.1). Lineage (GTDB taxonomy): Bacteria > Bacillota > Clostridia > Lachnospirales > Lachnospiraceae > MGBC165282. Next base: position 50,168 of record CAJUTQ010000013.1, read on the forward strand.
GCATTGAATTGTCTCCTTGATTACAAATTTCTACAAACCATCCAAGTTCTGTCCCTGTTATATCATCCTGAGAAGCTTTAATTTCTGCTGTTCCTGTTTTTCCTGCCAGCGCCAGCCCTTCCACCTTTCCTTCTCTTCCTGTTCCCTCTGGGTTCTCTATCACTTGAACCATATAATCCCAGACATTAGCTGCTGCCTCCTTTGTAAATACTTGTTCTTTCCAATATGCGGGTTCTCCTTCTTCTAGTGTAGGCTGTATCATACTCCCTTCATTTAGAAAAGCAGAGTACATGCTAGCTAAATGGAGAGGATTGACCAACATATTTCCCTGTCCATATCCGCTATTCGCTACATCTGCCTCTCCTGTAAATTTTCCTTCTTTTCCAAAAGAAGATGCCTCCATACTTTGTTGAAAAGGTATGCTCTCCAAAAATCCCATTTGCACTAAGTTTTTTTCCATATTATCTTTGCCTATTTTATCTGCAGCTTTGGCAAAATAAATATTGTCTGAATAAATAAGGGCATTTTTTAAATTTTTTTCTTCATAATCGGTTAATGTTGTTATAAAAAAGTCTCCCCAGGAAGAGGATTTTTGCCATTTTAGGCCTTCATTTTCTACGATTTCTGCTGGATCAATACTACCCTCTGTAAGTCCAATTCCTGCCACAATAGGTTTAAATACAGAACCTGGACACCAGCTTCCTCTAATGCGGCTGTACATAGGCTGATCGATACTTTCATTTAAAGCATTCCACTGGCTTGTTCGAAGTCCTACAGTGAATGCCTGTGGATTGTAAGAAGGGGTACTGACCATAGCAAGCACTTCTCCACTTTTTGGATTCATAGCAATGCTCAGTCCTAAGTCTCCCTTTAGCTCTTCATATAATTTCTGTTGTAAAGAGGCATCAATGGTAAGTTTTATATTCTCCCCATTGACAACTGGCCGCTCCAACAAATTCTCCACCTTTTCTCCATTCTCATCTATGTAATAGATAGCACATCCATTTGTACCTCTTAATCGTTCTTCATAAATACTCTCTAAACCTGCCTTTCCAATGACACTTGATTCTGTCAATCCTTGACCAGCCCTTTTCTCCAAATCTTCCGCTGTAACCTTTTGTACATAGCCAATTAAATGGGCCGCTGCCTCCCCTAAAGGATAGGTTCTGGATTTTATATCGGAAACCATGACTCCTGGAATCTCCACTAATTTTTCTTTAATCTCCCTATCATCTTTTGCAACGGTCCGTATAGGTACAAATAAATCATCTTTTACCCAAGATGCACGAAGGGCTTTCTCAATTCTTTCTGTTGAAATCTCCAAAAGCTCTGCCATTTTTTCAATGTTCTCTTCTCTATTCTCCCCTAATTTGCCAGGGACAATTCCAACTGAAGAAGCCACTCCTTCTGTTGCCAGCTGATTGCCATTTCGGTCCACAATATTTCCTCTGACAGCATCTGTCGTTATCACCCTTACCTTATAGCCTGGCTTAAGTCCTGGCAAAATATCCTGGGTGTCCCAACTCATTTTGTACTCATTATCCTCGTCTAAACGGAAAATAGCAGAAGTAGGAAAGGAAAGCTCTCCTGCTATAGTATTCATAGACAATTGATATTCTAACAAAACAATAGAATTATTTTCCTCTCGATTTGTGACAACAGCACTTATATCTGTCGCCTCAATTCCTCCATATATATTTTCATAGCGTTCTGTAAATGTTTCTAAAGATGTAGACTCCTTTGCTACCTCGTCCAAAAGAGCGTACATGGATGCATAGTCCTTTTCTATTAATAAAGATATGTATTTTTGCAGATAATCTTCCGCTGTTTCTTTAGGTTTCCTGCTGTTTATATAAAGCCAGGCTCCCCCTAAAGCAAGGAGTATAAGAAAAGCAAGGGCAGCAACCAACAAAATTGCTGCTATGCGTCTGTCTCTTCCTTTTCGTCTTCTTCTGTTTTTTCCCATGTCTTTATCCTATTAGCCAATCATACATCTCTGCATATTTTTTTGCCGATACATTCCATGAAAAATCAGCTTCCATAGCTCTGTCAATTAATTTGTTCCATTCTCTCTTTTTCGTATTAAAAATATGCTTTGCATACCGTATTGTTCCAAGCATCTCGTGGGCGTTATAATTGCTAAAACTAAATCCAGTTCCTGTGCCTTCATACTCATTATAAGGAATAACAGTATCCTTTAACCCTCCTGTTTCCCTGACAATGGGGACAGTGCCATACCGAAGGCTCATTAACTGACTTAAACCACAAGGTTCAAACAAGGATGGCATCAGAAATGCATCTGCTGCTGCATATATTTTATGGGACAGTGCCTCAGAATAATAAATATTAGCTGCAACCTTATTTCCATACTTCCAATCAAAGTGACGGAACATATTTTCATATTTCTCTTCTCCTGTTCCAAGAACTACAATTTGAATGTCTTCTTGACATAATTCGTCCATAATATAAGCTATGAGATCAAACCCTTTCTGATCCGTAAGCCGGCTTACAATGCCAATCATAAATTTCTTATCGTCTTGATCCAGGTTGAATTCTTCCTGCATAGCCCTTTTATTTTTCACTTTTTCCTTGCGAAAGTTCGTTGCATCATATTTTTGTACAATGTAAGCGTCTGTAGAAGGATTATATTCATGATAGTCAATACCATTAACAATTCCCCTCAAAGAGTTGCTTCTTGCCCTTAATAGCCCGTCCAATCCCTCTCCATAAAAGGGGGTCTTTATCTCCTCTGCATACGTGTTACTCACTGTTGTAATGGCATCCGCATAAACAATGCCGCCTTTTAAATAATTGGAATCTTTGTATGCTTCCAGCTTATCTGGAGTAAAAAAGTAATCCGACAATCCCGTAATGCTTTTGATTGTCTTCACATCCCAGACTCCCTGGAATTTCAAATTATGAATTGTCATTACAGACTTAATGCCTCTAAAAAACTCATCACCTTGAAATCTTTCCTTTAAATATACTGGAACAAGTCCTGTCTGCCAGTCATGACAGTGGACAATGTCTGGCCTAAATCCAATAAGGGGTAGTGCAGACAATAATGCTTTGGAGAAAAAGGCAAATTTCTCAACATCAGCCCGAATATTTCCATAAGGAGTTGATCCATGAAAATATTCTTCATTATCAATAAAATAAAAAGTAATACCATCATGCACCATCTCTAAAATTCCCACATATTGGTTTTTCCAATTAAAGTCCATATAAAAATGGGATTTATAACTAAGCTGATCTAAGTATTCTTGTTTCATACATAAATATTTGGGCATAATGACTCTTACATCGTATTTATCCTTTGGGAAACATTTTGGCAAAGAGCCTGCTACATCTGCCAGGCCTCCCGTTTTTATAAAAGGTACGCTCTCTGATGTTGCAAATAACACATTTTTCATTGACTTTCCTCCTAAATCCTTTCCATATCCTTTTATGGACATTATACATCATTTGTTTTAGTAAAGAAAGACTAAACTTTGGAATTTCCTAATAGGCTCATCTTATATTCAATTCTTATTTTATCTGCAATTAAGGCAATAAATTCTGAGTTTGTAGGTTTTCCTTTTCCCATATTGATTGTATAGCCAAATAGTTCGTCAATCGTATCCATCTTTCCTCTGCTCCAGGCAACTTCTATTGCATGGCGGATTGCCCTTTCAACCCGGCTTGGCGTTGTCTGATAATGTTTTGCAATAGTTGGATATAGAACTTTTGTAATAGAGTTCAACATATCCATATCTTCTACAGACATAATGATTGCATCCCTTAAGTATTGATATCCTTTAATATGTGCTGGCACTCCAATTTCATGGATAATATTTGTCACGTCGCTTTCTAAGTTTCTCTCCCTATCTTCTCCATTTGTTCCGTAATCCCTTTTCTCCCGAATTTGTGTAGCTCTATTTTCTTTTGTCTTCTGAAACATTTTGATCCTTTCCTTTACAACCATAGGATCAAAGGGCTTTAATATCAAATATTTTGCACCTAATTTAAAAGCATCCTCTGTAATTTTGTCATCCCCTATTGCTGTAAGAACAATAAAAATAGGATACTTTTTCATTGTTGTATCTTTATTAACTCTTTGCATAACTTCCATTCCATCTATTTTGGGCATGATTAAATCTAATAGAACTACATCTGGTTCTTTTGTTTTTATTATTTCGTAAGCTTCTTCCCCATTTCTTGCACTTCCGACAACTTCCATATCTTTATCTTTGCTAATAACGTCATGGACCATTTCTAAAAGCCTTTCATTGTCGTCAAAAATAGCCACGTTTAGTTTCTCCATACATAACCTCCTAATTATTTCCCATATTTTTACAACTTCTTTTTTTATTATAAGGCCTTCTTCTAATTTTGCAAGAGAAACTTGACGCAAAATACAAGCTTTCACGACAATTTTAGTTTTAATTCCACCTTACTTGCTAATCATTCTTCTTTTTATTCCAAGTTCGCTTCCAGCATATTTTCAATAAAGATGCCGAATCCTTTTGTAGAATCCTGAACAAAAACGTGGGTTACTGCTCCTACAAATTTTCCATCTTGTATAATTGGACTGCCGCTCATACCCTGCACGATCCCTCCTGTTAAAGCTAAAAGGTTTTCATCCCTTACTTTAAATACAATTCCTTTGTTAATACTGTCTGCTGAATAGTCTACTTTTGTAATCTCAACATCATAATAAACAGGGGTACCATTTACACTGCATAAAATTTTTCCTGGTCCAAGTTTAATGTCTTGTTTTAGACAAATGGGAAGAGCTTCCTGTCCTACTTTATCAATAAGAAGAGAATTTCCACTTCCAAAAATTCCTCCATTTGTATTTTTCAGTATGGTTCCAAGGACATTCCCTTTTGCATAGTCTATGACTCCAGTCAGTTCCCCAGGGTTTCCACTTTCTCCTTTTATTACAGATACAATTTCTGTATGATAAAGAAATCCTCCCTCCAGCTCCATGAGCTTTGATGTATCTACATCATTGATCCCATGGCCCAGTGCCCCAAAACCATTGAATTCATCCAAAAAGGTCAGTGTTCCTATCCCCTGTGTATTATCTCTAACCCATATTCCAATTTTATACTCTTCTGGTGAAGTCTGTATAGGCATGACTTTTACTCCAAAACTTTCCTTACCTCTTCGAATGCCCAATACCGTCTCCTTCCCATTTGATTGATTAATTTTTTGAATGAGATCTTCTTTATTTTTTACTTCTTGTCCATTTAATGTCTCAATATAGTCTCCGCTAAGAAGCAAATTATTAGCAGGTTCATAATTTATACCGTCCATTCCTCTTATCGTTCCTGTCCCAATAACTAAAACACCCTTTGTTTTTACATAAATACCAATGGGAAGCCCTGCAGGAATCAGTTCCTTTTCTTCTATTACTTCCAGTTTCACATTTTTTAAAGGAATAATGCCAAAAAGCTTACATTGTATTTCGTACTCTCCTGTATTATCTCCTTTAATCGTTATAGAGTCTTTAAAGTTTAAATGAAGTTTATTTTTCGGTATGTTGGATTTTGTAAAATCTCCTGCCTCTACTGTCTGCTCATAGACATCTCCTGATGCTGGGATTCCAAAACGTAAAGCCTGTTCTTTCCCTCCAATTATTCGAATCTCGTTAGGAAGTTTTGATTGTATTTGCAAGTATCCCATCACTGCCATAACCCCTATGCAGAGGACAATCATAACCTGCAATATTTTTTGATATATTTTTAACTGTTTAGACATTCCTTCACATCCTTTGCAATAAAAAAGAATATACTACATAGTATATCCTCTTTTAGTATACGAAAAAATTCAATTTTCACTCCATTTTCTTTTTGTTTTTGCTGCCAATTCTTTCATTTCTTTTGCATTCTGTAACACTGCTTCTGTAATTTCTACTCCTCCCAGCATTCTAGCAAGCTCTTCATCTGATTTTTGCCCTTTCAAAGGCCAAATATGAGTTCTTGTCACTTTCTCTTCCACCCTCTTTTCAATTAAAAAGTGAGCATCTGCCATTGCAGCAATCTGAGGCAGATGAGTAATGCAAAGAATCTGATGATTTCTTCCAATGAGAGCAAGTTTCTCTGACACTTTCTGTGCTGTTCTTCCACTAATCCCCACATCAATCTCGTCAAAAATTAATGTAGGGATCTCATCTTTATCTGCCAATACTGTTTTTAATGCCAACATAATTCTAGAAAGTTCACCTCCTGAAGCTACTTCAGACAAAGGTTTTATTTTTTCTCCTGGATTTGTGGATATGAGAAATTCCACTTGATCATATCCCTTTGAAGAATAGTTTCCTTCCATAGAAGTAACTTGAATCTCAAACTTTGCATCTAGAAAATTTAAGTCAACAAGTGCTTCCTTGATTTTTTTTGACATTTCCTTTGCATATTTTTTTCGGATACTAGAAAGCTTTTTGCAATTTTTTACAAGCTCTTCTTCCTCTTTTTGGGAAGACTTTTTTAATTCTTCCACATATTGACCATAATTATTTAATACTTCCAGTCTTTTTGTCCGCTCTTCTTTATATTTTAATATTTCCTCTATGTTATCCCCATATTTGCTTTTTAGCAAATTCAAAGTATCCAGCCTCTGTGCCGTTTCCATAAATATCTCCTGGGGAAAGTTCATATCTTCCATGTAATCTGTTACAGAACGATTAAAATCATTTAAGAGATGCTCAATCTCATCCAATTGGCCTTTCAAGCCTTCAAGGGCTTCGTCTAAATCTGCAATACCTCCCATATTTCGAAGAGCCCTTCCAATTCCTTCTCCTGCTGAATCAGCTCTTTCATAACCTGTATCAGCGTAAACAGCCGATAAAGCTTCTACTATTTTTTTGCTATTTTCCATTCTTTTGTAATCTTTTTCTAAAATAACATCTTCCCCTTCTTTTAGCTGGGCTTTTTCAATCTCCCCAATCTCAAATTCCATAAAGGAGATTTCCTTCCCCCTCTCACCTTCATCCATTGTCTCCTCTTTTAACTTTTCCTTCAGTTCTTTATACTTTTCAAAAGAATGTTTACATTTCTCTTTATATTTTCCAATTTCTTCTTCACAATAGCTATCTAACAATTCTAAATGCTTTTTTTTATACAAAAGAGACTGGTGTTCGTGTTGGCCGTGAATATCAATAAGCGCTTGTGCAACTGCCCTCATTCTTGATGCTGTTACTGTCTCGCCATTGATTTTTCCTGTTGTCTTCCCTTGAAGCAATTTTCTCTGCATGATCACTAGATCCTCTTCCACTGAAATGTCAAAAGCCTCCATAGCCTTTCTCTCAGCAGAAGTTTCTAAGCGGAATACCAGCTCTACAAACGCCCCATCCCCATGTTCCCCAAGGAATCCTTTTTGAGCCTTCCCCCCCAAGGCCAAATTTACAGAACCAATGAGTATGGATTTTCCAGCCCCTGTCTCCCCTGTTAAAATATTTAATCCCTTTTCAAAAGAAACCTCTATCTCGTCAATGAGTGCCAAATTTTTAACATGTATACTTTCTAGCATGTTCTCTCACCTCTGTTCCATCAATTTTTCCAGTTTCTCTATCATTCTATTTGTATCGTCCATTGTTCTCACTGCACACATAATTGTATCGTCCCCCGCAATGCATCCTGCGATTTCCTCTAATTGAATGGCATCAAGGGCAGTCGCAGCAGCCATGGCCATTCCAGGTACTGTTTTTATTACCAAAATGTTCTGGGCCATCTCCATAGATACAACCCCCTCTTTTAACACTCTTATATATGCCTCCTCCATTGGCTGCCTTTGTTTTTCCACAATACTATATTTCTGTTTTTTACCCTTGACTGGAACTTTGGAAAGCTTTAGCTCTCGAATATCTCTGGATATTGTTGTCTGTGTTACGTTAAATCCAGCTTCTTTTAGCCGCCTTGCTAATTCCTCTTGTGTCTCTATATCAAATTTCTCAATAAATTCCACAATTTTCTCATGTCTTTTCTTTTTCATTTCCTATGATCCATACCCTAATCACTTAATTTTCTGCGGAGTACTTCTACAAAACTTTCTTTACTTAATTTTATCATTTTTACTTCCTGATTAGACATACCTATGAATACCTTACTTCCATCTGTCAAAAAAGCCTTTCTATTTCCATCAAAAATAGCCTCCACGCTTCCTCTGTCCATCTTTTCATCCTTTTTTACTTCTACCTGAATTTCATCTTCTGGGGACAAGATAATGCTTCTCCCATTAAGAGTATGGGGACAAATAGGAGTAATAACAATCAATTTAGCTCTGGGATCCACAATAGGCCCTCCTGCTGACAGGCTATAGCCTGTAGAACCTGTTGGCGTAGAGATGATCACTCCATCTGCACTATATGTATTTAATAATTGGTTATTTACATAAATACTATAATGGATAATACGTAAGCTTCCACCTCTTGTTATAACAATATCATTCCATGCATTTCCCTGAAAAATAAACTCATTGTTTGAAAAAATACGACCTTTTAGCATCATTCTTTTTTCAATTCTATATTCATCTTTCAAAAGGCAATGGAGTGCTGGAATGATTTGTGACTTTTCCACCTCCGCCAAATAGCCAAGAGTTCCTAAATTCACTCCAAGAAGAGGTATCCCCTTATCTGCCACAGCACCTGCAGCTTGAATTAATGTCCCATCTCCTCCAATGACAATGACGCAGTCTGTGTCTTCTGGCACATCTTCCTTATCCATACAAGATATATTTCTCGTACATTTCCTTCCATGAGAAATGAAGTATTGTTCTAACATCTTTGTTACTGCCAGCTCTTTATCCTTTGCATCATTTGTTACTACATGAAATTTTTGCATATTTTTATACTCATGCCTTTCTCTGCCTTAAGCCAAGTCTTTGTGGGCTATGGCAACAATCTCCTCTGCTTTTTGAATATGCCCATCTCCCTCTCCCTTTTGCATGAAAAGCAAATATTCTATATTTCCTTCTGGTCCTTTAACAGGTGAGTAATCCAGTCCCAAAAAGCAAAAGCCTGTGATATTGGCATAACTCCTAACTTTTTCTATGACTTGTATATGTACTTGTGGATCCTTTACAACTCCCTTTTTCCCTACTTTTTCCCTGCCTGCCTCAAATTGAGGTTTAATAAGACAGACTATCTGCCCCTGGTCTTTTAAAAGACTGTATGCTGGCTCTAATATTTTTAAAAGAGAAATAAAAGAAACATCCACAGATACAAAATCCACTTCGTCCTCTATATCCTCCTTAACCATATAACGGAAATTTGTTTTCTCCATACAGATTACTCTCTTATCCTGACGAAGACTCCATGCCAGCTGTCCATATCCTACATCAATAGAATATACTTTTGAAGCGCCGTTTTGCAGCATACAATCTGTAAACCCTCCTGTCGAAGCCCCAACATCCATACAAATTTTATTTTTTAAAGTAATAGGAAAAACAGAGAGTGCCTTTTCCAGCTTTAGACCTCCTCTGCTTACATATTGGAAAGGTTTCCCCTTTACCTCTATATGAATCCCCTCTTCTGGAAAAAAGGAGCCAGCTTTTTCCTCTCTCTGACCGTTGACAAAAACATTTCCTGACATGAGAATTGCCTTTGCATTTTCCCTAGATTTTGCAAAACCTTGCTTCACTAAAATAATATCCAAACGTTCTTTCCTATTCATAGCTATGCCTTTCTCCCAGCCTGCAAACCTTGGACTCTAGGCAGAAGTTTACCCCTTTCCTTTTTATCTTTTATAAACTTACATATTGAGCAATAATCTGCTTTACAATGGATTCTTTGTCAATTCCTGCTTCTCTTTTTAGTACATCTACATTTCCATGCTCAATATAAGCATCCCCAATAGCTATAGGAAGTACCTTTGCTGGAAGATCACTTGTTTCTACATAGGTAAGTACCTTTTCTCCAAATCCGCCGCTTTGTACATTTTCTTCCATTGTTACTACCAGTTTATGCCTTCTAGCTCCTTCATAAACGGCTTCCTCATCCATGGGTTTAACAAACCTGGCATTGACAAGGCTGCAAGAATACCCTCTTTCTTTTAAATCTTCCCGTACTTCTTTTGCTGTCTTTACCATACTGCCCACTGCAAATAATAGAATGTCTTCTTCCTCGTAAAGACATTCACATCGACCGTACTCAATAGGTTTACGAAATTCCTTTAGTCCATCATAAGCTTCTCCTCTTGGATATCTTACCGCAATAGGAGATTGAAATTCCACAGCATATTTCATCATGTCAGAAAGTTCCCACTTGTTTTTTGGTGCCATTATCGTCATATTAGGAATGGAAGATAGGTAAGATAAATCAAATAGACCTTGGTGGGTTTCTCCATCACTTCCTACTAGCCCTGCTCTGTCAATAGCAAAAACAACTGGAAGATTCTGAATACAAACATCATGGAGAATTTGATCATAAGCTCTTTGCAGAAAGGAAGAATACACAGCTACAACAGGTTTTAATCCCCCTGCTGCCAGTCCAGCTGCAAAAGTAACTCCATGTTCTTCCGCAATTCCCACATCAAAAAATCGATCAGGATATCTCTCCTGGAACCTGTTTAGTCCTGTCCCCTCTGGCATAGCGGCTGTAATAGCCACTAGGTTCTTGTTATTTCTTCCAAGCCTTACCATCACTGATGAGAAGACGTCTGTATAATTTGCCTTCTTTTTTTTCGATATAGGAAGTCCTGTCTCCTTATCAAAGGGCTCTGCGCCATGAAGCCTTGCCGGATGCCTCTCTGCTGGGGCATATCCCTTTCCTTTTTTTGTGAGAACGTGAATGAGAACCGCCCTTTTCATTCTTTTGGCTTTTTTTAATATTTTCTGCATCTCCTCTATATTATGTCCATCTACAGGTCCTAAATAGGTTATGCCCAAATCTTCGAACCACATCCCATTGAGAACAAGCTGTTTAAAACTGCTTTTATATTTTTTCAATAATTCCACCACTGCTCCACCATTGGGAATATGATTCAAAGCATTTTCCAAACCCATTTTAAAATCTGTATAAGGCTCAGCAGTTCTTATACTTTGCAAATATCTGGATACTCCTCCCACATTTTCTGAAATAGACATATTATTGTCATTTAATAGAATAATAAAATTTGTCTCCAGTCTGGCTGCGTTATTTAATGCCTCATAAGCCATTCCCCCAGTAAGCGCCCCATCTCCAATGATCGAAACAACATGGTGGTTTTCACCTTTTATGTCCCTTGCCTTCACCAATCCTAAGCCTGCCGAGATAGAGGTGGAGCTATGGCCTGTATCAAAAGCATCGCAGTCGCTTTCCTTTCTTTTTGGAAAGCCGCTCATTCCTCCAAATTTACGCAAGGCATCAAATCCATCTCTCCTCCCTGTCAGCAATTTGTGAGTATAAGACTGATGCCCCACGTCAAATATAATCCGATCTTCTGGAAGATGAAAGGAAAGATGTATGGCCATGGTAAGTTCCACTGCTCCTAAGTTAGAACCTAAATGCCCTCCAGTAACACTAATTTTATCTATCAGAAATTCTCTTATCTCCTGTGCCAGTTCCTGGTACAACTCCTTTTCAATTTTTTTAATATCATTAGTTTGGTTAATACGGTCTAAAACCATGCCTTATCTCCTTACTTTTCCCTGTTGATCAAGTATTCTGTCAGCTGTTCTAGAAACAAGTTCCTTGCTGGAAAAGACTGCAGCCTTTTAATTGCCCTTTGGGACAAACTAGCAACGTCCTTCTTTGCCTTGTGAATTCCTTCCATTGTGACATAAGTTTGTTTCCTGTTCTTTTCATCACTGCCAATAGGTTTTCCTAATACTTCCTCTGTGCTAATCACATCCAGAATATCGTCCTGGATTTGAAAGGCCATACCAATATCCTGCGCCGTCTCCCCAATATCTTTCACTTCTTTGGTGGAAGCTCCTGCCAATACGGCCCCAATCTCCATGGCTGACTGAATTAAAGCGCCTGTCTTAAAACGGTGGATAAACATAAGCCTTTCCCTTGTAAAGGTTTCTTTCATTCCCTGAGATTCCACATCTGCGCTTTGCCCTCCAATCATCCCATAAATTCCTCCATGTTTGCTTAAAATTTTAAGGGCCCTGGCCACCTTCTCTATGTCTTCTTCCATGTCAAAGGCTTTACACGCTGTTTCAAAGGCATAATTCAAAAGCCCGTCTCCTGCCAGTACAGCCATTCCTTCACCATATACTACATGAGTTGTCTTTCTTCCTCTGCGGTACTCATCATTATCCATTGCTGGCAAATCATCATGGACAAGGGAATAGGTATGGAGCATCTCTATGGCAGCCATAAAAGGTTCTATCAAGCTCCCTTTCCCCTGAAACAGTCGGTATGTCTCCTCCATAAGCATAGGCCTAAGCCGTTTTCCCCCTGCCTGAATACTATAGTTCATAGCCTCTATGACAGTTCTCTGATATCCTTTTGCCTTAGGCATATAAGCTTCTATAATTCTTTCGATTTTCTCAGTGCGTCCTGCCAGCTCTTCCTTAAAATTCATCCAAATCTCCTTTTTCATTGATGACTAAAATTTTCTGTTCTACCTCATCAATTTTCTGATTGCAGTATTTTACTAGTTTCATTCCCTCTTCATATATTTTGAAAGATTCCTCCAGTGAAATATCCTCTGCCTCCAGCTGGTTAATGGAATTTTCCAGGGACGCAAACGCTTTTTCTAATGACATAGGTTCTTTCTCCTTATTTTCCTCCATTCCTCTCTCCTTTTATCTCTTTTTGTTGAATCTTTTCCAGCACTTTTGCCTTTATTCTGCCATTTTTCACGTCAATAAAAAGAGGTTGTCCAATCTGAACCTGATCCACATCATAAATGGTCTTTCCATCTTGTGAGGCCACATAGGAAAAACCCTGGCTTAGCTTCAAAAGAGGAGATAAACCTCTAAGACGCTCTCCATAAATGGCTAACTGATGCCTTTTATTTTCCAGCTTTTGTACCATCATCCTCGTGATTTTTTCTTCCATATCCCCTGCATACATCTTTTTTTCTCTCAGCTGATTTTCAGGACTTACGTGAGCCAGCTTCAACTGAAATCTTTCAAGAGCTGACCTTTTTTCTCCCATATGTCTTATGAGAAGATTTCTCATTCTATCTGCATATTCTGCAATCTGAGAAGCACAGTCAAAATAACGAAATACAGCTAATTCTGCTGCTGCCGAAGGAGTGGGAGCCCTTAAATCTGCTACAAAATCTGCTATGGTTGTATCTGTCTCATGGCCTACAGCTGAAATGATAGGAATGGTACAATCAAAAATTGCCCTTGCTACTCCTTCCTCATTAAAAGCCCATAAGTCTTCCATAGAGCCTCCCCCTCTTCCCACTATGATTACATCCACTCCTATATGCTCCAATGCCCGGATCCCATTCATAATGCTTTCACAAGCCCCCTCCCCCTGCACTTTTGCTGGATATAAAATGATTTGAACATGAGGGTTTCTTCTTGTGGAAATTTGGATAATATCCTGAATTGCTGCCCCTGTTTTTGCTGTTACTACTCCAAGTCTTTGAATAAACAAAGGAATTTCTTGTTTATATTCCTTTGCAAACATTCCCATTTCTTCCAATTCCTTTTTTAGCTGTGCATACCGCTCATAGAGGATCCCCTCTCCATCCAACTGAATTTTATAAGCATAAAGCTGGTATTTTCCATCTCTTTCATAAACGTCGATTGTTCCCCCTACAATAATCTCCTGGCCTTCTTTCATTTGAAAAGAAAGACCTTTACGATTTCCTGCAAACATCACACATGCTATAGCTCCTTTGACATCTTTTAGAGTAAAATAAATATGTCCAGAAGAGTGATATTTTACATTGGATGCCTCTCCTTTTACATAAATATTTTGGAGCATAAAATCTTGGGTAAACATATTTTTAATATAAGAATTCACCTGGCCTACAGAATAGACATTTTTCACCCTAAATCTCATTCCTTTCTAGAGGCTCATCCAATAATAATACCTTTGCCAGGAGTCCATTGACAAAGGAGGAGGAACCATCCTGACCAAAAATCTTCGCCAATTCTACTGCCTCGTTAATGGCCACTCCTACGGGCACTTCTTCGTCATAAAGCATTTCATACACTGCTAGACGAATTAAGCTTAAATCTACCTTTCCCATTCTTCCCAATGTCCAGCCTTTGGCTACTGTTGAAATTTTCTCGTCAATCTTTTCCAACTTGCATTCAATATCTTTGTATCTCTTTTTAATCCGTTCCTTATCTTTTTCTTCTATTTTTGTCAGATCATCGAAATAATACTGAAGCTGTATAGGCATGTCTTCCAGCTCATGAAATTCCAAATGGAATACTAGCTTAAATGTATGCTCCCGCAATTCTCTCCTGTTCATCTTGATCTCCTTTTGTCTGAATAGAAAACACTCTAAGCCCGGCAGTGCCTTCCCACTGTCGGGCTGTCATTTCTCCCTAATCCATTTACCGTTTATCCATCTCAATTCCCGCAATACGAATATTTACATCTGCCACTTCCAATCCTGTCATATTCTCAATAGCCATTTTCACTTTATCCTGTACTTTTTTACAAGTAGTAGGAATATTATATCCATACTCCATAGTAATGGCCAAGTCTACCGTTACTACACCTTCCACTACATCTACCTTTACCCCTTTGCTTAAATTTTTCATCCCAACTTTGCTCATCAACTCATTGGTAATATTCCCTGACATGGCTGCAATCCCGTCTACTTCCGTGGCTGCCAGCCCTGCAATAATGGCTACCACATCGTCTGCAATCTGCACTCTCCCCAGATCGCTTCCTTGTAATACATAATTATTTTTGCTATCCTGTGCCATAAAATCCTCCAATCTTACAAAACATGGGAATATGGGCGCAAGCGCAATATTTACAAAGCATACTCTGTACGCTATGGGAAACATATATTCTTCACGCCATCTTCCATATACAATGTCTCAACGAATTTTTCTTGCGTGTGTATCCGTCTCATCAATTTTCATAATATGCATTTATTATACCAAATAAAAAATTAAGATACAAGTTTCATCTGTTCTTAAAAATTCCACCCCTTGACTTGAAGGCATAAAATCAAATATCCTGTTTTCTTCTACAAGAAACGACTGCATCTTCTCATATACTTCCCTGTCAGCACACTTTAGAGTAATACTTTCCTTTTCTTCTTCATATGCTTTTTCAAAACATTGTTTGAGCTGGATTTCATCAACTTGGGTAAAATAAAGCCCTTCTCTTACATAATAATTGGCAGATAGTGAATTGCATGGAGGAATTTCCAACATGGAGTCGATTACATGGGTTTTAAAGAGCTGCTCATCGTTCATACATAAATAATCATAGCTAATCTCTGGCATTCTATCTGCCAGTCCAGCGTCCCCTTCTCCAATAGTATAAGAAGCGTCTCCCCATGTGGTATCTACATAATAGTATTCCCCATCTACCTCCACTAAATTCCAAGCATGGCGTTCATTATTTTTTCCATATCCGTCCACTAAGGTGCAAAACACCCCCAACCTATTTAACAAATACTGGGTTCCTTTCGCATACCCTTGACATACCGTCTTTCCATTTAAAAATATACTACATATGTTCTGATTGTCTGGTGCATTGAGTTCATAATCTGTATGAAGAATTAAGTACTCATAAACCCCCTTTACTTTTTCGTAATCCGATGCTCCTTGGGGAATAGAGGCAAAACATTTCGCTGCATATTCATCAATTTTTTCCTGCGTCTCCTCACGTTTCTTTTTATCCATAGTATATCTTGGCCTAAATTCCACTTTCAATATTTTATCCCCTAGCTTTTCTGTATACAAATCACATCCAGGCTCCAAGTAAAACAGTTCTGGATGGTCTATGAGGACAGCATGAAAAGCTATGCTGATCTCCTCCTGATCCATAGAAGACACTGGGAAAGAAGTTTCCATCTCCTCTATACCTTTTAAAATTTCGTTGTACACAGTTTTCTGGATGTTTGTCAATCCATTATATGCAAAGCTGCTTCCTCCTGTTAAGTCTCTTGGGAGTTGTACAATGGGCTCCCTGTCATCTTCCTCTCCTGGCAAAGCAATCCTTTCCTCTCCCTGTTCTTTTTGGGGAAATAGGGGCTTAGATTGATTGTAGAAAAACCATCCCATGCCCAGAAATAGGATGAGCAGGAAAAAGGCTAATTTTCTCATAAGGCTTAATCCCTTCCAAACTCAGAAAGGATAAGCCCTTCATTCCGTTCTATGGTCATAGGAATGCTCCAATGATTGATAAAAAGTAAAAGGGGATTTCCTTTCATGTCTTTTACTTTTTTCATATCCGAAGTTCCCGTCAAAGTTTCCACATCCATATCTTTGTTTTCTATCCAGCGAATATGCCCATAAGGCAGTCTCTCCAGACGGATTTCCACGTTATATTCCTTTTCCAGACGGTATTTCAGTACGTCAAATTGGAGGACTCCCACAACACCCACAATGATCTCTTCCATTCCTGTATGAAATTCCTGAAATATTTGGATAGCTCCTTCTTGTGCAATTTGGGTAATGCCTTTTACAAATTGTTTTCTTTTCATAGTGTCCATCTGCCTCACCCTGGCAAAATGTTCTGGAGCAAAGGTTGGAATTCCTTCATAGGCAAATTTTTTTCCTCCACTACAAAGAGTATCTCCAATAGAAAAAATGCCTGGGTCAAACACTCCAATAATATCCCCTGCATAAGCCTCTTCCACTACTTTTCTCTCACTGGCCATAATCTGTTGAGGCTGAGAAGGGCGAATAATTTTACCTCCCTGTACATGGAATGCTTCCATACCTGCCTCAAATTTTCCAGAGCAAATACGCATAAAGGCAATTCTATCTCTGTGAGACTTGTTCATATTGGCTTGAATTTTAAACACAAAAGCAGAAAACTCTTCCTTTACTGGATCGATGAGGCCTCTGTCTGATTTACGAGGCAGAGGGGGGGAAGTCATTTTCAGGAAATGGGATAGAAAAATTTCCACTCCAAAATTCGTTAAAGCAGAACCAAAAAATACAGGGGACAGCTCCCCTCTATCCACAAAATCCTGTTCCAAAGGGGCACTTGCCCCATCAAGAAGCTCCATCTCCTCCATCAGATTAGATTTGGCCTCTTCCCCAATATAAGAAATAAGCCGTTCCTCCTCACTGATAGGAATCATGGTAGCCTCTCCCTCCTTTGTCCCTTTTTCTGTATGGGCATAAGCAATAACACATTTTCTTTCCCTGTCATATATTCCCTTGAATTCTTTCCCTGAGCCAATAGGCCAGTTTACAGGACAGGTGGCAATTCCCAGTTCCTTTTCTATTTCATCTAAAAGTTCAAACATATCCCCTGCATCTCTATCCATTTTATTTATAAATGTAAATATTGGAATTTTTCGCATAACACATACTTTAAAAAGTTTTCTTGTCTGCTCCTCCACTCCTTTGCTAGCATCAATGACCATTACAGCAGAGTCGGCAGCCATAAGAGTCCGATATGTGTCCTCAGAAAAATCTTGGTGGCCTGGTGTGTCCAAAATGTTTATACAATAATCACGATAGTGAAACTGCAATACTGAAGATGTGACGGAGATTCCTCTCTCCTTCTCTATTTCCATCCAATCTGACACAGCATGCCTTGCTGTTGCCTTTCCCTTTACGCTTCCTGCCAAATTAATAGCCCCACCGTAAAGAAGAAACTTTTCTGTCAATGTTGTCTTTCCTGCATCTGGATGGGATATAATGGCAAAGGTTCTTCTTTTATTAATTTCCTCTGTATAATCTGTCATAAATTCCTCCGAAACTAGTATACTGGCATGTGCAAGCATATGCTCTTTTTATCTTATCAGAAATCCAAAGATTTCTCCACAGAAATTTCTAAGAAAAAAATAAAAAAGTGTAGACTTTAAAGTACCCATGGACTAAATGGCTTGTGCATCCTTCCTTTTTTTAACCATCATAAAAAGGATGCCCTCTTTTTTAGAACATCCTTTCTATAATATGGAAAACACGTTTTGGAACGACAACCCTTACCCCATGTTGTTTTATTACTGGGCGAGGATAGGCGTTATGACTATCCCCTCTGCGCCAATACCTGTTTTTCTTTTTACAATATCCTCAATTTGGGCCCGTTGGGCATCTGTCAATTCTGCTGCATTGATCATAACATCTACTGTATCTTCTGTTATGCTTACAATGGAGTCGCTAAACCCTTTTGTCGTCAGCAATATTTCTGCTGCTGTTTCTCTTTCTGCAATATCTGTCATTGTCACCATGCTGTTAATTGCTGTTGTTTTCTGCTCCTCTGTAATACTTCCATTGTTAATAACTTCTAACAAAGTCTCTTTATTTTTTGCCCTTGTCTGTTCTTTCATCAATTTTGCATTTGCCACAATCCCCATACCGCTGCCTGATGAGCTTGTAAGCACAGCCTCCCCTGGGGTTAGTCCTTCCTCCCCTGCTGCAAAGGGATCTGGCTCTGAATCCAAGCTTTCTATATCTGCATACTCAATTCCTTCTTCCTCATTGGAAGCTAAATCTTCTACAACATTTCCGTCTGTCAATGTATTACCTGCTGCATAAATATCCTCCTCGGAAAGATCAGAAATATCTGCCTGTTCTTCTACATTTGCTGACGTCTCTGCCACAAAACTTTCCTCTTCGAACTTTGTCCCTGCAAAATTCAGATAACCTGCCACTGCTATCATAATAGCCAGCGCTGTTATAATCATTTGATTTTTTTTGACCATATTTTTCACTGTGTTTCTCCTTCCCCTGCTATGTAGTTTGTTTCATTTTCATTATTTTAATTTTATGCGCCTCTATAGGAAATAATGCCAAAACAGCCTCTGTTATCTGGGCATTTACTACAGAATTGCCTCCTCCTTCTGCAATGACAATGACCCCTTCCACCTCTGGTTCCTTTCTTCTTCTAATATAAGGGCTCTGGTTTCCCGCTCCATCTGTCTGAAAAACAGTGGATTCTTCACTTGCCATTTCTATGATGGATCTTTTCCCTCCAGCTGTGTCATTTTCATCTGTCGTTGCATGGCTATTGGGAACATCCTTTTCCACAATGCTTTCTCCTTTATCTTTTAACGTAATCATGACCTTTACCTTACCTACGCCATTGGCATAAGATAATGTTTTCTCCAGCTTTCTTTCCATTGCAAGTGCATAATCCTCCTCCTCTTTCTGAAAAGTTTCCTCAACTTTTTCCTCCAAAATCCCCTCCCCTCTTCCTTTTTTATTATCTACTGGAATAGCAATGACCAAAAGCAAAATGCCTACAAGAATTAGAACAAAGAGCTGATCTTTTTTTGGCTTTTTTTCCTTCATCCACTTCCATTTCCAAAAGTCTTTCCACTTCCCTGGGTCCATATTTTTACACCTCCTTCTGAAATTTTATACTGTCTCGTTATGTAATTCATAATTTTTTCTTCTACTTGCGAAATGCTACTCTTCTCTTCTTCATCTAATACAATTTCATCAATGGAAATATTTATATATTTTTCTATGTCTGGAGCTAAAAATATTTTCATCTTATCTATTTTTCCATAATTTTTATCTTCTTTATCAAGGCAGAGTTCTATATTTATATAATTCACGCAGTATCCTTCCTCTTTTGCTAAGTTCTCTAATTCCTCCTCTATTTTATTTTCTAAAGCAGAGAGTACTTGTTTCTGTTGCATTGCCTCATATTCCTCATAATCCTTTTCCACTTCCATGAGCTTTTCCTCATAAATATTTGTTATTTTATCAAAATTTGTAAGATCCTTTCGTATATCCCAATTTCTCAAAAAATAGGTGATATACGAAAGAATAAAAATGCCAATAATCATCCTCATATATTTGCCATACTTTTCTCCTGGTAAAATTCCTATGATTACTTGGAGCAAAATAAAAAATACTGCCAAGCCCCGGATAAAACTATAAAAATAAGCCATTTCAAAGCCACGCCTTTCTATCATACAAACAGCAGGTCTTTTACTAATAACCTCTATTTGTCGTAGAGGCTACCATAGCAATAATTGCCATAAATAATACCATGCCTGTTACAAAAGCCTTTAAGAGCATTTCCCCACCCTCACTTACTTTTGCCAATCCATCTGCATATTCTTTTCCAGATACCATGCCTGCCACTGCTGTGGCCCCCTTATACATAAGAATCATGGCAATTAATTTCCCAATGGGAACAAGGCATAAATAAAGGACTACTATGAGACTCACTGCTCCAATACCATTTTTAATGACAACTGCAGATCCAAAAAATACTTCTGTCAATCCTCCTGTCATATTTCCAATTCCCGGTATAGCAGAAACTGCCTTACTCAACATCGTGTTTTTAAAAGAATCAAGGACAGGGGCAATCATACTCTGTATAACTCCAATACTTACCGATAGTCCTATCATTGTTTTTAATATATATTCAATGACCGTCTTAATCGTATCCAATAAATATGCAAGCATGTCTTCTTTTGACAGCTTATTGACAAAGGCCAATACTGCAAAAATTTGCACAAGGGGTAGTATAATATACAAAATGCACAACTCAATGGCACTAATCAAAAATATAGAAAGGGAATAAAAGGCAGCGGCTGAGCTGGCACTTCCAGAAGCTGCAACACTTAAGAAGTAAGCGGGAGCTAGTGCCGATAAAAAGGAGGATAATGTTTTCATTGTATCTTTTACCATTTCTAAAGCTAAAGAAAAAGAAGTAAGCACAGATACAAAAAGGAGCAAATACATAATTAGACGAGTCATGTCTGCAATTTGATGATTTTGAAAAGCACCTGCCATATTTTGAAATACACCTGTTACAATAATAAGGAGTAAAATAATAATTAAATTATTTTTTGTCTGGACTACTTCTGAAAAAACAGCAGCTATTATTGTCTTAAAAATCGTAGAAAACTCAAAAGGTTTTTTTCCTGTTAGTATTTCCATTACCATATCACGAAATCCAAAGGTTTCTCCCCCAAAGAAATGCTCTACCCCCTCTTTCCATTCCTCTGACGACTGTAAAATATCATCGACCTCTTTCCATTCCATTTTATCCATAACAGAAAAATCTACCGTTTCTTCTCCATATATCCATTCACTTCCATATAATATTAAAAAAAAGAAAATCAAAAAAGAACTGATTATTTTCATATTCTATGCCTTTCTGAATCTGGCTTTTTTCTCTGCCAAATCTCATAATGTTGGGGACAAACGTTGTTTTACCCCTATGATGCACAAATTTTTCCTCACTTTTTCCTTCCTTATGTTAAAAAGCTTTCTACAGTTTCTAGCAAAGTAATGAGGACAGGCAGACTGACAAGAAGAATGGATAATTTTCCAAAGATGTCAATTTGGCTGGCAATAGAATGGAAACCTGCGTCTTTGCATATACCAGAAGCAAATTCTGAAATGTAAGTAATCCCTATCATTTTTACTAAAATGCTCCAATAGGATTGTCCTGATTCTGAAGAAAGACTCACCTTCTTAAGAACTTCCAGTATACTGCTTAGCTGACCAATGCCATAGGAAAATAAGAAAAGGCTGGCACCTAATATAAGAAAAAGACTATATTCTTGTTTTTGTTCTTTCAATTGGACCGCAAAAACGACGACAATAATACCCATGAGGCTTATTTTTAAAATATTCATATCTACCTGTCCTTTTTACATAGAAAATAATCTTGCAACGGTTTGAAAAAGATCATATATATAAGGTATAATCCATGTCAGTACTAATATTAGCCCTGCCATACTCGTAAGAAATGCCTGTTCATCTCTTCCGCTCTGCTTTAACACCTGATTTAATATGGAAACTAATATTCCAACTGCGGCTATTTTCACAATCATCTGAATTCCCACTGTTTTCTCCCCTGTCTGTTATAAAAATAAGATAGTCAGAAACAAACCCCCCAGTATGCCCAGGCAATGGCACATATGAACTTTCTGCCCTATTGTTTTTTCATTTTGGGCAATGTCTTTTTCCAATTCCTCCACATACCAATCAATGGCTGACATTTGCACTTCTTTATCGAAATAGCCTACCTGCTCCCCAAAGGTACAAAGACGTTCTATATCCTGCCTGTTTAAGCTTGTTTTTCTCATAAATTTTTTAACGGCTTCTCTCCATATCTCTGGCAGATGAGCACCCTTTCTTTCCTCCATCTTCTCTTCCACTTCCTTTAACATTTCTTGAAAAGGAGAAGGAATCTTTCCTG
Organism: uncultured Lachnospiraceae bacterium; assembly: GCA_910589265.1. Lineage (GTDB taxonomy): Bacteria > Bacillota > Clostridia > Lachnospirales > Lachnospiraceae > MGBC165282. The sequence continues at coordinate 72,363 of CAJUTQ010000013.1, forward strand.
CTGTACTAATAAAAGCTTCCGGAAGGGGTAACCCTTTATATTGAATCTCGCTTCGAATAAGAAGGCACATCTTCTTCATTATTTTCCACTGATTTAATCTTCCTTTCCATTCTCTTCCTTGTAAATATCCCATTCCTGCACTGCCTGCCATAATACATATAATGCCAAATAACTTAAGCATTTTTATCACCCCGTTCATAAATAGGTTGGAAACTGCAGTTATAAACACTTTTCATTCCGTGGGTAGGATATGCTTTGTCCAAAAATAAAAATCGCTGAAATACTTTATCTCTCAGAAAGGAAGACAAAACTCTTTTCTCTTTTATTTCCTCCATACATGTTCCATGGATAGTAGCTAAAAGGCGACATCCGCATCGCAATGCATTTTCCATTGCTTGTACATCTTCTTCCTTCCCTATTTCATCTACTGCAATTACATCTGGAGCCATGGAGCGGATTAACATCATCATCCCCTCTGCTTTTGGACAGCAGTCTAACAAATCCGTGCGAACTCCCAGATCATTTTGAGGAATTCCCAAGTAACAGCCCCCAATTTCTGATCTCTCATCCACCACCCCTACATTTCTTCCTGGCTCTTTTCCCCAACCATTGGAAATCTGACGGATAAGATCCCTAAGAAGAGTTGTTTTTCCGCATCCAGGAGGAGAAACAATAAGTGTATGGCATAATCCGTAAGGATCGTATAAATAGGAAAGCGCCTGATCTCCTGCTCCTTTTATTTCATGGGAGATACGAATATTTACTGAAGAAATATACTTAAAATTTTTAACTCTTCCTTTTTCTAATACAACTTTGCCAGCAATGCCAACTCTATGTCCCCCTTTTATTGTTAGAAATCCTTGGCGCAGCTCTTCTTCATAAGCATATAGGGAATAGCTGCCCATATATTCTATTAATTTCTTAATATCCTGTTCATAGAACTTTTGGCCTCTTTCTATCTGGCAAGTCAGCTTTCCATTAGGCAATAGAAAATACTCCTTCTCCCCGAAACGAAAGACCGCCTCGCGTCCTGCCCTTATCCTAATTTCCCTTATTTTTTGAAAATCAAGTTCTACCTTGGAAAAAAGCTCCCGAAATCCTTCTGGAAACTGCCTTAATAATTCATTCCATTGATCCATCCTTTTCCCCCACGTCACTCGTAAACCCTCAAAACAAACAATAGCTTCTCTTATGAAACAATATATGAGGACAAGGTAAAAAAAAGACCAGTGGGTTTGCCCTCACTTGACACTCTTTCCTTCCATAGGTATAATATTTCTTAGTTTATGCTTACATATTTTTGCTTTTTGCAGCTTACTGCGAGAAAGGAATAGATAGAAAATGATTCAAAAAGAACGATTAATATCCTTATTTAAACGTCTTGTGGAAATTGACAATCCCTCCCGTGGAGAAAGAAAAATTTGTGATTCCATAATCCAGGTGCTAAAAGAAAATCAAATTGTACCAAAAGAAGACGATAGCGCTGAAAAAATCGGAGGTACAGCAGGAAATCTCTATGCTTATATAGAAGGTTCTCTGGATCTGCCCCCCATTCTTTTTTCTGCTCATATGGATACTGTAGAGCCCTCTTGTGGAAAGAAGGCTCTTATCTCCCAAGAAGGCATTATTACTTCCGAAGGCGCCACAGTATTGGGAGCTGATAATATTTCTGGTATTTCTGTTATTTTGGAAGCCCTTTCTGCTTTAAAAGAATCGGGGCTTCCTCACAGACCCATTGAAATTCTCTTTGATGTATCTGAGGAAACATATTGTACTGGTATTTCTAACTTTAATTTTACAAATATCCGCTCTAAAGAAGGATATGTATTAGACTTAGATGGTCCTGTAGGAAGAGCCGCTTATCAAGCCCCATCCATTCTTTCCTTTCGAGCAGAATTTCATGGAAAGGCAACCCATGCCGCTTTTTCCCCTGAAGACGGGATTCATGGGATAAAAGCTGCTGCAAAAGCAATCTCTCGCATAGAATGTGGGAAGGTCAATAATACAATTGTCAATATTGGAACGATTACAGGAGGCATTGCAGACAATATTGTGCCAGATAGCTGTACTATAACGGGAGAGGTGAGAAGTTTTTCCCATAAAGATGCTTCCCGCCAGCTTCTTATCATTGAACGTGCTGTAAAAAGAGGGGCAGAAGAATTTGGAGCCACATGGGACTTTACATCCAACACCCTTTGTATTGCCTATTGTGTTGCTCCAGAACAACTGGTGGCAAAACGTTTTAAAAATGTTTGTGCCTCTCTTGGACTACAGCCCCGCTTAGAACAAACTTTTGGAGGCAGTGTAAATAACCATTTTGTTCTTCATGGCATGAATGGTATTGTTATAGCTCCTGGCATGAATAGTTGTCATTCCTTAAATGAATACACAACCGTTGAAGAACTAGAGCGAGCTGCTAACTTAACCCTTTCCCTTATGCTTTCAAAGGAATAAAAAGGAAAAATAAGCAGCATAGAAATGGGGAAACTACATGAAAAATCCTTTGCACTACCAACTTTCTGAATATGACTGCGGACCTACTTCTATGCATAATGCCATGAGTTTTTTATTTGAGCGGGAAGAAATTCCTCCAGAAGTGATCCGCAATATTATGTTATACTGTCTAGATTGCTGGGATACAAAAGGCATTCCTGGGAAAAAAGGCACCTCCTGTACAGCTATGATGTTTTTATGCCACTGGCTGGATGGCCTTGGAAGAATTGGACAACTTCCTGTTTCCGGGCAGTATATATCTGGAAAAAATGTCTATGTAGGTAAAACTGGCCTAATCCATGATACTTTAATTTGTAAAGGTGCAGCAGTCGTTCGTCTCCACTATGAAGTTCCCCATTATGTGCTTTTTACTGGAGAACAAGGAGAACATATTCAAATGTTTGATCCATATTATCAAGAAGAGGCCTTTTCCCAACCGGATGTTCAGCTCATAGTAGATCATCCCTTTTCTTATAACCGACTTGTTCCTTTTTCTTATTTTAACAAAGAGACTACGGAACTCTATTCTTTAGGAACTATGGAAGAACGGGAGGCTGTTCTCCTGTTTAATGAGCATACAAAACGAACTATGGATAAAACAATTGAATACTTTATTTAATTAAAAAGAACTGAGAAAAAGCATCCTTGATAAAATTTACCAGCGTTTATAAACACTCATTTTATCAAGGATGCTTTTTATTTTATTCACTAGATCTAAAATAATTTTCTTCTGCTTTACTGTACAACATCTTTCATTGAGAAACTAATTCTTCCCATTTTATCCTTTCCAAGACATTTCACAGTTACTTTATCTCCTAAGGTTAGTATGTCTTCTACTCTTTTTATTCTCTCCTTACATATCTTCGATATGTGCACCATTCCCTCTTTCCCTGGAGCAAACTCAATAAAAGCTCCAAACTCTTTGATGCTCACTACTTTTCCTGTAAGAATCATTCCTTCTTCATAATCCGTAGTAATAATGCGGATCATCTCTACTGCTTTATTCATACTTTCCTGATCTGTTCCACAGACAGAGACAGCTCCGTCATCAGATATATCAATTTTCACTCCTGTTTGTTCAATAATAGCATTAATGGTCTTTCCCCTTTGACCGACTACATCTCCAATTTTCTCTGGATCAATTTGAATTTGTACAATTTTGGGAGCATATTTTCCAACTTCTTTTCTAGGCTCCTCAATAGCTGGCTTCATAATCTCATCTAAAATATAGGTTCTCGCTGCTTTTGTTTTTCGAATGGCCTCTTCCACAATGGGTCTTGTAAGTCCATGAATTTTAATATCCATTTGAATGGCTGTAATTCCCTCGTGGGTTCCAGCTACTTTAAAGTCCATGTCTCCAAAAAAATCTTCCAATCCTTGAATATCTGTCAGTACAATATAATCATCGTCTGTCTCTCCTGTGACCAGCCCTGCTGAAATTCCTGCCACAGCCTTTTTAATAGGAACGCCAGCCGCCATTAAAGACATACTGGAAGCACAGATACTTGCCTGGGAGGTAGAACCGTTGGATTCAAAGGTTTCTGATACCGTTCGAATTGCATAGGGAAACTCCTCTTCAGGAGGCAGCACGGGAACTAACGCTTTTTCAGCCAATGCCCCGTGTCCAATTTCCCTTCTCCCTGGCCCTCTGCTTGGTTTTGTCTCCCCTACGGAATAAGAAGGAAAATTATAATGATGCATATATCTTTTCGAAGTTTCCGCCACATCTAATCCGTCAATTCTCTGAGCTTCAGCCAAAGGCGCCAAAGTTGTTACAGTACAAATCTGTGTCTGTCCTCTTGTAAACATAGCCGAACCATGTACTCTTGGAAGGAGATCCACTTCTGCCCGCAAAGGACGAATCTCATCCATTCCCCTTCCATCTGGACGTTTATGATCTTTTAAAATCATTTTCCGAACCGTTTTCTTCTCATATTGGTAAACGGCCTCATCTATAAGAGAAAGCCAATTGTCATTTTCAGAAAATTTTTCTTCTAATTTTTCCTTAATACCTTGTATGTTTTCTTCTCTTGTCTGCTTATCATCTGTAAATACTGCCATTTCCATCTGGGATGGAGGGCATACTTCCTTTATAGCCGTAAAAAGTTCTTCTGGAATTGCACAGCTCTCATATTCATGTTTTTTCTTTCCTACTTCCGCCACAATCTTTTCAGTAAAAGTAATTACTGTCTGATTCATCTCATGGGCTGCATAAATGGCTTCAATCATTTTCTCTTCTGAAACTTCATTGGCTCCAGCCTCTATCATGATGACCTTTTCCTTTGTTGATGCTACAGTGAGCTGAAGATCTGAAATAGCCTTCTGCCTGGCATTGGGATTAAATACGAATTTACCATCTACTAGTCCTACCTGAGTCGTAGCACATGGACCATCAAAGGGAATATCCGATATGGCTGCCGCTATAGCTGAGCCAAGCATAGCCGTTAGCTCTGGGCTGCAATCTGGATCAACAGACATAACCAAGTTATTTAAGGTTACATCATTTCTATAATCTTTTGGAAACAGGGGGCGCATTGGTCTGTCAATAACCCTGCTAGTCAAAATGGCATTTTCAGACGCCTTTCCTTCCCTTTTGTTAAATCCTCCAGGTATCTTTCCTACTGCGTATAATTTTTCCTCATATTCGACACTTAAAGGAAAAAAATCAATTCCTTCCCTTGGCTTGTTTGAGGCAGTGGCTGTTGAAAGCACAATGGTCTCCCCATAATGCATAAATGCAGCTCCATTAGCCTGAGCCGCCATTCTTCCAATTTCTACTGTCAACGTACGACCGGCCAATTCCATTGAATAACTCTTGTACATATTGTACCTCCTTTTTATTATTTCAAGTAGAAGGTACCGAAACTACTGATATTTTTATGATGTTTCATAAGAATATCAGTGGTCTCGGGCCTTTCTCCCACTTGCTTTATAATTATCCGAAAAAAGGGCGGATTCTATCCGCCCCTATCATTACTTTCTGATTCCTAACCTGTCGATCAATGAACGATACCTCTCAATATCTGATTTTTTTAAATAATCCAAAAGGCCTCTCCTCTGTCCTACCATTTTCAAAAGACCTCTTCTAGAATGATGATCTTTATTGTTCTTCTTCAAGTGTTCTGTTAGCTCTTGAATTCTCGCTGTAAGTATGGCAATCTGCACTTCTGGAGAACCTGTATCTCCTTCTTTTCTTCCATACTCTTTCATAATTGCCGCTTTTTTTTCCTTAGAAATCATTGTCTTCCTCCTTTATTCCTTATACACTGGACACTAAGGGAGAGGTCGGAGTGTCCTCTCTCTGAGCGCTAGTAATTTACATACTTGTATATTATAGCATATGAAGTAAATTCTGTAAATGCAAAAACCTATCAATTTTCTAAAAGTCTTCTCACTGCTATTGGAGAGCGGTAAGTGGCGTTAGAAACCTTAATTCCTGTTTTCTCACTGCTGGCATGCACTACCTGTCCATTTCCAATGTAAATGGCTACATGATTAATATAGTTTCCCTTTCCATAGAAAAATAAATCTCCTGGCTGAGCTTCAGAAATGCTGACCTGTCTTCCATAACCTACTTGAGCCCTTGAAGAATGGGGCAAAGAAATACCAAATTTACTAAATACGGAAAGTACAAAACCAGAGCAGTCTGCACCATTAGTTAGACTTGTTCCTCCCCAAACATAAGGATTTCCAATAAATTGTTTGGCGTATTCTGTCAAAGATACCTTAATATCAGAAATTCCCTCTCCAAATTTCAGTTCTGTCAAAGACACTGCCTTTTCAAGTTTCTCTGAAATATCCACATATTCTTTAAAAATATAACCTTCCTCATCATCAATGGCAATTTTTACCCATTCTTCCAATTCTTCTAATACTTCTAACTCTTCTCCCAAAGGAATTAATGTATTGATAGAAGATTCTGTGCTAGGCTCCTCTCGAACTTTTAAGGTTGTTGTATTTACAGTGGCAATTAAGGTTAATACTTCCTTTGCCTTTATCTTCGCTTCCAAACCTGTATATAAAAATTCCATACTTACATAGCCTTCCACTTTTCCTGATTTAATATGAGCCCAATCACCTTCTACATCCAATATTTCACAGCCACCATGCTTTGGCATCTTTCCTACAAGTTTTCCATCCTCTGAAGGCGATTCCCTAATGTTTAAATAACTGTCTACCTTTGCCACACCTAAGTTATCAAACCCTGCAAAGGAACGGCTCTCTATTTTCTTGGCCGCCTCTTCCATTGTCAAAGAATTTACCTGGGTATGAATCCCTGCCTCTGGAAGCTCCCCAGAAATTTCCTCTGAATTCTCAGGAATAGAAGCTCCCGACACAGTAACCATTTCCTCATTGACAGCAAGGTCAATGCCTGCTGAAACATTTCCAATTGGCTTGGCCAGGAGGACAACAGGAGGATAGAAAATCATGACTGCACATAAAGTCAAAAGAAAAACTCTTCTCATTATACTGTATTTCATAAATATACTCATGCCTTTCTGATTTTAGTAACCAAATCTCTTTTGTATGCCTTTCAATAGAAAGTAAATTGATACAATTAGAAATTACATAACATTTTTTATTGAAAAGTTCATATTTATTTCACATTTGTTCCATATTTATTACAATTTTATTACATCTTGGTTACTATTATAACACAAGCTCTCTTTTTGTCAATACATAGGGATAAAAAAGAACCTTACTTTCTATATTCCTTTTTATCATGACATAAAACAAGCAGACAATGCTCCATTCATTTCGCAATGTCTGCAAATTCTATACCCTTTTATGACTCGTCGGTTTCCACAGAAAAGGCTATATTTGTTGCATGGTCTGCCACCCGTTCCATACCAGAAATTATATCTGTAAACAACATACCCGCCTCTGGTGTACACTCATTTTTTGTCAATCTTTCTACATGAAGCACCTGGAGTTCCTTTTCTTTCTCATCAATAGCCTCTTCTAAATGTACAATATCACTCATAATTTCTTCATCCCAAACGTTCCTCGCAAAAACATCAATAGAAAAGCGGATTAAGGTGTTGACCATATCCAGCATATCTCCCATATCTTTTAAAGCCATTTTACTAAATGCCACCCCAGTATCCACCCTGCTTCTTGCCGCATCTGCCACGTTTTCCGCATGATCACCAATTCTCTCTATATCGTTTGCCACATGAAATAAAGTTCCTATTCTTCTTGCGTCATCGACAGGCAGACTTGCCTGACTTATTTTCACTAGATAATTTGTTATTTCTCTGTTCAGATAATCAATATTTCTTTCCACCTCATATACTTGGTCGATGTCCTCTTTATCCAATGTAATGAGTCCGTTCATCGCCCGATTCAAATTTTCGCTAGCTAAAGAAGCCATCCTCTCCAACTCCTTTGTCACCTCCACTACAGCAGTAGCTGGTGAAAAGACAAATTTTTCCCCAATATATTGGAGATGAAAGTTTTCTCTATAGTCCATACTGTCGTCAGAACCAGGAATAAAAAGATATGTAAGTTTTACAATATAATTAGAAAATGGGAAAAGGAAAATCACTTGCAATACCTTAATGAGTGTGTGGACATTGGCCACAAACCTTCCCTGGTCTCCTCCTGAAAATGCCAATATTTTTTCCACTACCATATCTATTGTAAACTGTAGAAGCAGGAAAATAATCACGGATCCAACTACATTAAACAAAAAGTGGATCATAGCAGCCCTTTTTGCATCCTTCTTTCCAGCTAAGGAAGCTAACAGAGCAGACCCACAGGAGCCAATATTACAGCCTAAAATAATAAAAATACAGATAGGAAGCATAAGAAGTCCTTCATTAGCCATGAGAAGAACAATGCTCACAGTCACAGAGGAACTTTGTATAATTGCTGTCAGGATTGTTCCTGCTAAAATGGCTAAAAGAGGGCTTTTCAAACTTCCTAATATCACGGATACCTGTTCCACTTCCTTTAGCCCTGCCATAGCATCTGCCATTATATTAAGTCCCATGAATAGAACGCCAAATCCTAAAATGACTTCTCCAACCTTCTCTGTACCTTTGTTTTTTACAAAGAGAACCATAAGAGCCCCAACAAGCAAAAAAACAGGCGCTGCATCGGACAGATTTAAAGATACCAATTGAGAAGTAACTGTCGTTCCGATATTTGCGCCAAAAATAACGCCAGCAGCCTGATACAGGCTCATCAGTCCTGAATTTACAAAACTAACTACCATTACTGTGCATGCAGAAGAAGACTGGACTAATGCTGTGAAGAAAACTCCTACTAATAGTCCAATCAAACGGTTTTTTGTAAAAAATTCTAATATTTCCCGAAGTTTTGCGCCGGCAGCTCTTTCAATTCCCTCACTCATCATCTTCATGCCAAAGAGAAACAATCCTAAGCCGCCTGACATAGATAATAAAATAGACATACTCTTCCTCCAACTTTCTTATGCTTATTTTAAATTATCTACGTTGCATAAACAAGATTTTTCTACAGCTTTCCTCTTTTTCTCCCATTTCCACAAAATTTCTCTCTAAATTCCGTGCATTTTTCTTCCCTCTTCCTTATCTCTCTCCAAAACCTCTTTTAGTTCTTCTACTCCGGAAAACTTTTTCTCATCTCTCATATGTTTTAGAAGTAATACTTTTACATTTTCTTCATATATATCTTTTTGAAAATCGTATATATGGGTTTCCAGGCCAATCTGTCTTTCTTCTGACACAGTAGGCTTATACCCAATATTGCTAATGCTATTATACACTTGTCCACAACATATAGTTTTTGATAAATATACTCCACTTTTCGGAAGAAGCTTGTTGGACGGAGGAATCATATTCACTGTAGGCATTCCTATTTTATGGCCTAAGTGGTTTCCATGAACTACTTTACCATACACAGAATATGGTTCCCCTAATAATTCTCTAACCACATCCATATTCCCTTCTTCCACTTCTTTTCTTACATAAGTAGAACTAATTTCCTTCCCATTGTATGTGGCTTTTGGAAGAACTGCCACCTCAATTCCAAGTCTGGCCCCTTCCTCCTTGAGCATCTCTTCGTCTCCTCTTCCCTTATAGCCAAATCTTAAATCAGGCCCTGCAACAACAGCTTTCGCCATAAGCTGCTCTTTTAATATAGTACGAATAAAATCTTCTGGCTCTATTTTACATGTTTCTTCTGTAAAAGGGAATTCTATTACATAATCCATTCCTTTTTTACAAAAAGCATCCCTTTTTTCTTCTTTTGTACTTAAATCTTTTTGTGCTTCCCTTCCCAATAGGGAAGCTGGAGGTTTATCAAAAGTAAATACGACTGTTTGATAATCCCACTCCTTATATTTTAACATAGCCTTTAAAATAGATTGATGTCCTACATGGATACCATCAAATTTACCAATAGCTACAACTGTATCTTTCTTCATAGAGTATTTTGTCGTTCCTGTTATGATTTCCATAATCTTGCTCCTATTACTATAAAAACATTTTCACAGGTTTAAATGCCCCATTTCTATATACATAAATTCCTGTAAATTGCTTTTTACTGTCATATACTCTAAAGGACAATCCTTCTATTTCCTCCTTCTCCTCCAAAAGGGCTGCTTGGTTTAAAAGAAACGAATTCCCATTGTGTATATATTTATCGTACTGTTCCTTTACATTCACTTTCGGATAGGAGGAAAACGCCTCCTCTACAGGAAGGATGTTGTCCATCAAGGTTTTTTCTTTTTTCTTTTTTTCAATCTCCTTTAAAGTAAGACTATCTTTCATCTGAAATCTTCCAGATCTTGTACGTACAAGTTCCTCCATAGCCCCTTTTGTAAAAAGCTTTTCTCCTATATCATGACATAAAGTGCGAATATATGTTCCTTTGGAGCAAGAAACTTCTATCCAAATTCTTGGAAGATTTATATCCATAATCTGAATGTCTGAGATTTCCACCCTCTTTGGCTTTCTCTCTACCTCTATTCCTGCTCTAGCCAGTTCATATAACTTTTTTCCATTTACTTTTCTTGCAGAATACATGGGAGGAATTTGGTCATAAGCTCCAACAAAGCTATAAATCGCAGCTTCAATCTCCTTTTTCGTTACCTTTACTTCTTTTTCCTCAATAATTTTGCCGCTCATATCCTGGGTATCTGTTTCAACACCTAGAAAAAGGACTGCCTCATAGGTTTTGCTCTGATCTGTCAGCATATCGCAAAGTTTTGTACCCTTTCCAAGGCAAACGGGAAGAACTCCCACAGCGTCTGGATCCAAAGTTCCTGTATGCCCTATTTTCTTCTGTTCAAGAATTCCTCTTAATTTTGCCACTACGTCATGGGATGTATAACCCTTTTCTTTATAAACATTTATTATGCCGTTTAACACCTTTGTTTCTCCTGCAGCTGTTTTTCAATATGTACGGACAAATTATTAATGACATCATGTACTGTTCCTTTCATTAAAGCTCCTGCTGCCCTTACATGTCCTCCTCCCCCAAATTGTTTTGCCACCTTAGCCACGTTCACATGTTCATTAGAACGTAGGCTTACCTTATATTCCATTAATCCAGTTTCATAGAGAAAAACAGCGCAATCTGCTCCCTTTGTGACATTTAACTGACTTGCTATTCCATCTAGATCCACAGGCTTTACTCCGTAAAAATCCATTGTTCTTTTTCCAATAACACTGACAATACACCTGCCTTCTAAGAACAAAATGCTTTCTAGCAAAGCCCTTCCTAAAATCTGCTGCTGCACATAGGTTTTCTCATAAAAAGTCTCATCAATAATTTTCGAAAAGGGAATGCCATACCCTATTAATTTTCCTCCTATCTCCATTGTTTTTTTTGACGTATTTGCATAGCGGAACACTCCTGTATCATGGATAATTCCCACATAAATAGCTTCTGCAATATCCCTGTCTATTTGTTCCTCCTCTATAACCTGATATACAAGTTCGCTTGTGGAGCTGGCATCTGGCACAATATAATCTATCTGGGCACATTTTGTATTACTTATATGATGATCGATGCAAATTGTTTTTGCAGCCTTATCAAAGTACTTTTCCCCCTTGCCCAGACGATCCTTGCTGCAGTCAAGACAGAGAAATACATCGTAGTCTATATCTCTTTGAAATTCAGAATTTATTTCGTCAAATCCTTTTAGAAATCCAAAATAGCCTGCTGGCTTTTCCAAATATATATGGGTCTTAGCCTTTGGAAAAGCCTTCTTAATGTATTGATACATTGCCAAAGATGCGCCTACACAGTCTCCGTCAGGACGAATATGTCCTCCTATTCCTATTGTTTTTGCTCCCTTTAAATGCTCTTTAATTTTCGTCAAACAAATCCCTTCCCTTTTTATTTACATCATCAATCAGTTTTGACATCGTTACCCCATACGCAATGGACTGATCTAACAAAAAGTGTATTTCTGGGGTGTTTCTCAAATTAATGGTTTTTGCCAGTTGATTTCTTATAAATCCTTCTGCCCTCTTTAAGCCTTCTATTGTATCCTCTGCTTCTTTTTCATTTCCTAAAACACTAATCCATGCTTTGCACAATTTCAAATCTGGGGATACTTCTACTGCTACAACAGAAGTCATGGGATGAATTCTCGGATCTTTTATGCTCCCTCTAATAATGTTGGATAACTCTCTTTGAACCTCCCCATTGATCCTTGTATTTTTAATGCTGTTTTTTTTCATCTTGGCACCTCTACCATAATATAAGCCTCTACCTGATCTAATTCTTGAATGTCATGGAAGCCCTCAAATACTAAGCCGCACTCGTATCCTGCCTTCACTTCTTTTACATCATCTTTAAATCGTTTCAAGGAAGCTAAACCACCTTCAAATATCTGCTCCCCTTCTCTTGTAATACGGACGCTGCATCCTCTTTGGAAAGAACCGTCAAGGACATAAGAACCTGCAATATTGCCAATGCCTGAGGCCTTGAAAATTTGACGAATCTCCCCATGTCCAATAATCTTTTCTTCAAAAATTGGATCTAGCATTCCTTTCATAGCTGCTTCTACGTCTTCAATTACTTGATAAATAACTTTGTAAAGCCTTACATCAACGCCTTCTGATTCTGCAATGGTCTTTGCTGTGGCGTCTGGCCTCACATGAAATCCAATAATAATAGCATTGGATGCTGATGCAAGGGAAACATCGGACTCGTTAATGGCTCCCACGCCGCCATGAATCACCTTTACGACAACTTCCTCATTGGAAAGCCTTAGCAAACTTTGCTTAACCGCTTCCACAGAACCTTGCACATCTGCTTTTATAATTAGCTTCAGCTCTTTCAAGCTTCCTTCTTGAATCTGTGTAAACAGATCGTCTAGAGACATTTTTTGTTTTGTTGCATCTAATAGTTTTGCCTTATTTTGCGAAATAAATGTATCTGCAAAGTTTCTTGCCTCTTTATCATTATCAGGAGCTACAAAAATTTCTCCTGCATTGGGCACATCGTTCAACCCTAAAATCTCTACAGGAGTGGAAGGACCTGCTTCCTTCACTCTTCTTCCTTTGTCATCAATCATAGCTCTGACTTTTCCATGACATGCTCCTGCTGCAATAAAGTCTCCTACATGAAGAGTTCCCTTTTGCACAAGAACTGTGGCAACAGGCCCCCTTCCTTTATCCAATTCAGCTTCTATGACAAGTCCCCTTGCCTGTCTGTTGGGATTTGCCTTTAATTCTAGAATCTCAGACGTCAAAAGTATCATTTCCAGGAGATTTTCAATTCCATCTAAAGTCTTTGCAGAAACAGGAGCAAATACGGTACTCCCTCCCCAATCTTCTGGAATGAGTTCATATTCTGCTAACTCCTGCTTTACCCTATCCATATTTGCACTTGGCTTATCCATTTTATTGACTGCTACAATAATTTCAATTCCTGCTGCCTTAGCATGATTAATAGCTTCCACTGTCTGAGGCATGACACCATCATCAGCTGCAACGACTAAAATAGCAATATCCGTAGAATTTGCCCCCCTCATACGCATAGCTGTAAAAGCTTCGTGCCCTGGTGTATCCAAAAAGGTTATTTTCTGTCCATTAACCTTTACTACATAGGCTCCAATATGCTGAGTAATCCCTCCTGCTTCTTTATCAATAACATTTGTCTTTCGAATTGCATCCAGCAAAGAAGTTTTTCCATGGTCTACATGCCCCATGACACATATAACAGGAGGTCTTGGCATCATATCCTCTGCCCTCTCCTCAGATTCTTTCAACAGCTCTTCAATAACGTCAATAACTTCCTCCTTTTCACAAATAACATCAAACTCTATAGCAATTTCCTCTGCTGTCTCATAAGGAATCTCCTGATTTACTGTTACTACCTTTCCTTGGAGGAAGAGCTTCTTCACAATAACCGAAGGCTGAATTTTCATCTTCTCCGCTAATTCTTTAATGGTTAATGACTCTGGCAAGGTAATCACTTTAATCTTTTCTTCTTCTTTAACAGGCTGAACTTTTTCCTGAGGCTTTTCCATTTTTACTTGCTTTACGCCTTTTCCTTTATTTTTTCCCTTAAAGCCATCTTCCCTTTCCAGCTCATCCTTACGGCGCTTTTCTTGATCTTTGCGGCGTCTATCTTGATCTTCTCTATGCTTTTCTGACTCTTTTCCAGAAACTTCACTTGGAAACGCTGGAGTTTTAAAAGGTTTTCCTCCTCGATTGTCCTGTCTCTCATTGCCTCTTTGATTTCTATCCCGATTCTCACCAGGTCTAGCATTTTTGTTATGGCCAAAGTCGCTATGCGAAGTTTTTTGAGAACCTTCATGATTTTTTGTATTACCTGTTCGATTGTGATCAGCTCCTGTCCTCCTATCTGTTGGGCGCTGCTGCCTTGTGCCTGTCCTTTGTTCATTTTTCCTGTCATTTTTGTCTGAGCGTTGAAGGATTTTTTGAGAACCTTTTTCCCCTGTATGTGCAGCTGGCTTCTCTCCTTGTTTTTCCTCAACTTGTTTTGTCTCTGTCTGTTTAGGCGCTGCCTGTTTTAAGCTGTTTTTCTCTTGAACAGCCTTTGTTTCACTTTTTTTCTCTAAATCGCTAATCGTTCCTACCTGTCTTTTCTCAGCCGAAACACCGTTTTGACGTCCCTGACCCCCTTGGGCACGCCCTCGTACGTTTCCACTCTTTCTACTATTTTGAGGATTGCTCACAAAAATAATATTGGATTTTTTCTTCACAGGCTTTTTCTCTTTTTCTTCTTTAGAGTTAGAAGCAAATTCTTTTTTCACCATCTCTACTTGATCTTCCTCTAAAGTCGCCATGTGATTTTTCACTTCAATGCCTTTCCCAAAGAGAAAATTAATAATCTCCTTACTTTGCTTTTCTATTTCTTTTGCCAGTTCATGCACTCTCATTTTTGCCATATGTGACTACCTCCGTCTTATACTGTTCTTGCATCCAAATGTTCTCTCATCGCCTTTGCAAAGCCTTCATCTGTAACCGCCAAAGAAGCCCTAAGCTCCTTCCCCATAGCATGCCCTAACTTCTCCTTTGTTCCATAAAAGTAAAGGGGAACATGATAAAAATCACACATGTTCTGAAACATTTTTCTTGTATTTTCCGATGCGTCTTCTCCTACGATGACTAAATAGGCCTTGCCCGATTTCACTTTCTTCTCGGTCATAAATTCTCCGCTCACTAAATTTTTCGATTTCTCTGCCAGTCCTAACAGGGAATACAGCTTTCGTTCATCCAAGCTCTGTCAGCTCCTTTTTTAAGTTCTCATAAACTTCCTTAGGAATACTCATTTTAAAGGAACGCTCTAACCCTCTGCCTTTTATTGCTTCCTCCATACAAGTCTCCCTTTTGCATAAATACGCCCCTCTTCCATTTTTCTTTCCTGTGGCGTCTAAGATAATCCCGCCCTCTGATGTTTTTAATATACGAATCAGTTCTTTTTTAGGCCTCATTTCTTTACAGCCAATACACTGTCTCATGGGAATTTTTTTTGCCATCTTTTCTACTCTTCTTTCATCTCTTCCTCAGAAGGAGCTAAAAGCTCTTCATATTCCAATGCTTCCTCTTCATCGTCATACTCTTCTTCATATTCCTCATCTTCATAATAGTCTTCCAAACGAAATCCTGGGGCATCCTTTGCCTGGGTCTCACTTTTAATATCAATTTTAAAACCTGTAAGCCGTGCAGCCAGTCTAGCATTTTGTCCTTCTTTTCCAATGGCCAAGGATAGCTGGTAATCTGGCACAACAACTTTTGCCGTTTTTTCATCTCCGTCTGCAATAACAAATACAACTTTTGCAGGAGAAAGGGCATTTTCAATTAATATCCCCGGATTTTCATCCCAGTTAATAATATCAATTTTTTCCCCTCGAAGTTCCTCTACTATGGAATTGACTCTGGCTCCATTCATACCTACGCAGGCTCCCACTGGATCCACATCTTTGTTATTAGACCAGACAGCTATTTTTGTTCTGCTTCCTGCTTCCCTTGCAATGCTTTTTATTTCCACAGTTCCATCTTTTACTTCCGTCACCTCATTCTCAAAAAGCCTTTTCACTAATTCTGGATGAGTTCTAGAGACAAGAACTTTTGGGCCCTTTGTTGTATTTTTTACTTCCAATATATAAACTTTAATACGCTCTGTGGGCTTAAATGCCTCCCCCTTTACCTGCTCGCTTTCTGTAAGTACTGCATCTACCTTCCCTAAGTTAATGCTTATGTTTTTCCCTATGTTCCTCTGGACAATACCTGTTACAACGTCTTTTTCCTTTCCATAGTATTGATTATATAAAACACTTCTTTCTTCCTCCCGTATCTTTTGAAGAATGACATTTTTTGCATTTTGGGTTGCAATTCTTCCAAATTCCTTGCTTTTGATATCTACCTGAATAACGTCTCCCAGCTCTGCCCTTCTGCGTATTTCCTTCGCATCTTCCAGGGAAATTTCTAAAACATCATCTTCTACTTCTTCTACTACTGTTTTTTGTGCATAAACTCTAAAATCACATGTATTCCGATTTATCTCTACTTTTATATGATCTGATTTCCCAAAATGATTTTTACAAGCAGTAATCAGAGAGTTCTCAATGGCGTCAAATAAAGTCTCCTTGCTGATATCTTTTTCTTTCTCCAAAGTGTCTAGTGCATCCAACAATTCCTTGCTCATCTTCCCTTTTCCTCCTTATTAAAAATCAAACGCCAGCCTTACCAGGGCAATTTGGCTTTTTTCTAGCACTTTCTCTTCACCTTCTATTTCTATTGTTATTGTATTTTGATCATATGACTTCAACATTCCAACAAATTCTTTTTGCCTATCTATCCATTGATAAGTTCTCACTTCTACATTTTTTCCTATGCTTCTCTCATAATCCCTTTCTTTTTTCAGAGGCCTTGACAGTCCTGGGGAACTTACTTCCAAAATATAAGAATTCTCAATATAATCTTCCTTATCCAACACTTCTGAAAAAGCTCTGCTTACTCCTTCACAATCCTCAATAGTTATCCCTCCTGGTTTGTCAATATACGCCCTTAAATACCAGTTTGAGCCTTCCTTTACATATTCCATATCCACAAGCTCAAACTGATTTTCTTCTATAATAGGAGCAATAAGCTTTTCAGCTTTTTCTTCATACTGTTCCCTCTTTGACATCTTTGTCACCATGCCTTTCTTAACAGACTGCAAAATGTTTGCCTATGACATTCCTATCATAAGATAAGAGTGGACGTAGGTCCACTCTTATCTTACAGCATTATACTCATCTTATTTAGTATAGCATTTTATATAAGGAAATGCAAGGTTTTTCATTCATCTTTCATCTTCTGGCAAAACCCATCCTCTATTCCTTCTCCCCTTGCTTTCCAATATTGTATATTCTCTCCAAAATTTGTTGCAGGAAAAGAATAATACCAGGACTGTCCTCCTGGATCCTTGGGAAAATAAATGGTAATTTCTCCTAATTTTACAGAATCCATTTCTGGGTTAGGATAATCCTTTTGCCTAATCCAGTAAGAATTATCCTTTAGGTTTTCCCTAGCCATAAGGAGAGTTTCCTTACATATAGGGAGTAGAGATCTCGCCATAAGGACGCCTGCAAAGAGGCTTAAAGCTAATGGCCATAATTTCTGCCTTTTCCATTGCATTACATCAAATAAAGCGCCTACAATAAGGAGAGAAACCATAATAATAAAGGCAAAACCATATCTGTGCATAGGTGCGGACAAAAGCCAGAAAAAGAAACATGCAATGAAAACACATTTTAAATAAGCATATTGGAACCATTTCTTTGTCCTGGCTATCCTTCTGGAAAAAATCCAAAGACTTATGTCTGTCAAAATTCCTAGAAAAAGGATTCCAAAAACGACCATAGAAAAATTTCTGTTAAAGTCTCCCTGCTCCCTCCACCAAGTTGGAAACCACTGAAAAATTGTCTGGTCAATGAGCTCTCTGTCATAAATATAACGGGCCCACAGCTTCACATCCATGGCGTCTCCATCCACTGTCCCCTTTGCCAGCTTCCAATCTACAGAAAACAAGTCAATAGAACTAAAGGGGTAGAGAAGCCAGCCAGAAACAATATAATTTCTCCAAAGATAGGGAAGAAGAAGGAAACATCCACTTACCATGTACACAACTATTTCCTTCCATCTTTTCTCTTTTATAAGCTGGATGGCTGGCCAAAGGACCGCTAGAATGAGCAAGGCAGCAGAGAGTTTTAATGTAATCAGAAAGACGATCACAATACATAAGTAAGCGTATGGGAAAATTTCCCATTCCTCTTCCTCAATAAGGCGAACCCATGCAGTGACAAGCCACATAATAAAATAAACAGTCATATAGTCCGTTGTGGGGGAAATCAGTTCTTTAGACACAATAGCCGTATAAATAAAAGGTCCCAAACTGCAAATAGTGCTTGCACAAAGTAGTGTCCTTCTCTCCCTCACATTATCATATATGGTGATCAACGAATAACTCACTGCAAACAGGGCTCCAAATCCTTGAACCCCATGGAGAGACTGCCCAATAAGCCATTTCATACTAAACAAAGCTGATAAGCCAAAAAAAGCACTGTTATATCCCAATCTCTCATGAATATTTGCAATTCCTTTTACAGCCCCATATTCTTCAATCCATCGGATACTCTGGGCATGATAAAGTCCTGTATCATACATAAAATTCCCATTGGATACAAAAAGAGCTATGAGGAAGGCAGCTAAGATGCAAAGGAATATTTTTACCTTTCCTCTCCTTCCATTTTCCATCCACTCTTTTATTTCTTCCTTATATTCTTTGCGATGGAAAAAAAGAAAGAACATGCACGTCCCAATCATAAGCAAGTTTGCAGTCATCCCAACCCCTGATACGAGACTAAAATATTGAGAATACGCAGTCAGAAGGGCAAGCCCTGCCATCATTTCATAAAAGAGTTTATTTACAGATGCCCTGTTCTGAGAATACTTTGCAAAAACTATGAGCCTTCTGTAAGCAAAAGAGCCGATAATATAAGACGTTATGAATATATAAATCCAATTGAGCAGTACGGAAATCATAATCCTTCCTCTTTTTCTTCCCTCAAACGATTTGCATAATACTGAAGCCAATATTCAAAATCTTGTTTATGTTTCTCGTTCATGGTAGACAAAATAACCCCTGCAAAAAAAGCCTGGATAGCTCCTAAAAGTACAAAGCCACAGACAATTAAAGTGGGAAACTTAGGTACCAAGCCTGTTTCAATATAAGTTACAAAGACAGGAATGAGAAAAATAAGGGAGATTACTATGAGCCCTAAGGCCAAGGCTGTAAAAAATTCCAGAGGTCTATAATTTCGAAATAGCCTAGCTATTGTTTTTAATACTTTCATCCCATCCTTCACTGTGTTTAATTTGGATTCGCTCCCCTTAGGCCTGTCCCTATAAGTAATGACAACGTTTTCCATTTCCATTCCTTTGTCTATGGCATGAATGCTCATTTCCGTCTCAATCTCAAATCCTCTAGACAAAACAGGGAAGGTTTTAACAAATACATAGCTAAAAGCTCTATATCCTGTCATAATATCTCGAATATCACTTTTAAAAAGCCTGTTAATAGAAAAACGGACAATGGCATTTCCAAAATTATGAAATTTTCTTTTATTTTCCGTAAAATATGTGGAGGAAAGCCTGTCCCCTATTACCATATCTGCATTTTTTTCCAATACTGCTCTGGCCATTTCAAAGGCTGCTTCTGCCGGGTAAGTGTCGTCTCCATCTGTCATAATATAACACCTGGCATCCACTTCTCGAAACATTCTCCTAATAACATTTCCTTTTCCCTGTTGTTTCTCATATCGAACAATAGCTCCTGCCCTTTTAGCAATCTCATCTGTTCCATCTGTGGAATTATTATCATACACATAAATTTTTGCCTCTGGCAAGGCAGCTTGGTAGTCTTTGATTACTTTATGAATTGTCTGGCTTTCATTATAGCATGGAATCAATACTGCAATTTTATCCAAAACCAGTCCTCCTTGGATCCTTTTCCTTTATACAATTACCTTATCTAATGACTAAAATTACCATGAAAAAATAATGCTGTCAATATTATATTCATTTTGTAACAAAATCTCCAGCCGTTCCCTTAAGGCAGGGAGCGCCTTGCTCCTTATTCTTCCCTGCCCTTTTTTGATATATGCTTTTTCTTTCTCTCCCAATTATAATTGACGATCCAGCTAGATAAAATGCCAGTAAAGATCCCAGATACCATTCCTCCCAGAACATCTGTTGGATAGTGGACTCCCACATACATTCTTGTGAATCCAATAGCAGCGGCCAGACAAATGGCAACAGCTCCCCATTTTTTGTTCATGTTTAAGTAAAAAGCCGTTGCTGCTCCAAAAGAACTGGCCGTATGACCTGATGGGAAAGAAAACTCTCCTGGTTTATGAATTAAAATAGTCAGCCCTTCTATAACATCATAAGGGCGGATTCTCCCAAAAAGTCTTTTCAAAATTAAATTATTCACAAGGAAAGAAAGTAGCAAAGCAATGAGCATAGCCTTTGCTCCCTTTCTCGTTTTGTGAAAAAACAGGCAGAAGAGAGCAAGGAAAATCCAAATGCTTCCTGAGTCCCCAAGAGAGGTTAAAAATTTCATGAAGGGGTTCAAAGCAGGCTGCCGCAGGGTATCCTGTATCCAAAGAAGTATTTGTGTGTCCAGCATATAAATTGTTTCCAACATGTAATCCCTTCCTTTCTCATACAATATATGACGAAATGCTCCCATTCAGAAATCATGCCAGAAAAAAATATACATTTGATCCTCCATCATCCTACCCTCTTTTTTCACACAATGCAACTACATTTGAAAGGGGAGCAACCCCCTATTTGTTGTCGCTCCCTTTTCCTTACTTTTCCTTCCTGACCCCGTCTTGCCCTATGGAAAACCCATCTATGTTTGTGTCCACGGCCATAGAACCATCCTCCTTGAAATAATACCATTTTTGTTGATCAAATAGCCAACCTCTTATTGACTTTCCATTTATGTCATAAAAGTAAGTTCCACTGTCATTTCTTCTCCATCCATTCACTCCGTAAGGATCCATACAAACTTCTGCAAGTCTGCGTAATGTTGATGCCCCTTGAGCCAAAGTAACCTTTCCCTTAGGATCAAAAATATTTCCATCCTTTCCAGAAATAATACCAGCTTTCTGCATAGATATTACTCCTTGCGCAGCCTCTTTGCTAATAGAAACTAAATCTTTGAACGCTTCTACCTCTCTTTGAAGATAAGTAGAGTTGGTTACTTTCATAGAATTGTCTATAAAAACAGCCATCTCTTCCCTTGTCATTTTATCATTCCAATCAAAGAGCCAAGAGCTTTGACCCTTTAATTCTTCATACAACTGGACGCCAAACAAGCTTTCCAATGCTTTCATAAACTCTTCTCTAGTCAATTCCCTATCAGGATTCAAACTTCCTTCTCCTGTTTGGTCAAATAGTTCTCTGCTAAGGGCAAAAAGGATATCTTGTCTAGCCCAATGCTCTCTCATATTATTTATATTTTGGGAGAATTCTTTATAACCAATGCCATAAATTCCCCCTCTCTGAATACCAAACACGACAGAATTTTTATTTCTTAGATATGTGGATTTTTCAATCCATTGGGTCGTTCCTGCCAAATCTGTACGGATGGCAAAAACTCTTCCCTCCTCCTCACCAGTTCCTAAAACATAGGGCAGCTTAACAGAGATATTCTGGCTTCCTGTTAAAAGAATAGAAGTTTCCTTGCCATCCAAGGCATATGCAAGAGTTATGTGCCATACAGGGCGTCCTTTTCCAGCAGGATTTACAATGGAAACTGCTCTTAAAATAATGTCTCCTCCTTTGCTTACATCCCTTAATTGTTCCAAAACAGACAAGGGAAATCCAAAACTTATTTGGGGACTAATAAAATTATACCAAGACACCTTTCTGGATATTAAATCCTCTAATTTTCCAGAGGTAATGGCAGCGCTCATTACAGTCTGTCCATTTGCTACAGAAGGGGTTAAGATAACGGCTTCTGTTCTTGTGTTGTTTCCAGGGCCACCGCTGCTTTGATTGAAATCGGCAGCTTGTGCATATTCGTTACTTCCGCTAGTAGAATGTGTATATTCATTACTTCCACTCGTTGTGTTCGAAGAAGAAATGCTGTCTTGAACATTGGAACTAGGCGGCTTCTCTTCTGGATTGGAAGGATACTCCAGACTATCTACAACAATCATCCCTTCGCCATAAACAACTGTCTCCTCATCCAAAGAATCTTTCCTTTCCAGATGAGCAGCAACTATAACCTTATAACGTCCTGGACCTACCATCCCCTTAGTTACAATGGTATCACTGCTTATCTCAAAATTTCCTTTTGATTTTTCCAGTTGATAGATTACATTCCTATCTTCTGGAATGTTTCTTCCTTCTATATTTGCCACTTTTGTTCCAGTGGGAACTTCTCCCTTTAATCCTGTGACAGGGTGGATAAGAACATGGAACAACTCTGTTTCTGTATCAGATCCATTCAAAGAATCCTTTGTAAGATGAATGGATACACTCACTTTCATGGAATCTTTATATGGATTTCCTAAGCTGGCTACATAAGCAGAAATCTCCTTCTTCAGTCCTTTCACAGGGGTATTTTCATCGACAACAAAGGCGCCCTCATACTCCTGCTCCTCTCCCCCATTGATCCCATACTTAACGATCCCTTGTCCTTCATTATTAAAATTCTGAATAGTCACAGTTGCCTCTGTACCCATCTCATTATATTTGACAAGTATTGAGGGGGCTATTAGCTGTCCATCCTCAGGGATTTGGAAAATCACATCGTTATATGTATATGTCTGTGTATCTTTCACACTCATTGTGTAGCTTCCAGCTTTTAATGGACTTGAAAAAATAATGGTAATCTGATCATTCTCCTGCTTCATATCCCAAATCTGTCCTAAGGGAGTAAGAACTATGTCATCCTTTGTCAAAAGTGGCAAAGGAGCAGAAGGATTCTCAAGCTCCAAATGGAACACGAATCTTTCTGGTGAAAAGCTCCTTATTGTTACATTTACCTTTGTACTCACTGGCTTTTCTTCTGTTACATGAAAGGTTGCAGGAGAAAATGTAAAATACTGCATATCTCCAATCTTCACTTCATAGTCTCCTGCCTCTAGATCCTCTGCAAAATCTATCATGATTTTATTATCTATTTGCTGAAAATCCACTATTTTCACTGATGGAGAAATGGAAATATTTCCTTGTTGTATTCTAGGCAAGGGAACATTAGGTTCCCCTTCTAAGGTTAAGACAATTTGGCGAGAGGAGTTGCTCTTTGCTGTAACATTCACTAAGTTGGCTGCCTGAAAGCTCACCTCCTCAAAAGTATAATCTGCCATATCTCGGATGGTAAGCTCATAATTCCCCCCTGTCAAAGGATCCACCAGCTCAATCGTTACCTTATTGTTCTCCTGATTTACATGAGCAATAGTTCCTCCTGGAGTAATGGTAATATCTCCTATGGATATTGAGGGAATCCTTCCTGAAGGCTCTAATAGATTTAAAACAATCTGTCTTCCACTGCTAGACTCCACTGTAACATTCACTGGGCTGCTTGCAGGAGGCTGATAATCATTTCCTTGGAGAGTTGCATTCGTTGTTCCTCCCATTGTTTGGGGAAAAAATCCCAACTGTCCATACCACGGATTGTTACTGCCTACTGCCAGCAATGTCTCATTAAACTCACCAATAATATTTTCCTGTTCATTTACTGGGCTCATAAGATCCATACGGCCGTCGTCATTTGTAATATCTACAAGATACCAATTGCCGTCTAGCTCCACATAATTCCACATATGAGCACTGCCCCCCATACTTCCTTCCAAGATCAAACACCCAATGCCACTTTGATCGCAAAGATATTTGAAAGCCTTTGCATATCCTTCACATACAACAGGCTCACCATTAAATACATTGTACATTTGGTAAATATCTCCAAAACCTTTACTACTCCAAGCTCCATCATAATAAGTTAAGTTACAAATCGCTTCATGGAAATAACGTATCTTCTGATAATCTGTTGTATATTTACGTTGTGCATAGGCGACGATTTGGGCTGCCTTTGCGAGAGCCCTCTCTCTCTTCTCCTCATCTCTGTTTAAAAAAATTTTATAATAAGAATTATAAGGATTGATATTGAGATCTGTAATCATCTCTCCTTGATACTGATCAACGACAGGAATCACTAGATAGGTTCCATTATTGTCAAAATTAAGTCGATTTGTTCCTCCTTTTTTTACCCAATAAATAATATCTGTGCGATCTCTAAAAAGTGTATTAAAAGCAGTTTGTATAGCTATTGCTTTGTCATATCCTGGCTCCCAAATAAATGTACTCACCCCTGTTCCAGTTCTATGTATTTCTTCAAAGTAATGAATTAAAGCATCATAGGCTCGTTTATTATCTCCTGTAAGCTGCTCTCCATAATAATTGTTGGAGGCAGCAAAAAACATTGGACCATCCCAAATGCCAACTTCCCAAGTCAATACCCCCTCAGACTGGTTATTTTGCCCTTGGTTGAATCCTGCCTTGCAGATCTGGCACTGATAAGTACATGGCTGCCCTTGTATTTCTTCTTTATAACTGCATTCATTGCTGTGTTTATGGGAACATAACAGAAATTTTTCAACACAGCCTGTATCCTCACTGCACACATGACTGCATAAAGATGGAGAAAGGTTGTTGCCTGAAATGCTTCCTACCTCCTGGGGATAACACTCGTCTGTATGCTGATGTACACAGTTGGTTGTCATTGTATAACAGTCTTCCCCATGGCTATGTGTGCAAGCCGTTCCTGGCGCTGCCTCTACATATCCACAACTATTGTCATGCTGTTGATGATGTTTGCATAGTCCATTGGATTGTTTCCTCACGTTCATTGACAATCCCTGGACTTGCAGAGGAGAAAATAGCATGACAATCATTAGGAAACCTGCTATAATCCCTTTTCCTTCCCATTTTTTTCTCATTTCTTTACCCCCTGTTTTCTTATAATTATAATATAGATAAAACTATAATTACAAAAAAATATATTGTCAATTCATTAACATCTCAAAAAAAACAAGGGTAAATAAGGGAATATTCTTTGTTAAATAATGTTTTTACAAATTTTTTCAAAACAATTGCATTTGTTCATAATCGGTCTTTCGTTCCAATAAATCTGGTCTTTTATTTAATATTTTTTCAGTCTTCCTTTTATCTAAGATCCATTGGAAAACATCCTCTTTGTCCAGAAGCAGCGGCATACGATGATGTACTGGTTCTACAGAAGCATTTGCCTTGGTTGTCAATATGACAAAACGCATTTCATTTCCAAACAATCTGCCGCATCCTGCCATAAACAGGATAGCCTGATCCTCTCTATAAAACATATTTTTTTCTTTATTTCTATTCCACTCATAAAACCAACGGGCAGGGATAGCCATTGGATTATGAAGAATGCTTTCCCTAAACATAGGTTTTTCCAGTCCTGTCTCACACCTTGCATTAAAGATTACTTGACAGCTTCCCTTATTTTCTAAATGTTTCTTTATGGGAAACCCCCACCTTAGAAATTGTAAACATAATTTTTTTCCATTCCCCAATAAAACAGGAACCTTATTCGTAGGATAAATTTCTTTGGACCAAAAACTCTCCTGGCATAAATCCTCTCTTTTCTCTTCTCCATTTTTTTGTTCTAAAATTTTTTCTATTTCTCTTACGACTTCACTATCCATATAATATCTGCCACACATAAAATCCTCCTAAATAAACTTTCAGATAATGTATATTTAAAAAATACATTTTATTTGAAATGATACATTAGATCCCATTCTTTTACAATCCAATCCTCCTTATTTCTTTCAAAAACTATTTTCTAAAAAAATATGTTGACAAATCTTTTAAAACATTGTATTCTAATATAGCAAGTCCGCTTGAAGTGATTGCACAATAGTAATGGGATCTTAGCTCAGCTGGGAGAGCATCTGCCTTACAAGCAGAGGGTCACAGGTTCGAGCCCTGTAGGTCCCATTCCGATAAAAACACGGAGATTTTATGGCGAGATAGCTCAGTTGGCTAGAGCATACGGTTCATACCCGTAGTGTCGAGGGTTCAAATCCCCCTCTCGCTATTTTTATAAGCTTTGAGAGGAGTGTACATCACTCATTTCAAAGCTTATATTTTTTAAACAGTGGGGAAATGACAAGGAAATCAAAAATGTGCACCAGCTCCTCTTCTATACTACTGTTCCAATGCCATCACATATACTTGGCAGGGATTCCATTCATCCCACAATGTAGGAAAAACTTCAAATTCTTTAAATCCAAGACTAACATAAAAATGATTCGTTTTATCATACTCCTCATACTTCCCCATTTGTACAGTCTTAACCTGTATAAAGGAATAACCTTTAAAAATAGCAAATGCTTTTGCCTCTTTGAACAGCTCTGTCCCTATTCCTTTTCTGTCATAATCCTTTAATACGCCCATGACATAAAGTTCCACAATATCCCTTCCTGTTTCTTCTAAACACAGAATTCCAACATTTTTTTCTTTGTTAAATGCTCCAAATACCATTTGTAAAGGACTTCTCAAAATATAGTTTTCTCTAGCTTTGGAAATGCCAAACCATTCAGGAAGCCTTTCAAGTATGCCCCTTACCATTGCCTGTTTTTCTTCATTGTCCCTAATCTGCTTGATCATATTTATCTCCTTATGCTATGTTTTTTTTCTTTTTATGCACATTCATCTTTTGCCTAGGCAGGAAGAAAACAACAAGAATTCCCCAAACTATGGCCACTATAGAAGTTCCTAGAAAAACAAAACTTTTTTCCATTCCTTCATCCTCCTGTCTAGGCATTCCAGGAGGCATGTTTCCTCTTTCCATCCCTTTAGGGAAAGCTCCCTCTAATCCTGGCTCAAAATCTCTCTTCATGGGAGGTCTCCCTCTTTCTGGTCCATCGCCCATATTTCCTCCTCCCTGAACACCCATATCCTGGAGGCTAATGCTCTTTGCTTCTACCAGTTTTCCTTCTTCTTCCTTCTGCCCCTCCTGCGTAGAGGGAATTACTCCGTCAAGTTGTCCTAACACGCTATCTGCCCTTGCCAAAATAAAGGCTTCTAGGCTCTCTATTCCTGTTAGAAATTCATCGTATGTATAAAATGCTGTTGGATCTTCTTTTACATATGGACTGATGAGAGTTTTTATTTCTTTTAGTTTTAATGCAGCCTTTCCACTGTACACATATTCCTCTCCAATTTCTCTCAAATAAGAGTGATATTTCTCCTTATACTCCTCAACATCCATTAATTTAGAAAACAAAGGCCTCTGTGACTCAGAAATGCCTGTCATAGGAGTGTCAATGGGATTATTCACAGCATCCTTTGCATCCCTTGCCTGAAAGCCTCCAAAAGCCAAGTTTAAATCCCATGGAAGAATGGTAAGCTGTCCATCCTTTTCATATAAATAATAGTTGTGTTTTAAATTGCTGTAGTAGCTGTCTAAGTTTACAATGAATGTCTGGGCTGCAAAATATCGTAGGCATTGCTCTACATCCATATATTTTTCCAGCTCCTCTCCTGCATTTATATATTTCAGGGCGTTTATAAGCCTTGTCTTGTCTTCCTTTCGAATATCAAAGGATGCATTATCAAAAATATCTTTGTAATTCTCCTCTTCCTCTCCATTATAAACTAAGTCTGCTCCTCCATAGGTTTCTTCCCCATCTGGTCCAAAAGGTCCCCCTCCAAATCCCATCTCACTCTCTGGCTTATAAAGCTGTCCATAATCTAATCCATACACCCTTTGGGCAAATGCTTCTTCCATTCCTTCAATTGCTAAATAGAGTCCCCACTTCTCTCCATTAAAGGAAATATTGGCAAAACAAGTATAGGGAGCGGCCACACCCATATAATGAAAAATGTCATAGGCCATATACTCTTTTACATAAGTTTTATCAGAAAAAATATTGTTCAAAATTAATTTATCCAATCCCTCCATAGTCTGCCCTTCTTGGTAATGGTCAAACTCTATCTTAAAGCTGTACCGATCTGAATCACTGGATGCGACCTGGCTTAAGCTGGTATTTCCCTTTGTCCGCAATCCAACATGATAGTACATTTCCCCATTGATCTCCACATGACAGTTTACATACTGTTCTGCCATGGGATTTTCTATAAGTTCTTGAAAACTTTCCTCATCTATGACAACATTTACATCCATAATCTGCCCTTCTGCAAAGAAATCTTCATATGAGACTTCCTCTCTGGCCAACGTTTCCTTTGCCTCCCCTGGTCTAAGAAAAAGAAAGATAGAAATTCCTGCTGCCAATAGAAACATAATTCCAACGATCCACGGTAAATATTTACTTGTACTCATCCCATATAATCTCCATGATAACTTACAAGCACAGCGTTACTTACTCCTATTAGTTTTCCAATTTGATTCACAAACCCACATTCTCCATCTTTTAGCCGAACCTCTACTGTAAGTTCAATGCCAGAAGTGGAAACTGTCTTGGACTTTAACAAAGATTTTTTTACTTTTTCTTTTAACTGTTCCCATACTTTCTGTTCTGTTTCATCACTTTCACAATGTATAATCATTAAATAAGGATTGTAGCTCACCTTGCGATTGACAAACACTATTAAGATAATTCCAATAAAAAGGGAGCTATATACAGCCATGGGGATCAGGCCAGCCCCAATAACGATTCCAACCCCAATGGCCCAAAAGAGATAGGCAATATCCATAGGTTCCTTAATCGCTGTGCGAAAACGGACAATGGATAATGCTCCCACCATGCCAAGGGAAAGAACAACATTGGATGTAACTGCTAAGATAACAAGGGTCGTTATAAGGGTCAAGGCTATTAAAGACACCCCAAAGTTGGCAGAATACATAATCCCGTGAAATGTTTTCTTATATACAAAGAAAATAAAAAGTCCTAGGGCAAATGCTACAACCATGGCAATAAAAAGATCCATAGGCGAAAAGGTCACTGCCTTTTCTAAAAATGATGATTTAAAAATATCTTGAAATGTCATAATATCCTCCATTCTACTGCACTTTCTAAGCAAAAACAGGTATTTCTTTTTCTTTTATCCATATATTCTCGATCTGGCATATTTTGAAAAAGCTTGGGCATGCCTTGTATTCGTCTGAATAATATCTTGTATCACAGCCGGAAGAAAGGCATCATACTTTACTTCCATTAAAATTTCTCCTGGATTTGTTTCCACACATGGATTTCTTTTAAAAAAATGTGTATCATAAATGCCTGTTTTTATTTCTGTGTCAAAGGTCACCCTCACATTTCCAGGTCCATAAATATAAGGTTCCCTTTTGTACTCCACAATGGTTTTTGGCTTTAACTGCTGATATTTCGTCTTTGCATAAAATTCCCACAATAATGCTTCCTTCTTCTCCATAAGAAAATCCATCTCTCCTGTACATATTTTCTCACACTCCTCCTTTGTAAGACTTACAGATTTTTTTTCACAAAGCCCTCTTATTTTACTTTTCTTCTCCAAACGAACAAAGCGACAGTCTTCGTTATAATACCTCAAACGAAATTTCTCTCTTACATTTATTCCATTCACTTTTTCTAGAAGAACCTTATTATCAAAATTGTCAAAGTAAAGACTCCGAATATAATACCATCCATCTTCCTTTACATGAGAATCTTTCATTGTCACAACCTCTAACCTTCTGCGAATCGTATAATAATCCTCAAAGCATACTGGAATTTTGTATTCATGGCGAAACTTTCCAACCAATTCCACTCTCATCCTCCCTTCCTATCTATTTTTCCTTTTCTTTCTTACAAAGTATAAAAAAGGAATATGTGTATTTTGTGAATAGACTTTGATGATTTTGTGTTTTCCATTTCATGCAAAAATATCCTACATATTTTCCGTTTCTCTTCTCATACTAAAAGAAAAAAGGAGTGGAAAAAATGGCTGAAAATAAGAAACATACAGAAAAATCCAATTATCCTCTGGATCAGTTTCCAGATCAGTTTGATATAACAAAAGCTTGTTCTACCACAGACTGTACTGGCCTCATTCCATCTGCTATTCAAGATGAAGCAGAATTAGATTCTTATAAAGATCTTTATCCCTTTGAGCCAAAGGCAATCCGTGAGAACAAAAAGGAAGATATTTTTTAAGAAAATAATTGGGGTAGAGGGTTTGTTACACATTCTTCCTCTTCGCCCCAACACCATACATATTTTTATATTGGAAGGCTTCTAAGGTAGGAACTGTTTTCCTTTTTGACCATAGACCCTATCTCTTTAAAGACATCCAATCAAAGAAAAAGCTGCTGTAAAACAAAGGTTTTTCCAGCAGCTTCTCTTTTATTTATTCATTCCTGTAATTTTATATCCCTCTTCTGTTAAAGCAAACCAAATATTATATTGTTCCTCCCCTATCATGTATCCTTGTTCAATTTCTAATAGTTGGGATGTATCTGTATCTTGTATTTCCCTTGCTAACTCTTCAGTGACGACTATTGTCTGTTCCAATTCCATAAATTCCTTCTCATTGTCTATCATTGTATTCTCGTCCACTTTAAAAGGATATTGGATTAACAAAGAAAGCATTTCCATGTCTCTTAAAGTAATGGCTGACTGCACCTTAGCGGCAAAGTCTTCTGGACTTTCCCCCTGGCTGACTCTATCTTTGGAAAGCTCATAACTGACACTATCAATTGTATAGTGAAAATCTGGCTTCACCGCCTTGTCCAAGGCTGGATTCTCTCTTAAAAGATAGAGAAAAGAAGCTATCTCCTCCAAGGTATCTCCTGCCTGATAGGAAGCCAGCACAGTTACACTGCCATCATCGTTTTTTTCATAGCTGGCGATCTCTGTCTTCACTTCTCCTGGCTCTCCAACTTTACAGTAATAAGAATCATCATTGCTATTATACCAAACTTGTTTTTTTAAGGAAGAAGGAATTTTGGGCAGTTCCAATACATTCGGAAAGAAAATGCTTGCCAGCTCCTCCACAACCATACGATGAAGTCTGACATCTTCTCCCTTTATCCCATATAGCTCCCCATAATTAGGCCCAATTCCACTTATGGCATAGGAAAGGGCGCCCCAATAAAAATCTGGATTCTCTCCATCATACTCTCCCTGGTTTTCACAAAGATAAGCATTTATTACAGAAAAAACAGGAAGCATGGCATCCATGTCTTCTTCATTTACTTCTTCCTCTGCCTCTATCTCATTTTGAATATTTTCTTGGATTTTTGCCACTTCAGTCTGTTCTGTCTTTTCATCCTCTAATGGCACAAATACCTCTTCTGTCTCTGTGCTGTTTGAACATGACCAGCAAAAAAGAGTAGCTATTAACAGTATACCCATTAGCAATGCATTTCTCCTCTTCATCCCAATCCCCTTTCCTTATCTTTTCATTGGCAATCCTGTTTTTCATTCTATAATAAACAGCCTTTAATTTCAACTGTTATCTTTCTGGAAAAGGAAGAGGATGATGAGGAATTTCCTGAAAATTCGATGACATTCCTTTTTCCTTACATCCGCTCTGGGGCGTCAAAACCTAACATATGAATATTCGTTTCCAATATATCTCTTGTTAAGAGGAGAAGGGCAATCCAACTGGACTTTTTTTCTGCCTCTTTTTCTGAAAGAATTTTTGTTTCATGGTAAAAACGATTAAAGCCATTCGCTAACTCATACACATAGGCGCAAATTTTATGAGGGGCTTTTTCCTCAAAAGCATTCTCCACAACTCCGTTAAACTGTGCCAGCCCTAACATCATATCTAATTCTCCTTCACTGGATGGCTCCTTTATTTCATTTCCTTCCAGTCTCCCACCCATCTCTTCGTATTTGGACAAAATAGACTTAATACGGACAATGGTGTATAAAATATAAGGGCCTGTATTTCCCTCAAAAGACGTAAATCTGTCCATATCAAAAATATAATCTTTTGACGCCTGATTTGATAAATCTCCGTATTTGAGAGCGGATAATCCTACTAGCTTGGCTGTTTCTCCCATCTCTTCTCCTACACTGTTTTTATTTTTTTCAATTTTCTTTTCCATTTCTTCTTGAATACTAGCCATTAAATGTTCCAGCCGCATGACTCCCCCTTCTCTTGTCTTAAAAGGTTTGCCATCTTTTCCATTCATTGTCCCAAATCCAATAAAAGTCAGCTTTGTATCATCTTTGACAAGCTTCGTCTTCCTTGCACACCGGAATACTTGTTCAAAATACAGCTCCTGCCTTTTATCTACAACATATAGTATTTCATCTGGATCTATCTCTTCCATACGCTGCTCAATTGTCGCTAAGTCTGTCGTATTATAAAGAGATGCCCCATCTGATTTCAGAATCATACATGGAGGAATTTCTTTTGTATCCCTCTCTTCCTTAACATCTACAACAAGGGCTCCCTCGCTCTCATAGGCATATCCATTGTCTCTCATACTCTGAACCATGGCAGGAATTCGGTCCTGTACATTGGATTCTCCGTTCCAAAGTTCAAATTCCACATGTAAAGCTTTATAATTTTTCTTTAAATCCTTCACCGATACATCTAAAATATGGTTCCATAAAGCCCTGTAACCTCTGTTTCCCTTTTGAAGTAAAAAAGTAGCTTCCATAGCCTCTTCTTTATAGAACTGATCTTTCTTTGATTTTTCACTGGCTGCTGGATATATTTCTTCTAATTCTTCTATTGTAAAAGGAGGGGTTTTTGGATAATCTCCTTCATAGGATAAGTCAAAGTAGGGAAGTTGCGGCTGCCTTTCCTTTAATTCCGTAATAATTAACCCCATCTGAAGCCCCCAGTCCCCTAAGTGAATATCACCTATCATCCGATGCCCTAAATAAGTCCCCATTCTTTTTAAGCTCTCCCCTATAATGGCAGAGCGCAGATGACCTACATGGAGAGGCTTTGCCACATTTGGACCACCATAATCCACAACCATGGTTTTAGGATTCTTATCCCTATTGAGGCCAAAATTCTCCTCCTCTCTCATTTGCCGTAAATAACTTACTAAAAAAGATTCCTTTACTTTTAAATTTAAAAAACCTGGCGCTACAGGATCCGCCTCCTTTATAATCCTGCTTTCCAAAAGCTGCTCTGCCACATCTTTGGCAATGACAATAGGCGCCTTCTTGTACTCTTTAGCAGCCGCCATTGCTCCGTTACACTGAAACTGACATAAGTCTGGGCGGTTTGATAAGGTTACCTTTCCATATTTCTCATTATAACAGCTCTTAGAAAAAGCGTCCTGTACCTCTTTTGATATTAAATCCAACATTTTTTCCATATCTATTACCATGCCTTTCTTTTTGTCTTCCTATTTTCTGCCCAATTCTTGGCCTGTATCCTATTCATTTTTTCATTATAATATGGAGTTTAAAAAATTTCCAGCATAGATTCCCTTCTCTTTATTTTTCTATGTAATAAAATCCTCATAACTTATTTCTTCATATTGTTGGTATTCTTCTGAAATTATACTGAAAAAATAGTCTATCCTAGTTATAGCAAAGAAATATTTCCCTCTTTATTTATAACTTCAAACTCTCGTCTCTCTTATGTCCTTTGCATCTCCACCCCTTTTTTTATCTTCAACATAGAATGAGCCAGTTCAATAATTTTTTCTGTGGCGGTTGTAGATATATGAATAAAACTTTTCCCATTCTCCTCATGTTCTATAACTACGTCATATTTGAAGGCTATCCATAAATCCTTTTCGTAAATAAATAAACATGTTACAACTATGAAAACATCTGTATATGACTTACCTTTTTTACAAACTTTATAGAATTAAGAAATATCCAATTTACACCCCTAATATATGAATATCCGTACTTCCAAGGACATAAAGGAACTATATAATTTCTATTGACATACTAAATAAAAATACAATCCTCCAAATATTTATTATTTTTTATTTAAAATAATGGGAAAAGCCATTTGGATACCATTTTTTCACTAGGTTTATTTTGTTTATTCATAAAGATACTCTTAATATATAAAAAACTCACTACTCTTGGTTCTGAATATATCCCATCATAGTGAATCATTTTTTTCCTTTTGTTATTTTTAATACTTTCTTGCGGATACTTTTCTCTAATGAGCAGTCTCATTCTAAATATTTTTGTTTCATCGCTGCTTTGTCATTCTTGTTTCTATTGTGTATCCTTACTGCTTTTTGCTGTAAAAATATGTTCTAATATAGGAAAATTGTAAAAG
Source organism: uncultured Lachnospiraceae bacterium (assembly GCA_910589265.1). GTDB lineage: Bacteria > Bacillota > Clostridia > Lachnospirales > Lachnospiraceae > MGBC165282. Next base: position 106,571 of record CAJUTQ010000013.1, read on the forward strand.
GCTTTCTATGACCCAAAAGGATCTGCATGAGTAAAACAATTATGCATAAGTATAGGAATAATAAATAGTCTTTGCACACTATTATAAGAGAAACAACGAATAAAGTCTTTCTCAGCCTTTGTATCAAGGCTTCTCATCAAAAGGAAAATATAAAATAAGACACAAAAGTCCTAGGAACCCAATTTTTAAACTGCTGGCTCATTCCTTTGCCCTGTTCCATTATGGTAAGATACTAGCTAAACTATTCTTCCTATTATATCTCCATCTCTTTTCCTTCAACAATCAGGTTTCTATAATCTTAATATTTAAGGTATACTATTGAATGTTTTCAGATATTCCATTAAAAATCTTGATTGAGAGAGTAAATACTCTGTTGTTTCTTTTCTTTCAAAACATTTTCTATTTTCTATATCTATATCTTTTCCCTTAGATATAATAAAATCAACTATCCCTCCAAATGTTTTTTCACACCTATCATCATTGTTTAACATATTCAAAATCTTTTGACAATATGGTTCCATTTTACGTTGATTAAAACGTGGCATTTCCACTTCAGATACAGCTATTCTAAAAAGCATTATAGCATGGTATCTACTGCGTCGATATTTCTTATCGATCTTATTTGTTTTAAAAAGATTTTCAATTTTATATAATGCCAATGCACTAGTATAATATATGATAGGCTTATCTGAACTTTTGAAAATTTTGTTCCCAAATCGTTTTACAACAGCACCATATTGACCAGATACAGCACTTGGTTCATTTAAAAACATTGCAGCAATTGTTTTTATTTGTGTTGATATAGAAATAATCCTATTTCTAGGTATATCACTATTTCTATATTGACCTATTCTACGCTCATAGACTAAGGAATCTTGTGTTGCAAAAGTTTTATAAAACTCCTCAAGATTCTTTTGAAATGTAGATAAAGCTTCTAACTGTTCCTTCTTAATCGCTGTCTGACTGTTTGTAGCTTTTGTAATTTCATTTTTCAAATTTTCATCTTTTGTTGCAATAATTCTTACAGGTATTATAAGTTCATCAATATTTTCTGCAATATCCATATTATCAATTAGTATATTACTCGTTTGGCAGCCATTAACAATTTGATAATCCTCAATCGTTGCTATATCACCTGGAATGGAAATTGCGGATGCAACAATAGTTATACCATTATTCAGCATACTAAACGCATTGACATTTCCTGATAAAATAGTTTGACAAATACTTTCATTGACATCCTGATTGGGACCTAAATAATCTCTAATATTATCTTCAAAAACTGGTTTTGTTGCTCCAGTATCTTCTAATATAAGCTTCTTATACTCTTTAAATGGTAAAACACCACAATAGCCTACTTCATCATCGCTAATAGAATACATGGTTATTCTCTTTTCAAATTTAAAAGTAGCCGTTAGTTTAGCTTTTGTTTTTCTATATAAAGATTGAAGCTCTACTGATCCACAAGGGATAAAGTCAATAGTGGAAAATAAATTTGTGTTCTTGAGACTTTCTTTACCAATTGAAATGGTAGCATTTAAATTAGAATCATCACACCAAGTTCCTAACGTCAAATAATATAATATTAATTCAGGATTTTTTTTTAGTTTATTCCCTTTATTAAAAATGTAATCTTTTAATTCAATAAATTTCTTCATTTCCGGAGTGCAAAATACAGCTGCGTCATCACTAAAGTATATTTTTGAAAAGGTAAATAAATTTGCAATTTCTGTATTTTCAAAAGATGCTGATGTTTTTGTTTGTATTAATACAAATTTTACTGAGATTGTTTGATTTAAAGAAATAAGTAAATCAATATCTTCCGTGCTATTTATTATTTTTTGATTAACGATTATTGCAATTCCATCTATACCTTGTGTATTTTTTCCAGTTGTTATTTCGTCTAAATCAAAATCATTTGTACCGTAGATATTATTAACAACACAATAATTTGAAAAGTACTCAAATAGCAATGACGAATCATTAAAGCGCAAACTTATATCATTCTGAAATGCATCTAGCATGCTTTGGGTAATCCTATCCATTTTTACTCCTCCGATAGTATACAAGATATTTTCATTATATCCTTTTAACTGACTTTTTTCAACAGTTTTTCCATGCATATCATTCACCTCATAATATAAAATACTTGTATTTATTAATAGTATTCTCTTTTATAGATAAAAAGTCAGTATAAAATAAATTTTGGTATGAAAAAAAGGACATCTAGCAATAGAAGATGAAATGTCCGTTTCTTAAATCTAATAAATTCTATATGCAAAGGAGTTTTCGTTATTTCACTTTCTGCTAATGTCTTTTTTTAATTCCCATCTGAAAACGGATAAAAATGAACCCTGCCTGTTCCTCGGTTCTCTTCCCTTGCTATTACTGTTTTAAATGGCCAATTAAGAGCAAGTCTGTCAAATCTACCCTTTTGCTTTCTTTCTCCCAATTTTAATTTGTCATACTTAGCAATCATTTTTTGTATATGAGCTCATAATTGATTATTATATTTTATTTATCTAGCCTAACACTCTACTATTACTCCCTTGAAAATAAAACATGCACCTTCATTATTCTATATTGCAAAAAGTAACTTTTAAAAAAATAATGTTAATTCCTTTCAAATAATGATATGCTCCCATCTAAGTAGACAAGTGAAAAAATAAAAACTTGTCACTTAGGAGGACGCGCTATCATGTCCAAAGGAAGAAAAACCACTTTTGAAGAACGTGTCGATTTTGTGCAGTATTGCATCTCACATGACCACAATTATTCCAAAACAGCAGAACAATTTCCGGTATCTTACTAACAGGCATGTAATTACACTATCAAATAGGAAACGGGTGGAGTGGAAGCTTTAAGAGACAACCTCAGCAAACGAAAAAGTCTTGATAAGATGAGTGAATTAGAAAAGTTACATGCCGAAGTTAAAATTTTAAAAGTAAAAAAAGAACGTGCTGGAATGGAGATATTTTCCAAAAAACTCGAAGAGATAGAGAGGAGATAGGGCTAAGTCTGGTTCGTCACGAACATATATACTAGGCAATCAAAGAAGTCCACAAAGAATATGGCTATTCCATTACTGCTCTTTGCCACTTGGCAGAGTGTCCAGAGCTGCTTACTATAAATGGTTATATAGAGAAATTCCTGAAAATAAATACAAAAACAGGAGAATTGCTGATGAGATAGAAAAGATTTATACAAAATCGCCAGATAAAGGATATCGAAGAATCAGAGATGTCTTGGAACGTTATCATGACATTCATGCTAATGACAAACATATATTATGTATTTGTCAATTTCATATAAAATCAATGCTCAAGTACTCTAATCATGGCTGTACCATACAGGTTACAAATCCTCCATATATAGCAGAAAATATACTTAATCATGAGTTTACTGCAGATACACCAAATGAAAAACGGTTCACTGATGCAACAGAATTCCATTATTACATTGGAATTGTGAAACAAAAAGTCTATCTAAGTACAATTCCGAATTTGTATGGCATGATTATCGTCATATAGTCACTCATGCTCATAACAATAATGCACTAGTATTTGATATAATTGATAAAACAATACAGTTAAATCCCAAAGCACACCCGCTGTTTCATAGTGACCGGGGATTTCAATATATGAACAGGGCATTTCACAGTAAACTTGTAGCTGCTAGAATTACACAAAGTATGTCAAGGGTTGCTAAATGTATTGACCATGGTCCTATGCAAGGATTTTGGGGAATTTTAAAACGAGAACGTTACTATGGAAAACAATTTACAGATAGAGAAACACTCGTAAAAATGATAGAGAATTATATAGATTACTATAACAATAGACGATTGCAAAGAGGTCTTGGAATTTTAACTCCTATGGAAAAACATGAAATTTACTTGCAAGCTGTATAAATACTGCCAGCAGATACTCTACTGGCAGATAAATTTATATTTTTTCAATTGTCTACTTGACGGGATGCACACCAATTACTTATATCCTTTCATAAAAATATTTTAAAAGCTAAACAAAGGCAAAAGGGAGAGGGATGATATGTCTCATAAACATTTATTTCATTCTACGAATTTCAATAACCCGCAGCACATCTTCATAAAGTTCATCTTCTTCTTCCAGCTCAACCATCAGCCATCTCTGTCCGTTTCCCTCTTTTGTCTGTTCATATATTTCTTGCATTTTTTTGTGCAGTTAGACAACATTGATTCAAATAGCTCTTTTTCTTTTAATCCTACTACAAGCATAACTGTAAAATAAGATTCTCTGGGATATATCGTACATAAAGTTTTTCCTGATTTTTTGAACTTTATATTCCATCCCCTTTCCTAGCTGCAGGAACTGAATTCTATTTTCTCATTACATCTATACAGTGTCTTTATATGAGAATAAAATTTGTGAAATATAGGATTACAGATATACTCTCCTATTTCCTCTAATGTAGGACAATTATGTTTATCCTGTAAGTCAATCATATACATCCTTCCTCCTGTTATTTTACTATGGAATTCTTATTGAAATTCGATTGTTTTCTATGAAATGACTTTTCGGCATCAATTATAACATAAAATATATAGGTTTGATGAATTCACTGAACTGTTTCTAAAAGATTTCATTAAATGGAAAGGAGCATAAAAAGAAAATAATCTATACAAAATACATATAATCAAAACATATCCTTTTACTTTAATGTCTCTATACAGATTTGAATTGATACAAAAGATACAGAGGAATTATCATTACATTTATAAACTCAGAATTATAAAATACTTTCCCACCTTTATACAGCATCTAATAAGATTCCTTTTTAAATGAACAGTCTATAAAATTTGTTTTACAAACTTTATAGACTGTTCTCCCTAGTATTAAAATCAATGCAAGTTATAGATTAAATTTCCTCCATAGCGGAACTACCCCTTCTTCTTTTTAGGTTTTGGCTTAGGCAGCTCCTCACAAGTCACCATAGTTAATTCTGTCAGCATTTCCCTATTGTCCACATCTTCAATAAAAAAATAATTTTTCCCTCCTTCATAAGGGGGAGCCTCTGGCAAATGGGGATATCGCTTCCTCCCTGCCTTGGTAATCTTTACAAATAACTGATCATCACAAATAAGAGCAAAAATTTTACCATCACAATAAACGCCATATTCTCCAAACATTTTCCTGTATGTAATTTCTCCAGCATTACACAACTGGTCAACAATAAATTTTACAAATTCAATTTTGGAAGCCACTCCTTCTCATCCTTCCTTTAATCCTACATAAATATGGATTTCTCCATTCTCCATATTATCATCCTCATACTCCTCAAAATCACAGCAAAATGTCCTTGGCAGATTCATTTGTCCAATCTCCTCCCATGCTTTGGCAACCACCTGTGTTACATTGCCTTTAACAATAAATTTTGCATATGGACCTGATGGAATTTTACAAACAGCAAAACTGTCCCCGTCAGGCTCAGAGGAAACCTCACATGCAACTAGCGCTTTGTAATCCTCCTTTTTTTCTCCTATATAATCTGTGTACATACCAAGAGTTTTTAAATTGACTTTGTTGGGGATAGACGCATATATCCCTTCATTATAAAAACGATTCCAAAGCCCTCCAATTATCTCTTTCATATGAGGATCTCCATTACCCGTCCGTTTACCTATACCAACTGCTATTTTTTCATCTAAGTTTACTACTTCATAATCCATTATCTTTTCTCCTTTCCTTGGTTCATCTTATAGTTTTAAAGAGATATCCAACTATCTCTTCCCATATTTATAACCTTATTCTACCAAAGGAAAGGGGACAACAGCATGTCATCATTCCAAATAATTTTTACAAATTCCTTCTGCAAACAAAAGAATATCTTTGCGAAACTCAGCAGGTTCTAAAAGCTCCGCATCTCCTCCAAAAGAAGCAATCCAGCCAATAATGCTTTCTTTATTTGTAAAACCAAAGGTAAACAACAGGCTTCCATCAGGCTCCTCTGTAAAACTCTCCCTTCCATATTCTTCCACAAGACGCCATTTAAATCTTGGTTTAATCTTAGCCTTCACAGAATAAAGAGGGGGGAAAACCTTCTCCTGTGACAAATCCGGCAGTGGAGCAGGACGCTTTACAAACTCTCCTTCTGTTTTCAGTTCTGTCATACGGTTTAACTTAAATAGACGAAAATCCTTTCTCGCAAGGCACCATCCCCACACATACCAGCTAGACCATTGAAACAGCAAATTGTATGGTTCCATAACCCGCCTTGCTATATCTGTTGGCCCATAATAAGTGAAGGACAATTTTCTCGATAAAACAATATTCTTATGTATCTTTTCTATCTTCGGTGATAAGGCAGATTTGCACCAGGAAGAAAGATTAATAAGTATATGTTGATCCCCAGCTGCCACACTCCCTGTACCTGCTGACAACTTTTCCATAAGCTGTACATAGCGGTTTGTGCCGCTGACACTGTCTAGACTTCGAAGTCCTGCTAAAATTGCCTGCATCTCCCATGTGCTAAGAAGCGTTCGATCAATTTTATATCCTTCCATGATGGAAATGCCTCCTTTGGCTCCCCTCTCAGTCACAATAGGAATGCCAGCCATACACAAAGCTTCAATATCTCTGTTAATCGTTCGTCTTGACACCTCAAAGGTCTCTGCCAAATAAAGAGCTGTTACTTTACTCTGCTGCAAAAGAATAGAAAGAATTCCAACCATACGCTCCAGTTTCATTTACAAGCTTCCCTTCATCCATTCAGCGCCTTTCTTATTAAGACTAGTCATTCTTCAATGACTTTCCTTATTCTGTAATCGCCCATACTCTTGCAGGTAGCCCTGTAGCCCCTTCAAAATTTGGATAAGAAACAAAAATAACTGCCCCAGCTGGTGCAACTTGATCCAGATTTTTCAGTAATTCCACCTGCAATTTATTTTGCTTTAGGACATATCGTTCACAAATTAAATCACCTGCTTTTTCAGCTACAAAGGACGAATCTGTGTCAAGGGACTCATGGCCATTTGCTGCTGCATTTCTCACCTCATAGATATATTTTAAAGCCTCTAAGGACCATCCTGGAAAATGCTCTCTTCCCTCACTATCTATTCCAGAAAGTTCTTCCATATTTGGCCATTTTTTATACCAATCTGTTCGAAGTGCTACAAATGCTCCATGGGGAATATCCCCATAGTTCTCCTCATATTGCTTTATGTCTTCCAATGTTACTGTATAATCTGGATCTTCTTTCACCTTTTGGGATATGTCAATAACACATAAGGGAAAAATCAAATCTTTTACACTATATTTTTCTGATAAGTCCCCTCCTTTGACAAAATGTCCTGGAAAATCAATATGAGTTCCAAACTGCCCTGGAAACTTAAAGGTCTGAATGCGACAATCTAACATTTCATTTCCCCAATCAAAACATGTTTTCCCTAATTCTACAGATCCCTCAGGAATTCCTGCCCAATATGGACTGTCATTGTTCATAGAATGAGACAGCTCTACCCACCGAAAATTTTTTGTCTCTTTAAATGCCTCCCATAATTTATACATTCGTTATCCTCCTTACACTGATACATAGATTGTAAACTTCTACTTAGGAGAAGCCTCCTATTTGTCCGTTTCCCTATCCATCTTTATATCCCATTTTCTCTCATAAAAACCATTGACAAAAAAATCTCTATATTTTCTACTATTTTTAATCATAATCTTATCAAATACATTTGTCAATGAGAAGAAAGAGCCCTGTTCTTTCTGAATATCCCTTGAAATTTATGGATATTTCTGCTATAATAAATACGGTATAAAAGGAATCATACAAACTAAAGGCAAGGACGCCGATTTATTTCAAAGGAGTGATGAATATGTCGTATTATAATGCAGGACTTGGTGATAGTCTTTTTTCAAGTTATGGGAACACAAGTAATTCTTATAGTTCAAATAATATTATATCAGACTATGCCAGCATAAAAAATGGAAGCTATAAGAAATTATTAAAAGCTTACTATGCAAAAACAAAAGATTCCCAATCCAGTTCTACTTCCACAAGCGCAGATGACAGTGCAACCATTACAAAGCTTAAATCTTCTGCTAACAGCTTAAAAAAAGCTGCGGATAAACTGCTTGCAACTGGGAAAGATTCTCTTTTTGAGAAAAAAGAAATTACTACGAAAAATGAGGACGGTACAACTACTACAAAAATGGATTATGACAGAGATGCTATCTACAAAGCAGTGAAAGATTTTGCAGACAGCTATAATTCTATGTTAGATGCTGGTTCATCTTCTGATGCAAAATCTATTTTGCGGGATACTCTCTCAATGACTGGTAGCGCCAAAGGCTATAGCAATCTTCTTAGCAAAATTGGAATTACTGTTGGAAGCAACAATAAGTTATCCGTTGATGAGGACGTATTAAAATCTGCAAATATGACGACTGTCAAATCTGCACTCAATGATACTCTCTCATTTGTGGGAAAAGTTGCTGATAAAGCTACACAGCTTGAAAGACATGCAAATATTGAGGCTGAAAAGGCAAACACATATAATCAGAAAGCCAAATTTACCTACAACTATAATTCAGGCAACATTTTTAACAGCTTTTTCTAAGTGGGAAAAAGGATTGGTGGAAAGCGCCAATCCTTTTTTATTTTTTTCCTAATAGGTTCCCTTGTTCCCTTAAACATTTTGCACCACTTCTATGCCTTCACTGGAAAGTACTTCTAATGCTTTTTGAAAATTTTCTATTTTTGTAAAAATATAATCTGTATTGAATGTTGAAACTGCAAATATTCCAATTCCATTTTCCCCTAATAAAGTTGATATTTTTGAAAGTATTCCAATCAGAGAAAAATCTAATACTCCTTGTATTCGAAAAGCCTTCCATCCATCTTCTCTCTCAATAACATTATCTGGGACATTTTTCGTAATACAAACAAAAGATTTTTCTTCATCTGTTTTTCCAATAAAGCAAAATTTCTCATCCAAATTAACTTGCGAATAATCCTTTACTTTACATATAGAAAAATTATCCTCTATTACTTCTATCTTCATAAAATGTTTCCTTTCTATATAAAATCTTTCCTTTAAACAAACAGCTTCCCATATAGGAAATCGCCAATGTTGTAAGCGAGAAAGGGATTGATTTCTTCCAAATCCAATCCTTCTTTTTCGTCTATAACATCAGCGATTGTAATAAAAAAATCCTATTCTAGCATAAAGATTCTTTCTTTTTTCCTAATATTTCCAATTCATTTCTATTATTCAGCCTGGGGCTTCTCTACCTGGGAAATAGCCGTCTTTTGCATAGGAATACGGCAATTTTTATTATTACCAAATTCTACAATAACTGTGTCATCGGTAATATCAATAATAATACCATAAAACCCACTATTTGTTAAGATACTGTCCCCTATTTCTAGCTGGGACAACATGGCGTTCATCCTGTTCTGCTCCTTTTTCTGAGGCCGGATCATAAGGAAGTAAACGATAGCTATCATTGCAACTACCCATATCAACGTAGAATACATCATACCTCCGCCTGCTGCTTCTGTTAAAACTGTTGTCATTTTTCATCCTCCTAGATCTTTCCACATAGATTCTAATTCATATGATACACAATAATAGGAGAATAAACAAGGGCTTTTCCTAAATTTCTCGTTTTTCCACTGATGAGAATTCCTTAATTTATTTTTGTTGCCTGAAGAATAAATAAGATTTGATCCAATGTATAAAAAGTCCTTGTGCCTTCTGGTTCCATCCAGTGTAAGCCGTTAATAACATAGACTTGGCCTTGGAAGGAGACGACAATGTTGACATTTTTGCCAGCTATGAGCCGTACAAAGTCCACAGGTACAATCCATCCGCTCCTGTTTAAGTCCACTAGGAGACTTCCTCCTTCTTTGATATTAGCCATAGAGAGGAGAAGGGAGTTCCAATCCATTGTCTTTGCTGCCCCATCTGACTCTGCAACTTTTTCTAAAGATATGGGAGTTTCCAAAGCTTGGCTATCATTTGAACTCCCTCCTTCACCTAAAGTATTCTGGCTGTCATTATCTTGGGCGTCGGAAGGTTTTTCTGGCTTTGAAGAATTTTCAGGGGTGGTTTCTTCTGGTGTGGAAGGAGATTCTGGATGTACTTCCTCCTCTGGTTTAGAAGGGGTTTCTGTTCCTAAAGGAGGTTCTGGTATAGAAGGAGATTCTGGATTATCTCCTCCACCTGCCTCTTTTTTCCCATGAAAAATAATGTTCTGAATAGATTCCTCTAAGGAATCAAAAACATAAGTTTTTGGTTCAAAAGAATAACCATCCATTATTGGAACTAAGGTGCCTTCATACTTGTTTGGAAGGTGAACTGTAAAATATCCTCCTGAACATGTAGGGCGAAATACTTCCTCTTCTAATAAAATAACCTTTGCTCCTACTAGAGGCTTTCCTTCTTCATCTACAATCTTTCCTGACAAGGAAAAGGTGTCCGTATCCCTTCCTGTCTCCATTAAAAAGGTCACCTGTCCCCCATCTTGATAAGTATACTCTACAAACTCCGTAAAATAGCCTTCGCACCTAGCCTGTATTGTTATTGTCATAACCCCCTGATACATAGAGGGAAGAATGGAAGCCTCCAAGGAAAAATTCCCATCTTTATCTGGTGAGGTGGAAAAAGTGCCTACTGCTGGTATAAGACATTGAACAATGACCTCTTCTGGACTTGCCTCTCCATTTAGCATCAGCACATTTCCTTTAATGACTACATCCATTGTTTCTGGCTTCTCTGCTGCCCTTTCTGTTTCTGATTGTATTTCTGAAACATTTACAGAATTCACAGAAGGGCTAAATTGAAAAACTTCTCTACTTTCATATTGTGGAATCGAATCGTAATGAATCCCTCCAAAGGTTACAGCAGTAATACAAAACGCAACCAAAGCTTTCATTTTCTCTTTTCCTCCTTTTTAATGATACCTTTCCTCGTATAGAACAGAATTATTCTTGAATTCTGTCCTTCTCTCTAGTTACCGCCCATCCTCAAGTGTTCTAGCTTTTGTTTTTTATAAATCCCAAACCTCCCTTCATCCAAAGACTGCCTAATTTCTTCCATCATTGTATTGTAAAAATAAAGATTGTGAAGAACACAAAGTCTCATTCCCAGTATTTCTTTTGCCTTAAGTAAATGGCGGATATAAGCCCTTGTATAATCTTTACAGGCAGGACAGCCACAGCCTTCTTCAATCGGTCTGTCGTCTAATTCATATTTTGCATTATATAAGTTTCTCTTTCCCTCATTTGTATAAACATGCCCATGGCGGCCGTTTCTTGAAGGATAAACACAATCAAAAAAATCCACCCCCCTTTCTACAGCTTCCAAAATATTTTCTGGTGTGCCCACTCCCATAAGGTATGTAGGCTTTTCTAATGGAAGATAGGGAACGACAGTTTCAATAATCTCATACATTTCCTCGTGAGTTTCCCCTACTGCAAGCCCTCCAATGGCATAACCGTCTAAATCAAATTGGGATATTTTTTTCCCATGCTCTATACGGATATCCTTGAAAATTCCCCCCTGGTTAATGCCAAAAAGCATTTGCTTTTTATTAATTGTATCTTCCTTTTGATTTAACTGGCAAAGATGTTCCCTACAGCGTTTTAGCCATCGAACCGTCCTATCTGCAGACTGTTGTACGTAAGCTCTATCTGCTTTGCTGGATGGACATTCATCAAAAGCCATGGCTATCGTTGAAGCCAAATTAGACTGAATGGACATGCTCTCCTCTGGCCCCATAAAAATTTTTCTCCCATCAATATGAGAGGAGAAATACACCCCCTCCTCTTTAATCTTCCTTAAACTAGAAAGAGAGAACACTTGAAACCCTCCTGAATCTGTTAAAATAGGCTGAGCCCAATTCATAAACTTGTGAAGCCCTCCTAGTTTTTTTATAACCTTATCCCCTGGTCTAAGATGAAGGTGGTATGTATTGGACAATTCCACCTGGGTTTTAATATTTTTTAAATCAGCGGATGATACCCCTCCCTTGATAGCTCCTGCTGTCCCTACGTTCATAAAAACAGGGGTTTGTATAACCCCATGTACTGTATAAAGCTCTCCTCTTTTTGCCGTTCCTTCTCTTTTTAACAACCGATAACTCATGTCCCCACCTGTTCCACATATTCTTCTAATGTTAATTTTTGTTCTGTCATTTCCTTTGCAGCCTCTTTTCCCACATAGCGAAAATGCCAAGGCTCATATTCAATACCTGTAATCTCTTCCTTGTCCTTTGGATATCTTAAAATAAATCCATACTGATAACTATTCTCAGCCAGCCATTTTCCTGCTTCTGTATCCCCAAAAGCTTCGTCTAAACGATAGTAAGTACTACAGACAATATCCAAAGCCAGCCCTACCTGATGCTCACTTGCCCCAGGGACAGCTATCGTGTGAGAAGACTGTATATATGCCTCCATAAAAGACATTCCCTGCTCCATGTAAGACTTTACTTTCTGATTAAAAAGCATTTCCTGCCTGTCATAATCTCTGTATGGAGAGCAGATCACAAGGAAAATCCCCTCTTTTCTTGCCTCCTTTAACATTTCGTTAGCCTCCTCAAGGATTCGTATATCCGCCCTAATTTCTCCTTGTATCATTCCCAGCTCAAAAGTATAATCCAAGGGAACTGGCTCCCTCTTACTTATGAGCATAAGCTTCCAGTCCTCTTCTAAGTCGGAAGAAGAATCTGCCTCTGACCCTTGTTCTCTTGTCTCTTTTACAACACTGGCAGATATTTTATTTTCTGATACTTGCCTAGTATCTGCCGATCTTGCCTCTTCAATCTCCACTTCCACAATTGCTTCTTTTGCCTGTATTATTTGTTCCCTTGTTATTTCTTCTGTATATAAAGAAAAACCCCAGCAAAAAAGCGCTGCGATTATTGTGGAACATACATACCGGCAACGGACAATAATATTTCGAAGCTTTGGAAAAAAGGAATTTTTTCTCAAAGCATTTCCTCCTTTGTGTCTTTTATTTCTTTCACTGCTCTATTTTATCATAGGCTTTAACATTTTGCACATGTTTTTTATTCGCTTCTTTCGAAAAAGGAAGAAAAACTTTTGTATTTCTTTTGCTTTCACTTATCTAAACAGAAAATTTATTCATCAAAATAAGTGTCCTTGGATGCTTCAAAGATATATGATTATTCTTGCCCATTTTGCTTCCAAAGCTTATAATGATAGTATCTTTTACCATTTTTCAGCAAAACTATTTTAAACTTCACAAGTACGCAAATTCCAATTTGTACACTTTTTCTATAAACTTCCCCTATTTTTCAGGGTTTATCAACCCTCATACCATGAACTGCTATGTATTTTCCCTTGTTTTTGCCCTTACCAGCCGAAACAAGGGAAAATTTTTATCATTCCCCGACCACTTTATCCAAGAGCCTTGCGGAAGTCCGCTTTGCCTCCCTTGTGGCGTGGGCGTAGACATTCATGGTGGTACTGACATCAGAGTGACCTAACAGTTCCTGCACATCTTTCGGCGCCGCACCGTTTGACAGGAGATTGCTTGTATAAGTATGCCGGAGTGTGTGGAAATGAAAATCTTTTAGTTCCGGCAGTATCTTTCGGGCAGTCCGGCAGGCGGTTTCCACTGTTGCGGGAAGTTCCAGACAGCCGTCCGACCGCAGGCAGACAAAGAAGATTTCCGTATAATCCGCAGGAACTTCCTGTGTCCCGTCAAGGCAGTAATACTCATAATGTATCCTGTTCTTTTCCCTGACTTCTTTGTAATAATTCCTCTGGTACAGTTCCCCATACTGGAAACGGTTTTTATGCTGTGCCTTTTTTGCTGTTTTCAAAATATCAGCGAGGGTATCACAGAAGTCCACAACACGCACCTTTTTCCTCTTTGTCGGTCCAATCTCCGTTTTGTGTCTTGAATTGTTGTATCGGACGCTTCTCCGCACTGTTAAATACTGTTCTTCAAGGTTGATGTCCTGCCAAGTCAGCCCTGCCACTTCCCCAAGTCTTAACCCTGTGAAATAAGCTATCTGTACGGGCAGGATCGCGTCCTTGCTCCGTTTTCCAAGCTGTGCCAGCAGCTTTTGGTACAGTTCGTAGGTCAGTGTCTTTACGCTGCCGTTTTCAGCGGTATCTTCCGCAAATAAATCTACATTTTCAGCCTTTTTCTTCATTACCACATACTGCATGGGATTGAATGCGATAAGCTGTTTGGGAAATACTGCAAAGCGGAATGACTGCTGTAACACCGCCGAAAAGGAACGGATATAATCCTTTGTGTAGCCTTTGGAAACAAATTCTGCCTCCGTTCCCCCGAAAGTCAGCAAGTCCATGAACTGCTGCAAATGACCGGAAGTGATTGTTTTTAATCTGCGGTCACTGATCGGGTGCTGTTTCAGCCTGCCTATGGCTTGAAGATAATTGCCGACTGTTCCATTGCTAAGTGTGCCGACCTTTAATTCTTCCTCCGCCCAAATATCGAGCAGTTCCCCAAGCGTGATGTTGTCAGCCTTTGCAATGAATTTCTTTTCCTCATAGTCCTCCATTGCCTGCCGTAACAGCTTTTCCGTCTCGCTCTTGCTTTCCGTACCCGTAAACTCTTTCTGTACCAAGTTGCCGCTTGCGTCCTCTACATAGAAGCGATAGTACCATTTCTTTCCTTTTTTTCTTACAGAACCTTTTGCCATAATCCGTTCTCCTTTCGATAACGGGCAATCGGAACTGATGAAATGCTTTCTGCGTGTAAGTATATCATGACTCCGATTGCTTTACTATACCGATTCGGATTCTTCCCCCGATACCATAGAAAGAAGATTTGCAAGCCTTACGGTGGCTGTTTCAGGATTTTTGGAATAGATCCTCACAATATCGCCCATATCATTAAACATATTTACGGTGTGGGTGATTTCCCGAAGGAACATAATCTCGTTATATTCCTTATTCGATTCAAACCCCA